>SKXQ01000147.1 GCA_007128315.1 Spirochaetaceae bacterium | reverse complement strand
TCACCTCCTCACTCCTAAGGTCAGAATATCGAGTCAGGACGACTCATGTACCCTTACCCGGTGAACACGCGCTTTGATTGCAGATAATCATGAGAAAATCACCACGGTCGCGGACAGTAAACAATGAGTGAACCGTCGGGACTCCAGTCGAACGCATTCACTCCCCCGGGCAACGGCAGGCACCTGAAAATACCCGACCTGTGTATTGAGCTCGGTGATCTGCGGTTTGTCGGAAGTCGGAAAACGTACCAACCGACAGACTCCCGTCTCTACCGCGCAGGGGGCTTGTGCCGCCATGGGCGACCAGAAATTCTCCCGATGAAGCCCAGTCCCAGAACATAGGTCTGTCACTCAAGACGGTCCAGCTTTCATCGGAATCCGTATCCCAGACGACAATCTCAAGAAATCCACTCTCCTCGCCGATGAACCGTACGTTTCCGGGATTCGCGGGCACCTCCTCAGGGAGGAAGACACCGTGAGGCTGTATGGAAACACACCCGGACAGTATGCCGAGCCAGAGGACCGCAGACAGAAGTAAATGCTTCATAGGTCGAAACTACCGCTTCGACGCTGAAATCGGCTTTTATTCATGTTGCCGTGGGGATATCGCTTGGCGTACACTGAGAGTCATGAACAACAGAGTTTTGCTGCGTCGGCCCTTCGCCTATCGCCAGTATAACGCCGTCCTTTGGCTCGTCGGTGTGAACGTGCTTTTTTATGCAATCACGAGTTTTCTGCCTGATTTCCTCTACCTTCTGGCAATGAACCCTCTTGAGACGATACGTGGGGGTATGTTCTGGCAACCGTTTACCTACATGTTCGTGCACTCGCCGTTCGGCTGGGGACATATTCTGTTCAACATGTTCGGTCTCTTTATTTTCGGGTCCCAGGTCGAGCGGCGAATCGGTTCTACCGAGTTTCTGGTGTTCTACCTGTTCTCCGGACTCGTTGCCGGACTGCTCTCGCTCGCGATTTACTGGATGACGGGACTTGTGCAGATACAGCTATTAGGAGCATCCGGAGCCGTATTCGCGACACTGCTCGCGTATGCAACATTCTTCCCCGATTCGGTGATCTTTCTCTTCGCGATCATTCCAATGAAGGCGCCTGTACTCGTCCTCGGGTTCACTGCGCTTGAACTGTTCAGGGGCCTCACGAGTCCGGGCAGTGGTGTCGCGCACCTGACACATCTGGCCGGGTTTGTTGCGGCCTTCGTGTATCTTCTGCTTCGCCTGAACATTAACTCCCTGCGGGTGTTTTTTGGGCGGGAGTAAGAAAGGGACATGTGTACCGGCTATCCCGATCGCTGATTCTCTACCTGATGCTCACTGCGGTTTTTGTCGGCCAGGCCTCGGCCCGGGATATGATTCTGCAGGCTGAGTTGTGGGTCGAAATCGAGCCCTTTCTCTCGGAACGCGAAAGTGCCTCCCGGGATGCAGAGCAGGCCGCGCTTCGTCTTCTCGAGACGGCCGGTTTCGTGTTTGCCGGGATGACCTACGGCTTCAAGGTCCGCTACGTTCCGGCTGAACCGCTGCGCGATGTGCGGGAACAGGTTGAAGTTGTCCCGCGGGCAGAGATCGTCCGGGGAGACCGGGGACTTCGCACCCGGCAGATTCGCGAGGCTGATGGCCGGATCTACGGAGTCTTCTCCTTTCACCCGGACGAGGTGCAGGCCTCGTCGCGGCTGCGATTTCTGCGCTCTGATATAGCCCGGTCCGAGGGAACGGGATCAGCCGATTACTTCGCCGGACCGTCAGCGGTTCAGGACGCAATACAGGCTGCAGTGGCATACGCGGTTCGTGCCGAGGCGCGTCGGGTGACCGCGAACAGGCCCGCTGAAATCATTGCCGATGCGGTGCTCATTGAAGCTCCGCTTGTATCGATTCGCAGCGGTCAGTATACGGCGCGTGTCCGCGTGTCGGTACAATTCCGTGAGATCCGCGCGTACGAACTGTTCTAATACGACCCGGACCGTGCTACAATCTCGCGCAGGAGTACAGTGCATGTCCAGATTCTCGTTTCTGTCGGGTAAGACAGTTGTCATTACCGGCTCCAGTCGTGGTATAGGCCGCGAAACTGCTCATATCTGTGTTGAAGCCGGGGCGCGTGTCGTCATCCATGGCCGGAACGAGGCGAAGCTGAACGAGGTCGCGGCAGCGCTCCTGGAGAAAGGTGGTGTGGTGCGAATGGTCGTTGGCGACATCTGCGACCCGCAAACCGCAGCGGATCTCAAGCAGGCAGCCGATGAGCTGTCAGGATGCGATGTTCTCATTAATAACGCAGGCACGTCGATGCGAGGGCCTTTCAGTGAAATACGTACGGATGTGCTTGAGAGCGTAATGCGGACGAACGTCATTGGATCTGCTGTTTCGACACAGACATTTCTCGCTGATCTCATATCAGTCCGTGGCAGCGTCATTTTCATCTCCAGCGTGTCGGGTATGCGAGGTTTTCCGGGTATATCGATCTATTCAGCAGCGAAGATGGCGCTGACAGCCCTCGCGCAGTCCATCCGTGCCGAGACATCGCCGACCGGTCTTCACGTCGGAATCATATATATCGGCTTTACCGAGAACGATCCCGACAAGGAGATCTATAACGCGGATGGCTCAATCATGCACTCCAAACGCAAGCATGACATGACGCAACGCGATGTTGCCGCCGAGATCCTCCTTCTCGCAGGACGGAGGAAGTATCGGCGGGTTCTGACGTCCAAAGGCTGGCTGCTGCTGACGCTTGATCGTCTTGCTCCGCGTCTCGTCGACCATATCATAAACCGGTCCGGGGGCCGTTTTCACAGTCTCTTGAAGTGAAGGGAGCATGGTGAAGGTTTCACGCGTTCTCACGACAGCCATTCTCGCGTTGACCGTACTCGCTTCCTGCGCATCGGTGCTCTCAACAGATGAATCTGCAGATGAGGCAACGCGGTCGGAGCAGATGGACGATCGGGAACCGAGCTACGAACCTGAGTCCCCCGAGGATGAGCCTCCGGTGATTGGTCAGGAAGAATCTCCGGACGCTGTTCCGCCCGACGACGGGGATCCGGTTCCGCACGATTTTTTCGAAGACCACGTTGGAGCCGCTGTATCGGTTCTTCCCCCGGATGCCTTCGACGGAATTCCGGATGACGCGATGGAACTGCACGAGCCGCTGATTCTCGAATCACTGTCTTTTGATGATGAACGCATGAACGGGAACATGCGCCGGCAGCGCGCCGACCGGCTCGCTGCGCTGAGACTCGCCGAAATGACGCTCGAAGAGCAGATCGGGCAGATGATAATGCCGGCGTATATATTTGACGCCGCATCACGGCCGGTGCGGTCCGTTACCGAGTTCATGCGGACAGAAATAGCCGACGTTCAGCCGGGTGGGATCATTCTCTTCGGGCAGAACATCGGCGATCCGCAACAGACGCGCGGTTTCGTCGATCATCTGCAGACGCTTACGGCGGTACCTCTGTTTATTGCAACGGACCAGGAGGGGGGCCTTGTCAGCAGACTGACACAGAGCACCGCAATGCCTGCGACCCGCTTTCCCTCCGCGCGTTTGATCGGCCGTACCGGTGAGGTCGACTATGCCTACCGTGTGGGGCAGGCTATTGGAAGCGAGATGCGTGCGCTTGGTATAAACATGAATCTTGCGCCGGTCGCCGACGTTCAGACCAACCCTCGCAATACCGTGATCGGCAGCCGAGCCTTTGGAGCAGACCCGGAGATTGTCGCTGAAATGGTCGTGCAGATGGTCCGGGGGCTGCAGTCGGAGTATATTCTCTCTGTCGTAAAGCATTTCCCCGGGCACGGTGACAGCGACGAGGACAGTCACGTTGAGCGGGTTGTCCTGCTCCACGACAGGGAGCGCCTGTCGGCCGTAGAGCTTGTCCCGTTTCGCCACGCGATTTCCGCCGGTGTCGACGGAATCATGTCGGCCCACATAGACCTGCCGAACATATTCGGCAGTGATCTGCCGGTTACGCTTAACAGAACTGCGCTGGAGGGGCTCCTGCGCAGCGAGATGGGGTTCGAAGGTCTAGTCATCACCGACAGCCTCGTCATGGAGGCGGTAACAGGTCGATTCTCAGGCGCGGAACTGGCGGTTGCATCCGTCGAGGCGGGCTCGGACATTCTGCTGCAGCCGCGAAACGCCGTTATCGCACGAGATGCAATACGGGATGCGGTCTTAAGCGGTCGCCTTTCGTCGCGGCGTATCCAGGAGTCGGCGCATCGGATCCTTGCTGCGAAGTACCGGAGCGGTGTCTTCGAACCGGACCGATGGCTGCCGGAGGACCAGTCCGCGCTCGGAAGCGAACAGCACCGGTTGCTGGTCGAGGAGATTCGCGCTGCTGCACAATAAGGCAGCGTGTCAGAACGATTACACGGGAGCGTACGACACAGCATGAACGACAGGAGAGCAGCAGTTGTTGTAGGAGCGGGTCTTGGAGGTCTGTCGGCGGCGATACGCCTGGCAAGCCGAGGCTGGCGCGTCAGCGTGTATGAAGCCTCAGAAACGGTCGGGGGCAAAGCCGGCACAATGGAACGGGACGGGTATCGTTTTGATACCGGACCGTCGCTGTTCACCATGCCGAAGGTGTTCGAAGAGCTTTTTTCGGTCGCCGGAAGAGATATGGCCGATTACGTGAAGCTGATTCCGCTTCCCGAGATCTGCCGTTACTTCTACTCTGACGGTGTTTCCTTCAGTGCATGGGCGGATGAGGACCGGTTCGCACGCGAACTTCATGAGGCAACCGGGGAGGGAAGCGAAAATCTGGCACGCTTCCTGGCTTATTCCACACGCATACACTCTATAGCCGCCGACATGTTTCTGAACAGAAGTCTTCACGACTCAACGTCCTATCTGCGTCCCGGTTTCCTGAAGTCCTTGTTCCGGTTCCCGGGGATAGATCCGCTGCGTACCATGGCAGAAGCCGTGGAACACTATTTTGAGACGCCACACGCCCGTCAGCTGTTCGAACGCTACGCGACCTACAATGGGTCGAGTCCGTTCAGAACACCGGCGACCCTGAACATCATACCTCACGTGGAGTACCGTGGTGGTGCGTATGCAGTGGCCGGCGGGATACACGAGATCCCGAAGGCGCTGGAACAGGTGGCGCGCGAAATCGGTGTGCAGGTGCATAGGGGGAAACACGTGGAGCGGATTACCTGGGCGCAACAGGGCCGGCGCCGTCGCGTGACCGGTGTCAGCGTGGACGGGACCCACATCCCGGCGCAGGCGGTGGTCTGCAATGCCGATGTAACCGTGGCCTATCGTGATCTCCTCGCCGAGCCCGAAGCACCGGAGCTTGTGCGACACGAATCGCTTGAACCAAGTTCATCGGCTCTGGTCTTCTACTGGGGTATCCGGCGAGTCTGTCCGGAGCTGTCTCACCACAACATTTTTTTCTCGCGGGATTATCGAGAGGAGTTCGGACAGATCTTCGACGAGCGGGTCTGTCCGGATGATCCGACCGTGTATGTGAACATCACCTCCAAGTCGAGCCCCGATGATGCACCCGAGGATGGTGAAAACTGGTTTGTGCTTATCAATGCCCCGTACGACGACGGTCAGGACTGGGCAGCCGAAACGGCACGGGTCCGAACGGTGGTGCTGGCGACTATCTCCTCAAGATTGGGCGTAAACGTGGAACCGTATATCGAAACAGAACAGATTATGACCCCCGCCGATATTGCAGAGCGTACACGGAGCCATCGAGGGTCGCTGTACGGCATCTCATCGAACAGCAGGGCTGCCGCGTTCCTTCGACACCCGAACAGATCAAAACGATATCGAGGACTGTATTTCTGCGGCGGCAGTTGCCATCCCGGTGGTGGCATGCCACTGGTCGTAAGTGGCGGAAAAATCGTATCGGATCTCATCTTGCAGCACGAAAGCTGATCGGTGCATGGTGGCCTATCCTCATTTTTGGTGATAGGCTGCCGTTGTTCACCAACGAACCGGAAAAGGAGTGTCTCATCATGATTGTAGGTGTGCTCAGGGAAACAGCACCCGGGGAGAAACGTGTTGCCGTAATTCCGGCCCATGTACCTCTTCTTGCGAAACTCGGCTGTGAAGTGCGGGTCGAAAAGGGCGCCGGTGTTCAGGCCGGCTACGCGGACAGCGAATACGAAGAGAAAGGGGCGGTCATAGCGGACCGTGCCGCCATAACAGCCGGGAGTCAGATCGTGTCGACGGTACGCTGCGCTTCGAGTGCAGACGGAGGAACTGATCTTGAAGTCGGTCAGGAAGGACAGGTCTGGGTTGGCATCGCCGATCCCTTCCGCAGTCACGCTTCGTTCGATACGCTGGTAAAACAGAAGGGCTCGCTGATGTCGATGGAGCTCATTCCGCGTATCACGCGGGCGCAGAGCATGGATGTCCTCTCGTCCATGGCGAACCTCGCCGGGTATCAGGCGGTTCTGACTGCCGCAACAACCCTGCCGAAGATGTTTCCCATGATGATGACTGCGGCGGGAACGATCGTGCCGGCGAAGGTGTTCATCGTCGGCGTAGGCGTCGCGGGGCTTCAGGCGATTGCAACCGCACAGCGTCTCGGAGCGATCGTCAGCGCGTACGATGTCCGAAGCGCCGCGAAAGAGCAGGCGGAGAGCCTCGGGGCGAAGTTCGTGCAACTCGACCTCGGCGAGGGCGCCGAAGGTTCCGGCGGCTATGCAAAGGAAATGGACGAAGCCTTCTACGAGAAGCAGCGGGAAATGATGAAGAGCGTACTCGCCGACAGTGACGTGGTCATTACGACCGCTGCCGTTCCCGGCAAACCGGCTCCAAGACTCGTGACCGAGGAAATGGTCGCCGGAATGCAGCCTAACTCGGTCATTATCGATCTTGGCGCGGAACGGGGGGGTAACTGTGAGCTGACCAGGCCGGGTGAAACCGTCACAGCCCACGGGGTAACCATCGTTGGTCCGCTGAACCTCGTCTCGCAGATGGCTGGCAGCGCGTCGCAGCTCTACAGCAAAAACATGGTCACCTACCTTCAGAACGTTATCGCCGACGGCGAACTGACCCTCGACCTGTCAGACGAGATTACTGACGCCACCCTTGTTATTCACAACGGTGAGATTCGCGGACAGTATCTGAAGTCGGCCTACGGAAAGGAGTAACAACAGTATGGATACCAGCTTTGTCATGATTCTGACCATTTTCGCCCTGGCGGTCTTCGTCGGGTTCGAGGTCATAACCAAGGTGCCGCCGATTCTGCACACGCCGCTCATGTCCGGCTCGAATGCCATTTCGGGGATAACCCTCGTCGGAGCGATCGTTGCAAGCGGTTCAACAACGGGCCCGCTTGCGGCGGTGCTCGGTGTAACCGCTCTCGTGTTCGCCACCACCAATGTGGTCGGCGGGTTTCTCGTGACACACCGCATGCTCAAGAAGTTCAGGAAGTAGGGGAATGTTCATGACCTTTGATTTTGTAAATCTCGCGTATCTGATTGCGGCCGTCCTGTTCATTCTCGGATTGAAAGGACTGACTCATCCTCGCAGCGCGGTCCGCGGCAATCTTTACGGTGCGGTGGCCATGCTCATTGCAGTTGTCGTCACGCTTGTCGACCAGGAGCTGCTCAATCTGCCTGTCCTCATCGGAGGCATGGCCGGCGGTGCGGCGATCGGAGCGGTGTTCGCGTTGACCATCAAGATGACAGCCATGCCACAGCTCGTCGGTCTGTTTAACGGTTTCGGAGGAGGCGCATCGGTTCTCGTCGCCGCAGCAGCTCTGATACAGGCCGTCGGCATCATCAGTGGCGCCGGAGCCGGTGGTCTGGACCTGCAGATCTCCATATCCACGGTGCTGAGCGCGATCATCGGAGCGGTCACCTTTACCGGCAGCGTCGTTGCCTTCGCGAAGCTGCAGGGCCTGGTTACCGAACAGCCCGTACGGTATCGTGGTGAGCAGATCGTGAAAATCCTTGTCGGCGGTCTGACGGTAGCCGTCGCAGTCCTGGTCATACTCGACCCTGCGGACATGTCACTGTTCTGGGTTCTCGCGGGTATTGCCGGACTCCTTGGCCTGCTCCTGGTCGTACCGATCGGTGGTGCAGACATGCCCATAGTCATTGCGCTGCTGAACTCGTACTCCGGTCTCGCCGCTGCGGCCACCGGTTTTGTGCTCTCCAACACCATCCTCATCATCTCCGGATCGCTGGTCGGTGCATCCGGTATCATTCTTACGCAGATCATGTGTAAGGCAATGAACCGGTCCCTGGCGAACGTGCTGTTCGGTGGTATGGGTGCCATCCCGGAGAAGGCATCAACCGACGATATCTATGCGGGCAAGACCAAGAGCACGAATGCGGATGAAGTCGCCATGATCCTCAAGATCGCCCGACGCGTGGTGTTTGTCCCCGGGTACGGTATGGCGGTAGCCCGCGCCCAGTCGGCGGTCAGGCAGCTTACCGAGGCGATGGAGGCCGATGGCATTACCGTTGAGTTCGGCATACACCCGGTTGCGGGCCGCATGCCCGGTCACATGAACGTGCTGCTGGCCGAAGAGGCGATCAGCTACGACAAGCTCAAAGAAATGGATCAGATTAACCCGACCTTCAAGAATACCGATGTCACCATCGTCATCGGTGCGAATGATGTCGTAAACCCGTCGGCCCGGGAAGCGGGGGGTCCGATTTCGGGCATGCCTATTCTCGATGTCGACCAGTCCCGTACCGTCGTGGTCATAAAACGCAGTCTCAGTCCGGGGTTCGCGGGCATACCAAATCCGCTGTTTACCTTCGACAACACCCTCATGTTATTCGGTGATGGAAAGAAGGCTGTAGATGATCTTGTGCAGGCGTATAAGGAAGCCTGAGCAGGTGCGCGCCGCTTCTCCTTGAAGCGGTGCGGCAGTGGTTGTGCGTACCGCGCTTACAGCTATTCGGGGTCTTTGTAGCGTTTGGTTATCTGCCTGATATTCGGCAGTACCTCGAGGAAACACTCAACGACTTCCGGGTCAAATTTAACCCCGCTGAGCTTCCGGATTTCCTCGACAACGTCGTCTTCCGACCACGCTTCCTTGTAGACCCGACTCGAACAGAGAGCATCGTAGACGTCGGCGATGGAGACAATGCGCCCGTATATCGGAATTTCCTCGCCGGCATACCCGACAGCCTTGCCTGCATCGTCGGTCTCGACCGGCTCACCGGTATTGATGTCAACCTTCCCGGGATAGCCCGTCCCGTCCCAGCTCTCATGGTGGCTGACCGCAATCTCGGCGGCGATCGCATCGAACTCTGACTGCCGGTCTGCGAACAGCCGTGCGCCTACCCAGGTATGGGTTTTCATGACCGAAAACTCTTCGTCAGTGAATCGCCCCGGCTTTTTGAGTATGGTGTCCGAAATAGCGACCTTACCCACGTCGTGCAGCATCGCCGCCATACGCAGATTGTCACGTCCACGCTCGATCTCTTTCGGATCATGGCCCTGCCGCTGTGCCCAGTGCTCGTAAATCTCAACCGAATACCCGGCGACCCGGTTGACATGGGGGCCGGTTTCCTTGGGATCCCGTAACTCGGCCATGCGAATCATGCGGAGAATGATCGCGCGGGTCATTTGTGCCCGCTGCAATGCGACGGTTGCATTCGTAGCAAAGTGCATCGTGATCAGTTCATCATCAGCATCAAATACTCCGACCGAGCCGTCGGGGTTTATTTTGTTTATGAGCTGTATGACTCCGAGTATGGTGCCGTTCTGGTCGCGAAGCGGTATGGCAAGCATCGACCGTGAGCGGTACTCACTGATGCGGTCGTACGAGGGGTCAAAGCCGTAGGGCGCTTCGTCCGGAATCTCGTACACGTCAGGGATGTTTACCTGTTCTCCGGTGGCTGCACAGTAACCGCTGATGGTTTTGTGACTGATCGGGACGGTAAACACGTTGTAAATGAGTTTCTGTCCCTTCGGCAGTTTCGCCTGATGGGTGTCGTTCTGTGCGTAGCTGATCAGAAGTTCATCTTCTTTACGCACGTAAATGCTCCCCGCGTCCGCCCGGGCTACGCGCCGGGCCTCGGAGAGAATACGCTCGAGAAGGATGTCAACGTCCTGTATACGGTTGAGTTCCACATCGAGTGCAAGAATTTCGCGAAGTTTCTGCTCGGAAGACGTCATATGCGGTCTGTGTCCTTAAAGATGTGCGCCTCCCTCTAAAGTCTATGAACCCCCGCCTGCGGTGTCAAGTTTGCTGCTTCCATACTACAATGGACGCGTGGACTCTTACATCGTACGCGTCGCAGACACACTGATCACGCACGAGGCACGCATACTCCTCGAACACAGCGATGTGCGTACCCTCGGGCTGAACGCGGACGAGGCGATCGATCTCGGCCTCTGTTCGAACGGCAGGCGGGTGCGCCTGCTCACGACCGAACCAGGGTTTGAGGTCGCCGGGGCGTATGGAACGCGCACGCTGCGGGATCTGCTTCGCAGCGCCCCGGAAGCCGACTTCCGCTGCGCGGCGCGGGCGGTCCATCTCGCACACTGGGACACGACGCACCAGTACTGCGGATCCTGCGGCGGAAAAACGCAGCGCCTGGTTGCCGAGCACGCGCGGAAGTGCCTCTCGTGCGGGGCTGTGGTATACCCCCGCATTTCTCCGGCGATAATCGTAGCGGTAATCAGGGACGGGAGACTGCTTCTGGCTCACAACGCACGACGGGCGCACGGGTTTTACAGCGTGATCGCGGGTTTTGTCGATCCCGGAGAGACCCTTGAAGAGTGTGTCGCGCGTGAAGTGCGCGAAGAGACCGCAATCGAGGTGCAGAATATCCGCTACATGAGCAGTCAGCCCTGGCCATTTCCCGACAGCCTTATGATCGCTTTCGTCTGTGAATACCGTTCCGGTGAGATCGAGGTCGATGGAACAGAAATCGATCACGCGTACTGGTGTGACCCTGGAGCACTCCCGGACGTTCCTCCGCGACCGAGTGTCGCGCGCACGCTCATCGACTGGTTCGTTGCCCGCCACGCTGATCTGTAATCGCAGAAGGTTCGCTATCGTTGACAAAGCCCGGCAATCTGATAGTCTTAACGGCGGTGGAAAGCACAGCAACGCCGCGCAAGGTACACTCGCTACGCGCATGCAGCCTATGGGCAATGTATCAGATACGCACGTTGTTGTTGTTGGCGGCGGCGGGACCGGCGCTGCCATCCTGTACGACCTCGTACAACGCGGATTCAAGGCGACGCTGTTCGAACGCGGTGAGCTGACCTGCGGTTCGACCGGACGACACCACGGCCTCCTGCATTCAGGAGCCCGATACGTGGTCAAGGACCGCGCCGTTGGCCGCGAATGCATGAACGAAGTGCGCATTCTCAAGCGCATAGCTCCCGAGGCGATTGAGGCCAACCGGGGAGTGTTCGTCGCCTTTACCGAGGAAGAAGAAGCCTACCGCGAGACCTTTGAGGAAGCCTGTGCAGAGGCTGATATACCGACACAGTGGCTTAACGCCGATGAACTGCTCGCTATGGAACCGCGGCTGAACCCGACTCTGCGCGGCGGCGTCATGGTGCCCGATGGAACCCTGGATGCGTACCGGTTACCAATGCACTTTTTTGCCGGTGCTCGACAGCTCGGCGCGGTGATACGGAACTTCGCCCGCGTCGAATCATTCGTGTTTGAGGGACGGAGGATCGCCGGGGTTACGGTTCGCGACCTGCGAACGGGAACCGATGAGACCGTAGCGTGTGACCTCGTGATCAACGCCACCGGGGGCTGGGCCGGGAAACTCGCCGCCATGGCCGACATAGACCTGCCAATTACACCCGCACCCGGAACCATGCTCGCGCATCAGGGTCGTCTGGTGAACAACATAATTGAGCGTCTCAGACCTGCCAGCGACGGCGATATTCTGGTGCCGCAGCGGGGCCTGTCCATCATCGGGTCCACGCAGTGGCAGAGCGACGATCCGGATGACTGTACGGTGCCCGACAAAGACGTTGACTTTCTTACCCGAGCCGCAATCGACATGGTGCCCGACTTCAAGGACACGAAGTATCATAAGGCCTGGGCAGCGGTCCGTCCGCTCGCCGGAGCGTCCTCGACCGAAGAGGAAGGTCGCGAGCTCAGTCGTGATTTCGACGTCCGGAATCACGGCACCCTCGACGGCGTTGAAGGAATGTTGAGCCTTACCGGCGGGAAGGCGACAACGCTCAGGATTATGGGCGAAAAGACGGTTGATGTTGTTTGCGGGATGTTTGATGTCGAGGTGCCCTGCCGCACCGCCGACGAGCCGCTTCCGAATTATCGTCAATTTTTCCGCCATGGAGTCCTTGTATGAAAGAACGTACTGTTACCGTATACCGGACTGCAAAGAAAACGGTAGACGAATTTACCGTCCCGTACAACGAACGAACCACCATCCTCGACGCGCTCGAGTACATACGTCTGCAGAAAGACCCGGACCTTATGTACAGGCAGTCCTGTCATCACGGTTCCTGCGGTACGTGTGGAATGGCGGTGAACGGGGAGTTTGTTCTATCCTGCATCAAACGCCTCGCCGATATTCCCGAAGATCAGGCAGTTCGCATAGAGCCACTGCCGACCATGCACCAGATCGGGGATCTCGCCTTCGATCCAGCTGAGTTCTTCAACGAGTTTCCGGACGACATAGAGTACAAGCGGGTCAGTGAGGTGAACACCGATGCCCCGGTTCCGAGAGACATGGAACACTACGAACGCTTCGAGAGCTGCATAGAATGCGGCCTGTGTGTGACAAGCTGTCCGGTCACCGAAGACTGGATGGGGCCCGCCGCGCTCGCGTCCATCCATCGCATGATAGAGAAGAACCCCGACGATGCGGATACGTGGCTTGACCGTGCCGCCGACAAACGGGGAGTCGAACGGTGTACGAAGGACTTCAGCTGTTCCCGTGTCTGTCCCACTGGTGTGGCACCCGGAAAGCGGATCACGCTGCTCGGCAGCATGATCAAGAAGCGCGAGAAAGCACGGGCGTCCGAAGAGAAACCGGAGTAGATACGCGCGTGGTCGCTACAGCTTGTCGATAAGCATGGAGCACTTGCCCGAAGGAATGGGAAGCGTTTTCTTCTTGTGCTTCAGGATGTCGATGGTGAAGTAGTACAGTTTTTCGCTTTCGAGCCTGATTTCCCAGCCCCGTGAGGTCTTGTTGCTCAGGATGGTCACGAGGTTCCGTTTCAGCGAGAGGTTTTCTATGCCCATAATTTCCAGGGTCGGGATAATCCAGTCGACGGTTTTGCGAGGCAGACTGATGTACAGCCCGATAACGTTCTCGATCATGAGCGCCACAGACGACAGCGCCGTATACGTCAGGAACATCGGACGCGGGAACCCTGCCTTGCCCCTCCACTTTGAAGGTCCGTCTTTCCTCGGGAGATAGGCCTCCCAGACGTTGCCCTTATCCTTCCCTTCCGGATGCAGTGTGTCGAGGATGTAGTACAGGTGCCGGATCGCGCATTCGCGGGCGAGCTCGAACTGACCGTACTTTTCAAGCCCCTTGATGACCATGAAGGTGAGGTGGGGGTACACAGAACCCTTGTAGCCTGAGCCGTTCTCGTCGAAATCGGGCTCGTTCGCTGCGACGGTCGGAAAGGGGTTTTCGGTACCGAAGGTTTCCGGATCGCGTACCTGGCGTATAAGCGGATCACTCTTTGCCTCGTTGGGGATTTCTCCGAGAAGAGGCCAGAATCCCGCAATGGTTTTTACCCGTATCTGTTCCTCTTTCGAGTCCAGATCGAAGTAGAATCCTGCGTCATCGTTCCACATCATGGAGTTGATGCGGGTCTTCAGACTGAAGTAGTGCCGCTTGTACTTGAAGCTGATGTCCTTGTCGTTGAGGATGTCACCGAGTTCGGACATATACAGCGCATTCATTGCCTGCTGTGCGTTGAAATCTATGGGATACTTGACCTTCCGGCGAGGCGCGTTGGTCATGGTCGTTGCTTGAAGCGATACCGAGTACAAGCCGTTCTCCTGTTTGAAAGTCGCTTCAAGCCACTCGAAATAGGCTTCAAGCGTCGGCATGATCTCCTTGATGCGCTTCTTGTTCCCGATCTTGTGGTAGAGGTTGTACTCTGCCCAGGCAAACAGCGGCGGGTGCACGCATTCCGGATTGTCCTTCGTCGTGACCGCTTTTCCGTCTTTCAGTGAGTACTCACCCCTGATCGCACCGTCCTTTTCCTGTCGGCCGTAGAAGTTGTCGAGCTGTGCCGAGGCCGAATAGATGCGGTTTGAGTAGACGAGGAAGAAGGTCGAAAAGCAGGAATCGAGCTGATTGATCGTCTCGGAGGACGGGTAGTTGAGATACTTCGCCTGAAGCTTGTTTCGCGTTGTGCCTTTTTTCTGGAAGTCATCCATCCAGGTCCAGGTCTGATTGTACAGGTCGACAAAATCCTGATCGTAAAAATGTATAGTCGGGAACTCTTTCTTCGTCACCTGTAACCTCTTCTGTTCTTCTGTAGCCGCGAATTTTCCAAAGTACTGCAACATACTGTAAGACGAAAACGCCCGTCAAACAAGAAAATGTCCTTCAAAGGCCAGAAACTAGCTATTTACAATGGTTGACAGCCGCCCGGCGACCTAGTAAACCTTTCAGCCGTGGGTGAAACGGAACTTTCCATTACCGCAGCTCTGGCCAAACTCGACCTTTCAGAAGAGGAACATCAGCGCTTTGCCGATGAGGTGAAGAAGATGCTCTCGTATTTTGACATTATGGCCGAGGCTGACGGTGCTTCACAATCCTCTGATACCGTGACTATGCCGATGCGGGGCGTGGACGCTTTGCGCGAGGACAGTGAGCACCGGTTTTGTGACGCCGACACCCTGATCGATCGTGGTCCGGAAATCGAGGACCGCTACATCGTCATTCCTAATGTACTCTGACGACTGACAGGCTCCGGAACCGCGGCCGAGCCCGGTACCCGGGTTTCACGGTCAACCGATAAAGGAGCATGTGGTGAAAGCCGACTGGAACACCGTTCTCGCGACAGCTGAAACACTCAAAGAGTATAGAGCCGGCGTTGAAACCCGCGATAAGGATCTGGGTGCCTTTCTGCACTTCAGTCCCTCTGTCAGCACGGAAGCCGGGAACCCGGATTCCGCTTCCGCGGTGTCGCGCCTCCCGATCGCCATTAAAGACAACCTTGCCGTTACCGATTTCCCGCTGACCTGTGGATCGCGACTGCTAGAGCATTTCACAAGCCCCTACGATGCGACGGCCATCGAACGGCTTAAGGCCGCAGGCGCATCGATCGTGGGAAAAACCGCGATGGATGAGTTCGGCATGGGCTCGGCGACCGACACGAGTGCCCTCTCAGAGACGAAAAACCCCTGGGACACGAGCCGCACTGCAGGTGGCTCAAGCGGCGGATCAGCGGCGGCTGTCGCAGCCGGTATGGTCCCCGTATCACTCGGGTCGGACACCGGAGGGTCTGTCCGACAACCCGCGTCCTTCTGTGGTGTGTACGGGTTGAAACCAACGTACGGAGCGGTGAGCAGGTTCGGACTTGTCGCCTACGCGTCGAGCCTTGATACGGTCGGCGTCATCGCCGATACACCGGATCGTCTCGAGGCGGTCTTCTCGGTAATAGCGGGTGAGGATGCGAAGGATCAGACCTCAATAGCAGCATTCAGTCCCGGGCAGCCGCCGGTGGCACCCGCGGACCTGTCATCGCTGCGCGTCGGCATACTGCGGGCTGATGAGGGCGACGAGCCCGGTGTACGTGAGGCCATGACCCGTGTCGAGGATGTTTTTCGCACAGCGGGGACGGAGGCAGAGACGGTTACGCTGCCGTTCCTCGAGTATGCGTCGGCGGTCTATTATACGATTGCGACTGCGGAAGCCGGAGCGAATCTTGCGAGGTTTGACGGTATCCGCTACGGTGAGCGGCCCCTCTACGCTGAAAACCCGGATGAGCTGGTTCGCCTCTCTCGCAGCGCCGGACTCGGTGATGAAGTCAAACTTCGCATTCTGCTTGGGACCTATGTGCTTCGAAGCGGCTTTCACGACCAGTATTACGGCAGGGCGCAGCGCCTGCGGGCACGAATCAGACAGGCGATGCAGGACCTGTTCTCCCGGTTCGACCTGCTCGTGTCTCCGGTCTTTCCGACTCTGGCGTTCAGGCTCGGGCGGGACGGTCTGACACCCTACCAGCGCAAGCAGGCGGACCGCTATACGACGGTCGCGAACCTTGCCGGTGTACCGGCACTCGCTGTCCCGACCGGTGTTCATGATGGACTCCCTGCCGGTGTGCAGATTACCGGTCGGATGGGAGGTGATTATGCACTCATCGCTGTGGCGAAGGCGCTGCACCAGGCATTGCCGCCGGCGGCACCTGCCACCTATCCCCGAATCTGGAGCTGAAGCCCATGTACGCGTCAAAAATCGGACTTGAGATCCATATACAGCTTCTGACGAACAGCAAGATTTTCTGCGGATGCCGCGCGGCCTTCGGCGACGAGCCGAACACGAACGTCTGCCCGGTGTGCATGGGCTATCCCGGTGTCATGCCAGCACTCAACGGTGAAGCAATGCGCATGGCCTATCAGGTAGCGCTCGCGCTGAACTGTACGCCAACCGGACACACGCAGTTCGCCCGTAAAAATTATTTCTATCCCGATCTGCCGAAGAACTACCAGATAAGTCAGTTTGGTGCTCCGATCGGTACCAACGGTTATCTCGACATCGAGTTTCATGGAATGACCCGTCGTGTGCGCATCAGCGAATGTCACCTCGAAGAGGACGCCGGAAAAATGGTTCACGCCGGGGACATGTCGCTGCTCGACTATAATCGCGCGGGAACCCCGTTGCTCGAGATAGTGACCGAGCCCGATCTTGAGATCGCCGAAGAGGCGGAAGTACTTTTAACCCAGCTCCGACGCATGGTTCGTTATCTGTCGGTCTGCGACGGAAACATGGAGGAAGGCAGCATGCGCTGCGACGCCAATGTTTCGGTCGCCCCCGAGGGAGCCCCGCTGGGAAACAAGGTCGAGATCAAGAACCTGAACAGCTCGCGCTTCGTGCGCAAAGCGCTGGCCTATGAAATAGACCGGCAGACGGATATCCTCGAGCGGGGCGGGACGGTAAGCGTTGAAACCAGGCTCTGGAACGAAAACCGCGACCAGAGCGAACCGATGCGCACCAAGGAACTTGCACACGATTACCGCTACTTTCCCGAACCGGATTTGCCAATCGTGGAGGCGGATTTCTCGTTCATCGCGAAGCTCAAGGATGCGCAGGTCGAACTTCCGCAGGCACGCATGCAGCGTCTCAAGCAGGCCTATGGACTCGGCGACCGGGTCGTCGAACTTCTGTGTGATGAAAAAGAGACTGCCGACTATTTTGAAGCCGTCGTTGCAGAAGGAGCCGATGCCGGAGCGGTTGCGTCCTGGCTGACCTCCGATGTGCGCAAACTCCTGAATCGTTTCGAGATCAGTCTTGCGGCGAGTCCTCTGTCACCGCGCAGACTCGCCGAGCTCCTCGGCCTGCTTCATTCCGGTCGCATACACGGAAAGATCGCGAAGCAGACCCTGGAGGCCGTGTTCACCCTCGATGAGGATCCTGAGCGCATAATCACGGAAAAAGGATGGGAGCAGATCGTCGATCCAAAGGCTCTCGCCGAACTCGCAGTCGCGGTCATTGCAGACAACCCGGAGGCGGTGGCTACGGTACGGGCCGGAAATGCCAGACCGCTCGGATTTCTCGTCGGAGAGGCGATGAAACGAAGCGCAGGCCGGGCTGAGCCCAGGGCCCTGCAGCAGGCGCTCAAGAACGCCCTGTCGGTAGAGCCGCTGTACGTTCTTGATTTCGGCGGAGCCATCGGTGGCGAACGTCGCCCGGATGGCATGGTGCAGCCCGGAACGCGGAAGGAAGTGAAAGAGCTGCTCGCAGCAGACCCCGATCTGCCGGACTCGATACGCTTTGACGAGATTACCCTCGGAGGCTTTCTCAGCGAGGAAATATCGCCTCGTGACTGGGCGCAGCTCATCAGCGCGGTGCGATACCGAATCGAGGATTCCTCAAGCGGGGTTGTCATTTCACACGGAACCGATACGCTTGCGTATACCGCTGCTCTCCTGTCGTGGGTGTTCCCTGATCCACAGGTGCCGGTCGTTCTCACCGCAGCAGTGACCCCCGAGCAAGCGCCCGCCCTCATGCGCGAGGCGGTCCGTGCAGCGCTGCATCTGCCACCCGCCGTACACGTGGTCCTTGAAGACGGAACCTACCCGGCGGTAAACCTGCGTTTCGAGCGGGTCGACGCGGACGCAGCCCGGTTTCGGACCTGGAATGTGACCGGTCTGGAGTCTGAGCAGTGGCCGGGCTTTTCTCTCGGCGATGCTTCGGCGGACACACTGACCGCACGATTCGAAACCGCGATGAGACAGATACACATAGCCCGCATATATCCCGGAATGCGCAGTGAAAGTCTTGTCCGGCTTATGGACGCAGGGTACAGGGCATTTATTCTTGAGCTCTATGACACCGGAACCGCGAACCTTGGCCATTCGCCATTCGGGCTTCGTGCCGCATTCGAGGAGGCCCGTCGGCGCGGCGTGCACGTCTTCTGCACGAGCCAGCAGGAAGGCGTCGTTGACTTTCAGAGCTACGTGACCGGCCATGCCTTGTGGCGCGAAGGTGCTGTCCCGATGGGATCGTTGACAACCGAGACAGCGTACGCACGGCTTGTCGCGGCTCTGGTCTGCATGGAAGATGATGAAGAGGCCTTTGCCTCCATGGAGCATAGAGGGAGCATGAAGAATGAGTGAGACCGACGCAACACAGGCGATGGAGCGAACCCCGGCTGCGGAGATATCAACGATGGCCGCCGGAACGGAGGTCCGTGTAGCCGGATGGGTACACCGGGTCAGGGAACTGGGGCAGGTAAGCTTCGTCGTTCTGCGTGATCGAAGCGGGTTCGTGCAGATCGTCTACGATGGCCCTTCGCCGGTGACCCCCGAAACAGTCGTCAGTATACAGGGGCGGACCGCTTCCAACGAAAAAGCTCCCGGTGGCATGGAGGTTAAGGCGAACGCTACAGAGGTTCTCGGGCCTGCGGCGGCTGACGCACCGATTTCGGTTGCCGGAGATCCCGACAGCATCGGTATCGAGACACTGCTCGATCACCGCATACTGAGCCTTCGCATGCCCAAGGTGCGTGGGATGTTCGAGCTGCAGTCGGAGATTGTCCGTCTCTTTGCCGACTACCTGCGGGGCTTTGATTTTACCGAGGTGAAGACCAGCAAGCTCATCGGTTCAGGAACAGAAGGCGGGACGGGGCTTTTCGAAGTTGATTACTTTGGCGAACGCGTGTTTCTCGCGCAAAGTCCGCAGTTCTACAAGCAGGCGATGGTCGCGAGCGGCCTCGAGCGGGTATTCGAGATCGGAGCCGCCTACCGGGCTGAAAAACACGATACCCCCCGACACCTGAACGAATACGTGAGTCTCGACGTGGAAATGGGGTTTATCGACGGTATTGATGATCTCATGGACCTTGAACTCGGCATTCTGAGCCACATTTTTGATGGCATCCGGGACGGATCGGCTGCGAGCGTCCTCACCGAGTATGGAGCCTCCGTCCCTGATCGGGAGACGCTCTCCCGTACGCCGAGGATAGACTACGAGGAAGCGAAGAACATCGCGTCCGAGCGAACCGGTAAAAGGCTCTTCGACCTTAATCCGGAGGCCGAACGCGCGCTCTGTGACTGGGCGCTGGCCGAACACGGGATTGAGGCGGTGTTTGTTACCGGTTTTCCCCGCAAGAAACGACCCTTCTACACCTGGCCTGAAGGACGGCAGACCGCCAGTTTTGACCTTCTGTTCCGGGGGCTTGAGATCACAACCGGCGGGAAACGCATACACGACTACGAAATGCTCGTCGCAGAACTACCCAAGTTCGGCATGAAACCCGAAGACCTTGGAGACTATCTGACCATTTTCCGCTATGGATGTCCTCCGCACGGTGGTTTCGCGATCGGGCTTGAACGGCTGACACAGAAGATACTCGGCCTCGAAAACATCAAGGCTGCGAGTCTGTTCCCGCGCGACCGCAAACGGGTGCGGCCATAGGCTGCGGGAGGATGTATGGAGCGCAGCCTGAGGGATCAGCGGGCTGAGCAGCGGACCAGAACTCTCGGAGAGGGGCCCCTTGTACGGGTGCTCGTGAGTATGAGCCTGCCCGGAATCGCAGGCATGACGGTGAACGCTTTTTACAACGTCACCGACAGCGCGTTCATCGGGCGCCTCGGGACCGCGCAGATCGGAGCTGTCGCCGTTGTGTTTCCGCTCCTGACCCTCGTGAGCGCGGTTGGTCTGACGTTCGGGGTCGGAGCGGCGAGCTACATAAGCCGCTGCCTTGGTGCCGGACGGCGCGAGGAAGCGAGCCGTACCGCGACCGTTGCGCTTACCGGCACCATCCTCTGCTCGATCGTATTCTCTTTAGCCGCCTACCGCTATCTGGAACCCCTTCTGTTTGCACTCGGAGCCTCGGAGACGGTTCTTCCCTACGCACGCAGCTACGCTGAGGTTTTTCTCTTCGGGGCATCGGCTATCATGCTCAAGCAGTGTCTTGCACACTGCATCCGAGCCGAGGGTGCGGCACGCTACAGTATGGCGGGGCTCATCCTCGGCGCGGTTCTGAACATCATTCTCGATCCGATCCTGATTTTCGTTTTCGATCTCGGGATCGCCGGAGCGGCCTACGCGACGGTGATCAGCCAGACGGTGGCGGTCCTCTTTCTGTCGGTGCACTACGTCCGGGGACGGAGCTACATACACGTCGGTCCTCGGGCCTTGAAACCCGATGCGACCATCCTGCGGGAGGTCATCGGGAACGGTGGGCCACTGTTCTTCCGGCTGCTGCTTGAGGCGGTGGCATTTTCGATCGTAAACAGCTTTGCCCGTCCCTTTGGCGACGCGGCGCTTGGAGCCGTAGGTATTCTTTTCAGGGTCCTGTTGTTCGCCTCGTTCCCGGTCTACGGGTTTGGTCAGGGCTACGGGCCGGTTGTTGGTTATAACTACGGCGCGAAATTCTACGACCGCCTCATGCGCACGGTAAAGCTCGGGTACGTGTGGAGCAGTATGTATGCCTGTACGGTAGCCGTACTGATCGTAGCCTTTGCGCCCTGGATTATGCGCGTGTTCACCACCGACCCGGATGTCATAGAGATCGGCACCTGGGGTCTTCGGGTCGTCCACGCGGTGTTTCCGCTCTTCGGTCTGCAGACAATCGCCCTGTTTACCTGTCAGGCGCTCGGGAAGTCAAAGCCGGCGTATTTCATTGGCATATCGCGACAGGGGCTCTTTCTTATTCCGGTGGTGTTTCTGCTTTCCGAGCTCTTCGGTCTCTCCGGTGTCATCGCTTCGCAGGCGGTCGCCGACGTGCTGACAGCGCTGGTCGGAGTCGTGTTTCTCGTTTCAACAACGAGGTTTCTGCACAGAGAGCGTGATGCGGGGGGATCTTTGTGAGTGTGGCCGGTGAGGACCGTCTCACGGACCTGCTCAACAATCTGAGTGGACAGGCCCTCGCTCCGCGCGCCGGTAAGCTCGTATACCGTGTCGATCCCGGTGTGACCCGGGCCGATGAGGAGTTTACGATGAAGATCGGATAAAACCTGCAGAAAGCTCGGAGGTTTAAGCCTGAACCGATTGTATTGGACCGCAAACACGATTTATCCTGAAGAAAAGTTATGGTATTTGAAAAAGTCCTCGTGCCCCTGAAACTCAACGAGTCTCCCAAGCGTATTTCTGCTCTTGCCACCGCGGTTGCGGGGTTCGGCGCCAGGTCCGTGGTGCTTCTGCACGTTGCCGGAACCGAGTCAGCTGCCGATGACCGTCGGGGAAGCGACATCCTTGAACAGCGTCGGGAACTCTTCTCTGGTGCCGGACTTCGTGCCGAGCAGCGGACCGTATGGTACGCGGACAGCCAGGTGGTTACACGGGTCGCTCGTGAGCTCGGTGCCGACTGCATCGCGGTCTCGTGGAAACCGAAAAACTGGATACAGCGTTCGTTTTCCGGAAGTCTTTTAATGGACACCATACGCACGACTGACGTGCCGGTGTTCGTGCACAAGCAGGCCATCTTACAAAGCTGGTCCGACCCGAAGGGCCCGATTCTCTATGCGACGGCCTTTGATGCAACCGACCGATTTGCGCTGCCGCTACTGAACAGAAGCGACTTTGGACCGGGGCATGTGATCATACTGCACACTGATGAACGGGCACCAGATCCGGATTCGGAGTCGTCTCGAAACGATCAGGCAGAGGGCACCCTCGGGCGTCTGGCTGCTCGCTGCCTGAATCGCAACGTTACGACCATGTCGCTGACCGGAACGCCACATCGGGTGATTCCCCGGCAGGCCCGCGTCGCAGGTGCTCGTATGGTCGTCATCGGGAAGTCGGGCATGGTACAGTCGGGCCCCCGGACAATCGGGCGGACCGCCGAGGCGGTTCTGCATGCACGCGGGGTATCGGTGTTTGTGTTACCGGCAGATGCTCCTGTTTTACACGAAGGCGAACGCTGGAACCCCGAGGAGTCTTCTTCATGAATCGGACCAAGGCTGATCCGTTCAGCAGAATCCCGCTTGTGAGTGTCATATCGCTCATTGTGGCGTTTACAAGCCTCCTGGCCGTGCAACCAGTGTGGACGATAGGACTGATTCGCACCGCACATCGGTTCGTGACCACCCGGGTATCCTCCTGGTACGTTCTTACAGTAGCGGCCTGTCTGGTGCTTGCGCTGTATCTTGCCTTCAGCCGGTACGGCCAGATGATCATCGGAGCCGCGGATGAACAGCCACGATTCACGACTGCAGCATGGATCACGCTGCTTGTGTCAGCCGGTCTGATGCTGGGAGTACTGTTCCTCGGTGTTTCGGATGTCATCGTCGGATTCGCAGCGCCATCGGCAGGGATCAGCCCCTATACGGCGGAGGCGGCGCGTGAAGCCATGCAGACCGGTTTTCTGCAGTGGGGTCTGCACATGTGGGCGGTCGCGATCGTCACCGGACTTGCGGTCTGCTGGTTTGCCTTCAGACGTGGTGTAGCAATGCGGCTTTCTGCCGCCACATTTCCGATTCTCGGGTTCATGGCCGAGAGGTGGGCAGGACACATCATCGATGCGGTGGCAGTCATTGCTACACTCATCGCCGCCGCTGCGGCACTGGTTCTGGTCGCCGCGCAGATCGCTTCCGGTTTCGCGTCCGTGTTCGGATTGACCGATTCTTCGGCGATGGTGCTGGTAAGCCTGCTCGTGATTACCGCTCTGCCCATGGTTCTCGTGCTGTTCAGACGGCACCGGCAGCTGCAACTGATCCGTCGGCCCGCTGTCGCGGTCGTTGCTGCGCTTGTTCTATCGGTTCTGCTTGCAGGTCCGGGGAACTGGCTTCTTTCCTTTTTCTCAACGTCCGTCGGCAACTATTTGTCGGAGCTCCCTGCCACCGCTCTTGGAATTGGCGCCGTCGCCGGCGGGAATGCACCTGCTGAACACTCTCTGTTCTACTGGGCGTTCTGGATAATCTGGGCGCCGTTCACCGGCGTGTTTCTTGTCAGTGTGTCACGCGGACGAACCATGCGCTCATTCATCGTCGCCACGCTCAGCATTCCGATGATCGCGACCCTTTTTGTTATCGCTGTTCTGGCAGGAGCAGCCCTGTTTCTTGAGCTTGAGCAGGGAGTACTTATCGCAGACCGTGTAGCCGCGGCTCCGGAATCGGCCCTGTTTCTTGTTCTCGGAGAGTATCGTCCGGGTCTGATCCTGCGGATTCTCGCGCTGATCGCCGCCGCGGCCTTCGGCGTGATCATGATGGATAGCGGCAGCTGGTTTCTGACACAGATCTCGCTGCCGGCCGGGTCCGCGCTGCGAACGTCAGTCCGGGTCCTGTGGCTGGTACTGACCGGGGTGCTCGCAGCTGTTCTTCTGGTTGCAGGAGGACTGCACGCCGTACGCAGTCTTGTCGTGATCGCAGCGCTGCCGGTGATACCGCTCTTATTGCTCGCACTCGCCGGCTTCCTGAAGGCCCTGCGTTTTGAACAGGGTCGGGCGACCGCTTCCTTGAAACACGAAACTGCGGTACAATCCCCCGGTCATGTGGGGATGGATACAGGATCTCGTTAGCGCAACTGATATTGCTTTACCGGTCACACTTCTTCGGCTCGGCATTGTTTACCTGCTCGCCGGAGCGATCGGTGTCGAACGGGAGCGGAGCAACCAGCCGGCGGGTTTAAGAACGCACATACTCATCGGGCTTGGCGCGACGCTGATTATGCAGATTTCGATTCACCTTCCGCAGACATACGCGGCCGGCGATCCGGCACGGCTCGCCGCGCAGGTGGTTTCGGGTATAGGGTTTCTCGGTGGAGGTGCTATTCTCAGGCTGGGAGCTGATATACGCGGGCTGACGACCGCCGCATCGATATGGACGGTTGCCGCGATAGGGCTTGCTGTCGGGGCGGGGCTGTACGGAGCGGCGGTAACCGCGACAGTTCTAATTCTGATGACGCTGACGCTGCTTGACCGGTTTGAGCGCCGATATTTTCCGAAGCTGGTTATCAAGAATCTGCATATTGCAACCAACAATAAGAAGGCACAGGCCTACGTGCTCGAGGGAGTTCTCGAGGATCTGAATATTCGCATACGGAGCACCGACGTGCAACGTTCGATGGAAAAAGGCACCACCCGCTACCGGTTCATGGTGTATGTACCACCTGATCTCGATTATGACGAGATGTACGAAGTCGTGAATGGCGTTCCCGGGGTCACGAAGATCCGCCTCGAGGATGTCGGGTAACACACGCTTCTGTCCAGCCGGTGGGACACCTATTCGCAACTGTCGCGTTGTCGCATTGATTGTGAAAAACCGAACACAGTACGATGGTTCGAACATGCGGTGCTGCTGCCACCTGTGTTCTCCCGGCTGCACTTCCTCGCATGTCGGAGATTTTCATCATGCCACGCACAAAAATACGATTGCATACGCTCGGACGGATTGCCCGAATGGCGTTCCGCCACCGGACACGTATGTCAGTTACCATCGCCTTCGCCGTCGTCGCCGGCGCGTTTCAACTCTGGATTCCGCAGCTGCTCGGAGCGGCCGTCGACAGCTCCTTTACGTTCTTCCAGCGAGGCGCGTCTATTGAGGAAGCACAGTCGGTACTGCTGCTCTCCGCGGCGCTTCTCTTTGGAGCGAGTGTAGCCCACGGCGTGTTCACGATGCTTCACAACTACCATGCCGAAGCGGTTGGTCAGTTTATCGGTTACGAGCTGCGTCTGGCCATCTACGAGAAGGTGCAACGGCTGAGTTTCAGTTACCACGATGCCATGCACAGCGGAGATCTCATTACCCGGGGTATGCTGGACATTGAAGGTGTTCGGCTCTTTGTGAACACAGGTATCGTGCGACTAATCGTGCTGAGTGTGCTTGTTGGCGCTGGCTCGTGGCTCATGATCAGTACCGAGCCTGTGCTCGGACTCGTAGCGCTGAGCTTTGTACCGATTGTCGGATGGCGCGCCATTGTCATGAGACTGCGGCTTCGAAAGAGCTGGCACGGACTGCAGCGACGTCTGTCGGTTCTGACCCGCATCATGGAAGAGAATCTTGGCGGCATACGGGTTGTGCGCTCGTTCGGGTCACAGGACTACGAAATGTCGAAATTCGACCGGACCTCGAATCGCGCGTTCAACCTTACCCGACATCGAATCGGAGTCAGGGTTCGAAACGCCACCTTCATGAGCTTCGCGTACTTCATCTCCATGGGCCTGGTTCTGACAGTCGGTGGTGCCATGGTGCTCGATGGGAGCATAACGGTCGGGCGCCTGACCGAGTTCCTCGCGTATCTGACTATTCTGCAGATGCCGGTGCGTCAGATGGGGCTGCTCGTGAACTCCATTGCGCGTGCAACTACATCCGGAGAGCGTCTTTTCGATGTGCTCGACCGTGAGCCGGAGATTCACGATAAACCCGGAGCACCCGCGTTGAAGTTGAAGAAAGGCGTTCTGACCTTCGACTCAGTCGGCTTTGCCTATGAAGGGCAGGATGAGAAGGAGCACACTCTCACCGATATTTCCTTCGAGGTGGCGCCG
The DNA here is from genome assembly GCA_007128315.1 of Spirochaetaceae bacterium. Lineage (GTDB taxonomy): Bacteria > Spirochaetota > Spirochaetia > DSM-27196 > SKKC01 > SKKC01. Next base: position 11,921 of record SKXQ01000147.1, on the reverse strand, counting down.
GGGCAGACTCTTGGCCTCGTCGGTCCGCCGGGTGCCGGAAAATCCACCATCGCACATCTGATACCCCGGTTCTATGATGTGAGCTCGGGGAGCATTCGCATCGATGGACAGGACATTCGCGATGTGACGCTTGTTTCGCTCAGACGGGCTGTGAGCGTCATACAGCAGGACAGCTTCATTTTTACCTCGAGGCTCGAAAACAATCTTGCCTATGGAAATCCGTGGGTGGACAGGGACCACATCGAGTGGGCCTCCGAGACGGCCCAACTGCACAGCTATATCGAGCAGCTGCCCAAGGGGTACCGGACGCTCGTAGGCGAGCGTGGTGTGTCGCTCTCCGGGGGGCAGAAGCAGCGCCTGGCTATCGCCCGCATGCTCGTACTCCAGTCCCCGATTATGGTCTTCGATGACTCCACCGCCGCGATCGACGCTGCAACCGAACAGCGAATCAGGCAGGGACTTGCTTCTATTGCACACAAACACGCCACCGTCGTCATCGCACACCGCCTGAGCTCGCTCATGCACGCCGACGAGATCCTTTTCATAGACGGCGGCCGCATCATCGAACGCGGCACACATCAGAGCCTGTTGAGGGACGGAGGACGCTACGCAGCGCTGTATGCCCTGCAGACCAACCCGGATGAGGACGAAGCGGTAGACGCGAAGGTCTTTTCGAGGGACGGAGGATTGAATGTCTAACCAATATCAGCCCGAACAGGAAAAATTTTACGGAGAGCACGAAGGTGAGCACCCTCCCTTAGCGGTTGTGGGGTCTCAGACGAACCGTGACGAGCGTATTTTCGGTGAAGTGTTCGACGGACACGTGATCAGGCGATTTATAGGCTTCGTCGCGCCCTATCGCAGGCAGCTGGTGTGGTCAATTGTGGCGGTTCTCGCTTTTACGCTCACACAGCTCTCGGTTCCGCTGGTTATTCGCTACACGGTCGATGAGGCACTCGTTGACACCGGCGCCGGCACGACGGCTCTGGCTATCATCGGTCTCGTGTTTTTCGGGCTTATCAGCCTGAACTACCTGGCAAACTACATGCAGGAGTGGCTGTCGAATAATGTCGCGCAGCATGTGCTGTTTGACCTCAGGCGGGCGATGTTTGCACATCTGCAAAAGATTTCACTCTCGTTTATGGATAAAACCGAGGTCGGCAGGATGATGTCGAGGCTGCAAGGGGATGTGAACGCTCTTCAGAACTTCCTTGAGTCCTCGATTTTTGTAATCGGGGACCTGGTTCTGCTTTTTGGCATCATTTTCGTGCTTTTAACGATGAATCTGCGCCTCGGTCTCATGACGGTCGGAATCGTACCGCTTCTGTTTCTGGTGCGCATCCTCTGGCTGCCTCGTGCCCGAAAGGCCTTTATTCGAGCCCGTGAGACGCAGTCATCAGTCAATGGGGCACTCGCCGAAGGGATCAACGGGGTTCGTACCATTCAGGAAATGGCCCGCGAGGACGTGAACTTCATGCTCTTTCGCGACAAAGCCCGCGATAACCTTGCCGCACATCTGACGGCCTCGAAATATTCGCAGGTCATGGTACCGATAGTGGAGACCCTGACGGGCATCGCTATGGCCATAGTCGTCTTTTTTGGAGGGACGGAGGTTCTATCTGGAACCCTCGAGCTTGGTGTAATGGTCGCTTTTCTCTTCTACATTCAGCGTTTCTTCGCTCCGATACGCTCGGTAACCATGCAGTACAGCATCATGCAGCGGGCCATGGCGGCCGGGCAGCGCATTTTTGAGGTGATGGACGTACCGATCGACGTTGATGACAGGGACGGAGCCCTGGATCTGAAGGAAATCGACGGCTCTATCGAGTTCGAGCACATGACTTTCGGGTATGAGCCTGACAGGCCTATCCTGAATGATATCTCGTTTCGCGTGAATTCCGGTGAAACCGTCGCGTTAGTCGGTCCTACCGGAAGTGGAAAGACCAGTCTGACCGCGATTGCCCACCGTTTTTACGACGTATGGGAGGGCTCGGTGAAAATCGGGGGGCACGATGTTCGTGATCTGACACAGGCGACTCTAGGCAGGAACATCGCAATGGTTCTGCAGGATCCCTTTCTGTTCACGGGTACGATACTCGAGAACTTGAGATATCACAAACACGACGCTTCTTTCGAACAGGTCAGGCAGGCGACCGAGGCGGTTGGTGCCCACGAGTTCATTGTCCGCCTTCCCGACGGGTATTACACGAAGGTCGAACAGGGCGGTGGTAACCTCTCAGTCGGGCAGCGTCAACTCATAAGCTTTGCCCGCGCCTTAGTGGCGGACGCCCCCATCCTGGTCCTCGATGAGGCCACGGCGAATATCGACAGCTATACCGAGCGAATTATTCAGAAAGCGCTGTCGGTGCTCCTTGAGAACCGCACCGGCATGGTGATCGCGCACCGACTCAGCACCATACGAGGTGCTGACCGGATAGTCGTGCTTCAGGACGGCCGAATTGTTGAAACCGGCTCCCACGATGCGCTCATCGAAAAGCGGGGATTGTATGCCCGACTCTACTCGATGAACTATGCCTCGTTTGATGATATACCCGAAGATCTGGTGCAGGCGGCACTCGACTCGTCCCAGCGGACGTGAAACGGGGAGGTGAGCGAGGGACGGAGGATTCACTCAACTAATCCTCCGTCCCTCGGCTAACCGTACAATAACCTTACTTTGACAGGTGATCTGACTCGAGTTTCGCGTATCGAGTAATGACTTTATCGAATAGCTCCATATTCTCAGGCAAGGGATGGCACTCACTGTCAGGATCTGACTTTACGAAGCGCTCCGAGACTACTTTGTAACTGGTCCCAAGCGCGTAGCGTGCGGCGCTCATAGCTGCCCCGTAGGGAGCGGCGAACTCAGCATTCGTTATAGTGTAGGTTATTGCTCCGAAAGCGTCGGCGAGAGCCTGCCGTATGAAGCGGTTTGATGCGCCACCTCCGACTACACAGAGACGGGTTACATCAGATAGATGTCGTGAGTGCAATCTGAGTGATGCGACCTGTGAGATGTGCAGTGCACGGATGTTGGCTCGCGCGTCGCTCTCCGCGAAACTATCGCGAATGATGCCTGCCTTCGCGACCGGGACACTTTCATCCGACAAAAAGGGAAGCATGAGTGGTTCTCGCTCCGGCGCCCGTATCGAGCTCCCGGCAAGACTTGCGTATCGCTCCCAGTCGCCACCGGCATACGTGTCACAGAACTGCCGGTGGAGCTTACCACCGTTAGTAATGACTGCTAATGCCATCGCAAAGCCAGGTCTGTATCCGAATATATTGTAGGATGCACCGTTTTTCGGATGCACTTTGTTCATGGGACCGCAGACGGTGTAACTGGATCCGAGACTGACGAGTGCTCCATCGCCGCAACCAAGTAGAGTCGCCGGGTTGTCACCCGTGCCCGCGAGCACGATGGCGTCCGGTGCAAGACCGTATTTTTCGACGAAATAGGTACTAACCGGGCCAATTGGCTTGTCGTACGCGACCATTCGGCCCAGCTGACCACCGAGCAGGTCATGATACTGTTCGGCGAGGGGGACGGAGGATGGCGCCTGCAATCCGTTATCACCGAGATCGGCTGCAATCTGTTTCGATAGAGCCCCGATCGCCAGGTCAGAGAATGCAGGTTGATCGATGTCTATGGAGTTGAGGTTCGTTCCCCAGCCGTCTCCGGTATCGACCGATGCGACAACACCCGCGAGCGCTGAGGTAATGAACGCACTCAAAAGCATGATGTGCGACGTTTTCGCGTACTGTTCGGGTGATTCTTTTGCCCATTTGAGTATTTGTGCCGCGGGGAAACGCATCTCCGCCCTGTTTCCCGTGATCGCCTGTATTCCTCCGTCCCCAGCGAGGCGATCAGCGAGGTCTCCAATTTCGCTTTCGGTTGTTCGGTCTTCCCAGATTGGACTGTTTTTTCGGGTAAGGCACGGCGAAAGCGCGTCGGCGAGGCTTGATGAGGGGTCGACCGATGAAAGACGCTTGGCGAGTGTATTCGCTGCGTAGACAGTTGCGTGTTGCTGGGCATCGCATTTGATCGATGCAACACGGCTTAGCTCAATGTCATGCCTGACCATTGAGGAGAATACTTCATCGAGTGCATCGAGGAACATCACCGTTGGGCTTTCCCGGCGCTGAGTGTCTGCGCTCTTAAGAACACCACCGACGGTCTCGTAGGCGGGTAAAGCCTGATCGTACGCGATGGAAGCCGAGCCGATTACCCTGGCTGTCTTAATCTCGAGTGCAATCCACTTCGCTGATTGCGTTGAAAGCTCGATACCGAGTGCTATTGTGTTATCCGACATGTGAGTCTCCTTCATTCTTTGTTGACGTCATCCGATTCTCATACATGTTCAACATTTCAGGTTTTTTAAGCCCGAGACCGGGTAGAAGACCCGAGAACGTCATAAGTCCTGCCCCAAGCGCCGACGCTATATTGGGATGTTTTGATACCGAAACCTGAATACCCTGTGTAAGAAACGATACTTCTGCAAGCGCGCTTTGCAGCGGCTGAATCAGCCGGTCACCGAGGTCGGCTATACTACCTGATATAACTACGAGGTCGGGATTGATGCATGCCGCAATGTTTTCGATCCCGATTGCAAGACTCTCTATGTATCGCGCCCATACGCTTGATACTGACGCGTCGCCGTCGTCTATATGGTCTTTCAGACGGGCGATTGCGGCTTCCCCGAGGTCAGCGATGAGGGCCCGTTCCGACACATACTGTTCCCAGCAACCGGTCCGTCCACAATTGCAGGGCCTGACGCCTGCTCGGATGGCCATGTGTCCGAACTCACCCGCTCTCCAGCGTCGACCCCGTACGACCTGGCCCGCGAGTAGTATACCTGCTCCAACACCTTCTCGAATCGAAATCAGCACCATCGACGTTGAGGGAGGGACGGAGGATGTCCAGTACTCGCCGATCGCAGCGGCATTTGCTTCATTATCGATGTACAACGGGAGCAGCAGTTTCTGTGCGAGGCCAGCAAACGAGTAGTTCTTTAGAAAAAGATTCGGAGCGTTTACAAGCAGCCTGTTCTCGCAGTCGACAATACCCGGTACGGCGACGCCAGCGCCGTGAATGAAAAGCTGTTGGCTCCACTTCTGCTGCAATCTGTTAATGGCCTTCGCGATCACCGCTTCAGTATAAGCTCCGTCCCTAACCAGCGAAGAGTCAATATCGGTGCGAACACTGTCCCAGATATCTCCGTTGATTCCGCAGCAGATACTGAGAATGTAGTTCGGGTGCAACTCAACGCCTATGGCAGCGAGGGACGGAGGATTGATCTGGTACTCGTCAGCGGGTCTACCTCCGCTGGATGGTCGCTGGCCCGAGAGTTTGAGCAGGCCAGCTTCCATAAGAGCATCGATATGCGAGGCGGCAGCAGGCAGACTCTGTCGAATCAATCGTGCCACCTCCTGTCTGGTGAGATGGGCTCCGCGCAGAAAACTGCGCAGAACCTTGATCCGGGTACCCTGAAACGAGTCCCATGGTCTCATGTCAGATGAACTGGTTGATTACCGACTCAAGCCACTCACGTCTGCCTGATGTGTTTGAGATTTCAGGTTTGTCGATGATGTATGATTCGAGTGAGGAGAAATCAGCCTTTCCAGAGATAATTTCTGCACCGATTCCGGATTCGTAGCTTGCGTAGCGGTTTGTTACGAACGTATCGAGGGTCCCATCCTCGATCATCGCGTGCGCGATCTCAAGTCCTCGTGCAAAAGTGTCCATCGATGCAATGTGTCCGAGGAAAATATCATCCGGTTTGAAGCTCGCGCGGCGCAGCTTCGCATCAAAGTTCAAACCACCCGGTGCGATTCCACCGTTCTTCAGCACTTCATACATGACCATGACTGCTTCATAGATGTTCGTCGTCATCTGGTCTGTGTCCCACCCGAGCAGATAGTCCCCCTGGTTTGCATCCAGACTGCCAAGCAGACCGTTAATGCGTGCAAGCCTGACCTCGTGCTGGAAGGTGTGTCCAGCGAGAATCGCATGGTTCTGTTCAATATTGATGCGGAAGCGGTCGTCGAGGTTATAGCCGCGCAGGAATGCAATAACATTCGCAACATCGTAATCATACTGGTGGGTGGTGGGCTCTTTTGGCTTTGGTTCGATCATCAACTGACCATTAAAACCGATTTTCTTCGCATAGTCGGACGCCATGTGCAGAAACCGGGCCATATTGTCCAATTCAAGCTTCATATTCGTGTTCAGAAGCGTGTCGTATCCTTCTCTTCCCCCCCAGAATACGTAGTTGGCGCCTCCGAGTTCCTTGGTTATCTCCATCGCCTTTTTGACCTGTGCGGCAGCGTAGGCGAATACTTCGGCATTCGGGGATGTCGCTGCTCCGTGTACAAACCGGGGATTCGTGAACAGGCATGCGGTACCCCACAGAAGCTCTGCATTTGCTTCGCTCTTGTACTCTTTGAGTACTTTGATGATCTCATCGAGCTGTTTGTTGGTTTCTCGCAGTGTCGGTCCCTCGGGGGCGATATCCCGGTCATGAAAACAGAAGAAGGGGAGATCAAGTTTCCCGAGAATCTCGAATGTTGCCCGCATCCGCGCCTTCGCCTGTTCCATGGGATCGGATATCGACAACCAGGGGCGCTCATTTACGCCGACGCCGAACGGATCTGCACCTGTACCAGTCAACGTATGCCAGTAGGCAAGCGAGAACCGAAGATGCTCTTTCATGGTTTTGTCACCGACCTTTTTGTCGGGATCGTAAAACTTGAATGCAAACGGATTATCCGACCTCTTGCCCTCAAACTGAATCTTGGGGATGTCAGTAAAAAACTCATTCAACATATGAGATACCTCGTCTTCTTGTTAGTCTTTCTCTATCCTACACTTGAATTCAGACTTTCGAAAGTCATTTTCATAAGTAGACTGACAGGTTTGGGCTTCTTAGGGGACGGAGGATTGTTTCAAGGATGCCCAAGCAATCTCACAAAACCACGCGTATATAAGGGTATGAGAATACCCAGACAGACTATGCCAGGCGGCTTGTACCACGTAGTAGCCCGAATAAATCGGCAGGAGTTCGCGCTGCGAAACCCTGAAATCAAACAGATGCTACTACTCGTAATCGCCCGATCCCGGAAAAAGTACCGCTACGAGCTAATTAGCATTTGTGTGATGGACAATCACATACATCTAATGCTCCGGATGGCACAGGACGAATCACTCTCGAAAACCATGCAGTGGATTCTTTCTGTCTTCGCAATCCGATACAACAAAAGATTGGGAATCCGCGGTCACCTCTGGTACGATCGTTTTAAGAGCCGACTCATAAAAACGGTTCAGCATTTCGCAGCCGCGTATCAATACATCATCGATAATCCTGTTCGCGCTGGAATGTGCCATCAGGCTGATGATTATCCGTTTGGAACTCATATACTGACTATACGTGGAGCCGCTGGAGGAATCGACGGAGTTCCCGCCGATCTCGAACTCTCACAAATACCATTTTTTGCTTCAGAGATCGATTCAGTGATTTCCGTATGGTAGCCGATGCCAGTCGAAAACAAGTACTTTCACACGCATGGCCGACAACGCGAGCCGCTCCCGACAGTTGATAGCCGAACACCGCACCCGCATGCTTGGTGTTGGCGATCTTCGTAAAACCCTGTTCGCGTTAAGCCTCCCCGCAATAGTGGGAATGATGTCGAATGCGTTTTACAACGTTGTCGACTCGATCTTCATTGGACGCATCGGCACGACCGCAATAGCTGCGATCGCCGTCGCGTTCCCCATTTTCGCCCTGGTGGCCGCTGTTGGCGTGAGTTTTGGCATCGGAACGTCGAGTTTTGTCAGCCGTGCGCTTGGCGCCGGCAGGAAGGATCAGGCAGAACGCGCGATCATGGTTGGCCTTTTTGGGGTCATAGGACTCGGACTTGCCTTTACGATTGTCGGACGCATGCTTATTGAACCGGTCATGCGAGCGTTCGGTGCGTCGGAGGCTGTCCTTCCGGTCGCCGTTGAGTATGGACAGGTGCTCATTACCTTCAGTCTATTTCCCATGCTCAAAATGTTCTTCAACAACCTTGTGCGTGCCGAAGGCAATGCCAAATGGAGCATGACGAGCATGATAACCGGCGCCGTGTTGAACATAATTCTCGATCCCATACTCATATTTGGTTTTGGTCTGGGAATCCGCGGCGCGGCAATTGCAACCGCGATAAGCCAGGCCGTCGCGTTTTCCATGCTCAGCGGATATTTTCTGTTCCGATTCTCCTATGTTCGGCTGACCTTGAAAAGCCTGGTCTCGGGTGTCCTCCGTCCCCACCCGCCGATCTTTCGTCAGGTTCTTGCTATCGGCTCGCCGATGTTCCTCAGGCAGGCGCTCGGCAGCTTCGCGATCGCGCTTCTGAACGTGAGTGCAGCACCGTTTGGTGACAGTGCAGTGGCCTCGGTGGGCATTCTCTTTCGTCTACTGATATTCGGAATGATGCCAATCTATGGCTTCGGGCAGGGGTATCAGCCTATGGCAGGCTATAACTATGGGGCGAAAAACTTCTCCCGCCTGTTTGGTGCGATGAAGCTCAGTCTCGTCTGGACGGCGTTCTACGCGGGAGTTTTGACCCTTTTGGCCCTCACGTTCGCACCGCAGATACTCTCCTGGTTCACCATCGACCCCGAAGTTGTTCGCATCGGCGCCCAGGGACTCCGTATGGTCTACAGCGTGTTCCCCCTCTTTGGCTTCCAGGTAATTGCCCTTATCAGTTTTCAGGCTCTCGGGAAACCGCTACCGGCCATGATGCTCGGCGTCGGGCGACAATTCCTCTTTCTTGTGCCGACCGTGCTGATCCTGTCGAACGCCTTCGGTCTGCCAGGTATTCTCGCGAGTCAGGGCGTCGCAGACCTCCTGACCTCCGTGCTAGCGATCGCCCTCGGCTATCGGCTAATCCGGAGCCTGCAGCAGGAGTCCCGCACTATTAAGGTCGATGAAACCCCTTCCCTCGAGCGGGCGAACGAAGCAGTCGAAGGCCTCCGAGCGTAGTCAGAACCAGTCCTCGATCCGTCTTGCGCGCTACTCCCTACTTCTGCGTCAGATTATACACTCCGTCCCAGTTCTCCGGTGGCGGTGTTTCAACATACGTTACACAGCGCTTCAGGTAGGTCTTCGACGGGCCGTCCCCGGGAAACTGTTTCGTCAGATCGGTAAACCGTGCCTTTGCCTCGCTGAATTTCCGTCCCCGAAACAGCTTCCATGCCTCTTCGAAGGACTCGACCCGCTCGATCAACTCCGGCGAGGCCGCGCTTCGCTCGTCGAGCAGTTCGTACAGCTGCACCGGCTCCGTAACCCCGACAACCCGAACCGGATCGAAGGGCCGGAACAGGAACTGATCTCCTGCAAGATCGTGCGTAGTTTCGCTTACGAGGATAAAGGACCCGTATTGCTTGTTAACCCCTTCCAGACGCGCTGCAAGGTTCACCGAGTGTCCCATAATGGTGTAGTCCATCTTACGCTCCGTACCCATGTTCCCGACAACCATATCGCCGGTGTTTATGCCGATGCGCGTGGCCAGCGGGGTCGGCGACATCTTGTCGGCGAGGAATCGTTCGTTCAGCTCGGCTTCCATGCGCTTCATTTTAACCGCCGACTCGCAGGCGTGAATCGCGTGTTCCGGGTCTTCAATCGGCGCACCGAAGAACGCGATAATCGCGTCACCTTCGTATTTGTCGATCGTGCCTCGTACGTCAAGAACAATATCGCTCATTGCCGACAGGTAGGCATTCAGCAGTTTAACCAGATCGGTCGGGTCAAGTTGCTCGGAAATAGTGGAGAACCCCTGTACGTCGGTAAACATCGCGGTCATGAACCGCTTCTCTCCACCGAGATTCAGACGCGAGGGGTCTGCGATAATCTGCCCGATTACGTCAGCCGACAGATAGCGGCTGAACGCGTTGCGCAGGAAGGCCCGTTCGGCGGAGTTGCGGATACTCGAAATGGCACTCGATGCGACAAAGGCGACAAGCACTGCGCCAAGCGGCGTGACAAGCGGCAGGTAGCGGCTCGTCAGTACGAAGTAGCCGGCGCCACCCCCGGCGACGAGGACCAGCGACACCACACCAAAGAGAATGCTCCGCTTCGTATCGAGCTTCAGAGTACCCAGTCCAACTCCCAGGCCCAGAATTGCCGCAAGGACAATCGACACCCAGCGTGGTTCTTCGACCAGGAAATCCTCCTGAAGAATCGTATTCGGTACAACCGCGTGCGTACCGACGTTAAAATACTGTCCCTCGAAGGGGTTTACCCCGATATCGACCGTACCGACGCCGGTCTGCCCGATAATAATGAACGCGTCGTCGAAAAACTCCGAAAGCCGTTCCCGCCGCGACAGCGTCTCTTCGAACAACTCTCTCGTATCGGCAAACAGCGACCGGGCGTCTTCGGCGATAAGGTCGAGCTCGGCCCGTTGATCAGGATCATCGGTCGTGTTGCGAGCCTGTTCCACCCAGTCCAGAATACTGGCCTCGGTATCTCCGCCAAGCAGCATGTTCGTCACGATAAGATACTCTTCCCGCAGCGCTGAATAGTCTTCGAATCGTGCGCTGTCGTCTTCCTCTATCATGTAGCGACGCTTGACAGACTCCGCGTCGTTATAAAACCGAGTCGGAAACACATCATCGAAAAACTGACCGTACCCGCTTTGCTCCATAAGCAGGAGATTGTTATTCAGATCCTCGAGCAGCCCCTCGTACTCGATCAGCTGTCCGTAGCTTTCCTGCCGGAACGACTCCTGAAAGGTTTTCTGCGGCCAGTTCATAATCATTCGGTGGTCGGTCGACAGGGGAATTACCAGGTCACGCGGAGTCTCTTCCCCGGGCATGTCTGCATTCCGGAGCGTAATCCGCCGCCCCTCGACCTCTATCTCGGGGCGGCCCAGCAGGTCCCACAAGGGTACGAATGCGAGCTGCCCGAGCAGGCCACCTTCGTAATCGGCAAGAATATTGATCCTGCGACGAACGCCGTCCGGGTCGACCACGACATTCGTGAACCCGGCCCCGGCCGCTCGCGAACCGATCGGTCGAATAACCGGCTGCACTGTCGCCGGCCGGAACAGTCCGTGTTCTTCCGGCGCCTCGGCAAGCGAAAAGTTCTCCCGCGCGAATGCCAGATCTTCCGGCGTAGTCGGTGCAATCTGTCGCGGAATGTCGAGCAGAGTTATAGTATAGAAGGCCCGCTCGAACGCAGACGCCGCGCGTCCCATATACCGGTCGTTGTCGCGGGCGATGTTTTGTACGTCTTCAATCAGTGAACGTTGAATCGCCTCTCCCTCTTCCTGCAGCTGTTCGGTAAAGAATCGTGCCTCTTCAGGTGGAAACCGCCCTTCGGCAAACGCGTCGATCAGTTCGAAGGAAAAACCCAGTACCCGCGTTAATTCATTCGTAATGAAACGGGGAACATCTACCTCCATAAGCTGCCGGTCTACCCCGGCTGGACTCTGGTCCATGTACTCAATGTCGAAGACCATCCGGTCCGCACCGAGGTCGCGTAGCGTCCACATGCCGTTTGCGATAACATCCCGACTCCACGGCCACCCACCGACCAGCGAAATCGCGTCGTCATCGATCTGTAATATTACAAAACGATCGTCTTCTTCGATTGTCGGCCGCAGTCGAAGGAACCAGTCGAACAGCCGCAAATCCGTTTCCCGGAACCCGGGCACCAGATTCAATGCGAGAACCACCACCACCAGCAATACCGGTATTGCCGTCACAACCTGTGCTTTTTTCATGCTCCATCCCCCGGGATCTGCATCTTATCTTCTATACTCAATCCCTTTCGATCATACCACACAATTTTTCGTTTCGCTTCCTTGTAATACGTCCTGTCGCATGATAGTGTCTATTACCAGAGGAAACATGGTGGCTCCGAAGCTTGCGCACACATTTCCTG
>SKXQ01000007.1 GCA_007128315.1 Spirochaetaceae bacterium | reverse complement strand
TTTGGCCACGCCGCAGACGGTAACCTGCACGCGGTTCCGGTGTGTCCGAAGGACATGGATACATCGACCTGGAATGATCTACTCCCGAAACTCCTCGGTTCCATGTACCGGAAGGCCGTAGACCTTGGCGGCACCATTAGCGGCGAACACGGGATAGGCCACAAGCGCATCTCTTACATGAACGCGATCATGGATCCGGTTGCACTCGAGCTTATGCGTCGCGTGAAGCAGGCGTTCGACCCGAAAGGAATCATGAACCCCGGAAAGATCTTTCCTGACGCTACTACTCCCACGCCCGGCGAATAGACTCAAGAACCGATATCTCCGGAAACACAAGGTAGGCATCGAACTGACGCCCCGGCGCAGCGCGCAGCCGGGAAAAGCTGAAAGCGATTTGCATGCTCCGCGCGAATGCCGGATCAGAGAGTTCAATGAACGCCGCCGATTCGGGGCGGGTCGTCCCGTCACGGCGCGCAACGATTTCGGCGATCTGCCGGGCGAAGTTCGACGTTGGACGGTCCATCGCTTCAGGGACCGGTTCCGGATTGCGGTCCATGAAGTTCCGAATACGCTCTCCGGAGAAGCCCCAGAATGCGACCGAGTACAGCTGCTCTGATCCTCCGAAACGCTCTGCATTCGCAGAGAGATACTCGCCAAGCCACTCCTGGCGCGTTCCCATGTACCGTCGCCGTTGCGCGTGGTACATCCCTACGTTCAGCGCTACGGACGAGCCTGCAGCATTCTCGATCGCCCGGTTTGCAAGGTCTATCATGATTCGTTCACGCACAGGGTTATCGAATCGTTCTCGAACCGGTATGCTCCGCAGTTCGATTTCCACAACCTCTACAAGCCGTGCGTACCACCGGAGCCCCAAGGTATCCTCGAGCCTCGCTCGGTCGGAGGCAAGACGTTGCTCCAGATCGACCAGCGCACGAATATACCCGTCTGTTCCCGGATGTGTCTCAAGCACGTCAACGACGAGCGGACCAATACTTTCACCGATCCGGGTACCGCGGACCATCCAGGAAAGTGACAACAGACATGCATCGTGCGCATGATTCATGTCTATGTAACTGAATCGGATCCGTTCTGACTCCGGGAGCCCTTCGTTGAACGCTCGCAGCCCCTCTATCCAGTACTCGTCCATTCGCCGTACAGATTCCGGATAGTTGTCGCGCTCTCCCGTCACATAATCATCGACAATCCAGCCGTAGGCATGCGGCATCTCCTGCGCGAACAAGCGAAGTCCGTGCGGGTGTAACCGTATCAACAGTTCAAGGACGAACTCCTGGTGTTCCTGCACGTAGTGCGTCTCGCCGAGTAGCAGAACCTTCCGCCGCGAAAGCGTATCGACCAACTCATCTGGTACCGTTCCGGACTCGAACGTGACAAGATCGGTGTCGAGAACTTCACGAATTCGCGCGGAATCAGGCGTAACGCACGCCAACAAAACAAAAACGATACTGACGACAGGTACAAGCTTTGAGAACATCGCGTGATCCTACGCCAGCCAGACCCGACGGACAAGTTCGGCGCGGGGCTCGGGGCAGGAGTTTTTTCGGGTCGCCGCGATACTCGCAACGTCAGGACGCATGTGTAGCCCTCCGCTTCAGACGGTACACCGCAGCAGTAAAGACGATGCCTGTCAGTACGAACGTTCCAATGACCGGTCTGAACAGGAGCTCGCCTCCGAGGCCCGCCTGTATAGCCGCCTCATTCAGTTTGCCGATGCTGAACGGGCCAATAGCCGGCACCATACCGAGGGCAGAGACAATCATGAGTACACCGAAGGCGAGCGCACCTGCGGCGAACGACCGCCGTACGACGGCAGACATGCAGACGGTAACGACCGCCGCACCTGCGAGATACATGAACGTATAGCCAGCGGTATACAGGAATGGACCTGTGCGAAATCCGTCAAAGAACAGATTCGTGTAGAACCCTGCGGTGAGTGCGGACACCATGACCGCAGCGCCCGCGACGAATGTCGCGATAATCACTTTCGAGCCAAGAATCATCACGGGGCGTACCGGCCTGGTCATGAGAAAATCAAGGGTTCCTGATTCATCCTCGCGCGATATTGACCCCATGAACAGCACAATGAACACCACAAGCCCGAGCTGACTGAGGTTGCTCACGAACTGCTGCAGGGCATCAATGACGGAAGGCTCCGGAAGAATAATCTGCACTCCCTGATCGGCACCGAGGAGCGCAATGAGCTCGGGCATGTAGCGCGCGCTCAGTGGCGAAAGGATGCCGAAGAACACGCCCATAATGCCTGCAATCAGAAGCTGCGAACTACGAATCTGCTCGCGAAGATCCTTCTGTAGAAGAATAAACAGCCTGGCCATTATGCGGCCTCCTTCATGAGATGCATGAACAGATCTTCGAGACTCGCGCGCCTGGGTATAGCCGATACAAGCGTAATGCCGAGACGTTGCAGGTGTGCCATAAGCACGTACTGATGATGATCCCAGTACGATGCATCGACGGAAACTTCGCTGCCGTCCTGGCGCGCGAGCGCTTCGGGGTCCTTCGCCAAAACTGAAGCGAGACGTCCGGCGCCTTCGACTGTCGAGCACGTCAGCGCCATCTGCGCGGGCGCGTATGCCTGCAGGAGCGAATCCCGCTCGCCGCTCGCCACGATTCGCCCGCTTCGCATGACGGCGATATGGCTGCAGACCCGCTCCACGTCCGCAAGAATATGAGTCGACATAAGTACAGTCGACTCACGGGCGATCTCGGATATAAGCGATAATACTTCGCGACGCCCGACCGGATCGAGAGCCGATACCGGCTCGTCAAGAAGGACAACAGCGGGCCTGTGCATTATCGCCTGGCCGATACCGAGACGCTGCTGCATGCCGCCGGAATATCCTTCGATTCTTCGGTCGCCAGCGCGATCAAGACCGGTCTGCTCGAGCAGCTCCTGCGCACGGGTAGAAGATTCTGTGGAGGTCATTCCGAACAGGCGTCCGCTCATAATTAACAGCTCGCGACCGGTCAGCCAGCCGTAGTACCTGGGTTCCTGTGCGAGATATCCGATGTGTACCTGATGACGGGTGCTCCGTGCGCTTACCCGGACACCGGACACATCGCAGGTGCCTTCATCGGCCTGCAGCAATCCGGCCATGATCCGAATCGCCGTTGTCTTGCCGGCTCCGTTCGGTCCGAGAAAGCCGTACACACACCGCTCAGGCACATCGAAACTCAGTGAATCAAGAGCCTGCACGTCGCCGAATCGTTTCCGGACATCCCGGCAGCCTATAACGGGACTCATGAACGCCGCCCCCTCACCAGATACGCGATGGGACCGATCGTGCTGATAAACAGAAACACGAGAAGCCAGATCGTGCGCTCCTTCGCACCGAACGTTTCGCGCTTTCGCCAGTCAAGATAACAGATGAGCTTCAGACCAAGCTCGATAACAATTAATGGAATCAGTGCTGATAGCAGTGTTGCATCCATAGCGTAGCCTCCTGTTGATCAGGGTCGCAGTGAAGTACCGGTGTGTCGAGATGGAAAAAACACTGCATTGTCGAAACGGTGGTTTTGCGTAGTTCTACTGAGCGCCCGTTTCAGCCGTATCGGCGAACGGTATTGAGCAGCTCGATCCTGTTGCCGACCTCGCACTTTCGGTAGATGCGGTAGAGGTGGCTTTCGGCAGTTCGTGGACTGATGCCCAGCTCGAACGCGATTTCCTTGTGGCTGCGCCCGGCAAGGATATGCGAGACGATCTGCGTCTCGCGAGGAGATATTCCGTACTGACGTATAAACCCGTCGGGTACGTCCTCGTTCGATGCCGGGGCAAAGTACCGGACATACACCACAATGTCGTTGACACTCCACAGAAGTATGAACACCCCTCCGAGCGTAAGCGTCGTTTCAAGTGACCCGAACGGTTCCCATATCATGGCGATGGGGTACGAAAGCGCGAAGAGAATAAAGATGATGCCATGGATCCAGAGAAACGACCGGTACTCCTGCTCCACATGGCGGCTTCGCAGAACACAGAGGCTGCCTACTCCGAGTGTTCCGTTGAACGCCATGCTGAACAGAACCAGCCCGATGTGACTCTCCCGACTCCTGAGCGTCACC
>SKXQ01000074.1 GCA_007128315.1 Spirochaetaceae bacterium | reverse complement strand
TTCGTGACACCTCCCGACCGTGGGACCTGTCGAGAGAAGATATCCTGTGGATGTGGCGAGCCTACTACGGCGCGGTCAGCCAGATCGACGCCGAAGTCGGCGAGACCCTCAAGACTATCGATGAGCTTGGAATCCGGGACGATACGATAGTCGTATTCATGAGCGATCACGGAGATCTGCTCGGGGAACACGGGGTATTCGGAAAGAACGTCTTCTACGACGCTGCGATCAGGGTCCCCCTGCTCGTGAGCTACCCAGGAATTGTCGAACCCGGCAGGCACACCGATCTCGTCGAGACAACCGATCTGCTTCCAACCCTCTTTGACCTCGCGGGTCTGGACATACCGTACCGGTGTCAGGGAAGAAGCTATGCGGAGCTCCTGCGAGACAATGCACACACCGAGCAGCACTATGAGCCGAGGACCTTCGTTGTCGCGGAGAACATAATTCCGGAGGTCATAACCGGCGAAGGCCGGTACTTCCCGTACGAACCCGGATCGGGCGTTGCCGGCATCCGGCACCCCGACGCGAAAATGATCCGTACCGAACACTGGAAATACATACACTACCCCGGGTACGGAGCCGAACTGTACAATCTGACTGTCGACCCTGGTGAAACGAGAAATCTCGCGGCACATCCGGAATACACCGGCACCGTCGCTGAAATGAAACATCTGCTTCTCGACTGGCTCATTACCGCCGACGAAAAGGATCAGATAGCACCGCGCTGGCTGACAGCAGACGACACCAGGCAGGAGCCCATAATTATGAACGATTCCCTATCACCGGGTATCTGGCCGACCATGATCACCCCGTTCACCGACGACGGTTCGGTGGACTACCATGCCCTGGCATCCCTGGTGGAATGGTACATTTCACAGGGCGTACACGGCCTGTTCGCCGTCTGCCAGTCGAGCGAGATGTTTTACCTGTCCCGTGCCGAGCGCGTAGCAATCGCACGATGTGTGGTCGATACTGCGTCGGGACGCTGCGACGTCATTGCGTCCGGACATACGGGAGAGAGTCTGGAGGAGCAGCGTGAGGACGTACTGCTCATGGCCGAAACCGGTGTCGACGCGGTTGTACTTCTGACGAACAGATTCGCGGGCGAACACGATGCAACCGAGGTCTGGACCGAAAACCTTCAGACGCTGCTGGCAGACATCCCGGGTGACGTTCCGTTGGGGATGTACGAGTGTCCCTATCCGTTCAGGCATATCATGACTGAAACGGAACTGGCTTTTCTTGGATCGACCGGCCGCTTTCACTTTCTGAAAGACACCAGTTGTGACCCGGACATCATCGCTGCGCGGAGCGCGGCCATGAAAGACACAGGGCTGCGTCTGTATAATGCAAACACCGCAACTCTGCTCTTCTCACTCCGCGCAGGCTATACCGGATTCAGTGGCGTTATGGCAAACTTCCACCCGATCCTGTATCGCCGGCTTTACGACGCCTGGCAAGCGGGATCCGACGAGGCCGATAGCCTGCAGGATCTTCTCGGCACCCTGTCGCTGGCCGAAGGCCCTCTATATCCGATCAACGCCAAGTACCATCTACAACTCTGCGGTGTCCCACTCGGACTGCACTGCCGTTCAAAGGATTCGGGCGCGCTCACCTCGCCACGAAGACTTGTGATCGAACAGCTGCACCGTTTCACCGAGTACCTTGCAGCGCGTATGTAGAAACGTGCCTTTTCGATTTCTCGATTGACCGCAGAGTCTGCGAGGACGTCGGCAGGCCGGGTGGATAAAACCGCACTGTGATATATACTTCACAGAAGAAAA
The DNA here is from genome assembly GCA_007128315.1 of Spirochaetaceae bacterium. GTDB lineage: Bacteria > Spirochaetota > Spirochaetia > DSM-27196 > SKKC01 > SKKC01. The sequence continues at coordinate 2,315 of SKXQ01000074.1, read as the reverse complement.
CTACGGAGTACTATTGATGCCCGCGAAGCGTTTCATTTTTTCCGACTCAATTCTCGACGAATACATGGCCATGCACCAGCATATTATTGAGCTGAAGTTCGCGTATCTCACGCTTGTTCAGCTCGCGAGCGTCAGCACAGCAGACAAACAGACCAATAAGGATCTCGTCGAACACCTGTCAAACGAAATCAACACCCATTTCGTCGGTTTACTCGCGAAGGATATAAATACGTACAACGTGGCAGACTTCGAGCGACAGGAGCAAACCTTTCTATCGAGCACGCGTCGCGAAATTGTTCATCTGCAGAAGCGTATAAATCGTATCTCGCCGGTCAAAATCAACCCGGAAGAGGGAGCTGTCGTTGAGCAGCGCATCGACATAATGCTTCAGGAAAGTAATGTGTACGATGCTCCGGCACTCAGCAAGGCACACATCGACGGACTTGGAAGATTTAGCCGCTACCTTCTGGATTATGTGTACACGGATGATTCATCGCCAGCACCTGCGAAAAAGAACACGACCCCGGTAGAGAAAGAGCTGCTCACTATGAAGATCACGGTGTATCGAGAGCGCTTTCAGGGAGGGAACTCAGAAAATCTCGATATCCTGTACAAAATGATCGCTAAGTTTGAGTCGCTTCTCTCATCACGACAATCGATAAGCGTTCACGGACCATGTCCGCTTGAAACTGAGGTCGAGGTCGCAGCCGAATCAATAATTGTTTCATATGACGATCTGTATAACCTGAGGCTTCTGTACAGGACCGATTCTGTCTTGTTGGAGCTTTTCATTAAGCTCGCAGAGTCAGTCACCAGTCACGGTATTTTATATCAAGGTCAGATTTATGGAGCCACAACAGCATCTGGAAGCTCGGCAACGGTTTTTCTCGCAGACCCCGCGACTGTCAGCACACCAATGACAGTCGATATGTACCGGAAAACCTATCAAGATTTTCTGGAACGAGCGGAGCTACGAAATATCTACGGCTCGTGTCTGAGCCGGATTTCCTCGAAACAACACGAGCACGAGCAGCGGGAAGCGATGGCACAGGAAGCTGCCCGAGAATCAGTATCCTCTGCGCTGGATGACCTGCTATAGACTTTGTAGAGCGCGTAACCGTCGCTTTTTCGTCCGCGGATTCCCGAATTGTCAGTATACGCGCGTGCCTTCGAGAACATCCCTCGCGTAGGCACGAGTTTTCTCGCGTTTTTCAACTATAACTTGAAAACTGCACGGTCATCTGCTACTGCTTCATTCATGATTGCACGCGCCCTCATAGCGGCCGACCCGTCGTTTCGACGCAGGCGCCAAGGATGCCGCGTGCACGGTGGTCATTTCCGAAGATCTTAACTCGGGCCAACGATACGGCGGAGTTCGTGTCGAGAACCCGTTCCTCGACATGGAGTAACCGACTCATTCAATCGCCTTCACCGTAGAACCACGACTGACTCTCCTCGTCGTCCCAGACAAGCTCGTACCCGGCCGAAGCGTAGTCCCGTTCGAAGGCGTCGGTAACCCACCGGACGGCAGTGTCACGTCGTCTGAACTTCATGGTCCGCTCGGCCGGCACGTCGGCCGACAGGGGTTTGGGCTTTAGAGAAACGTGAAAATGTGATCCCATGCCGGTAAAGCGACGTATCCGGACATTGAGAGTCCAGCGGGTTTTGTTTTCAGCATCATCCATAGGGTGAAGATACTTACACTCCACCAACTTGCCCATGTTGCACTCACCGGGTGGACGCGAACGAGCTCCAATGAGAGTCCACTATAGTTTGCGTCTTCTCCAGAAAAGCAAACACATCACGTCGCGGTCAGTCGTCTTCCAGGTCTCCAATGAGATACGATTCGTCGTCGGCAGAGACAGTTTCCCCACCTACGGTCAGTACGCCGGAAGCCGAGTTACCTTCTCCGAGAATGTTTTCGATATCGCTGTACACGCGAACACCGACCAGCGCGCCACCTCTACTACTCGCGGTGACGTCACTTGTCGAGCTCGAGTCAGCAACGACAGTCAGATCCTCGCTCCTGCCAATAAGACCGCCAACCTGTGAGTCACCTTCCACAGATCCGCTCGAAGTGGAATGCAGGATAGCAGCGTATGCATCATCAACCCCACTACTAGCCCGCTGCCAACCGACTAAACCAGCTACTGTGTCTCTGATAGAAGCCGTGACCGTGGCGTTCGAAGTGCTGTCTTCGACAACGGTGCCTCCGTTGATGGCACCGATCAATCCGCCGACCCCGGAGTCGGAACCGGTTGATCCCGTTGAGGTAACCGATCCCGAAAAACTGGCGTTCATGATCATGGAATCGT
>SKXQ01000038.1 GCA_007128315.1 Spirochaetaceae bacterium | reverse complement strand
CCACGTCGTCTGCCTGTATGGCTGTATTGAGCGATTGCAGGCGTTCTGGTGTCTCCTCAAGAAAAATATCGAGAATTTCGTCGCCTACAGCAAGTGAGGCACCCGTGAATGCAGCGCGAAAATCGTCGAGCAGACTCAAGCCGTACGCTCCCTGTTCGTCCGGTACTCGGTAAGCAGAGAGACAAACGCTGCCATATACGCGGGGAGGTCGGGAGGTCGGCGGCTCGAAACAAGGTTCCTGTCACGAACGACCGGAAGGTCTTCCCAGATTGCGCCTGCGTTTTCCATGTCGTCGCGAATGCCCGGTGTGCTCGTGACGGTCCGTCCCGGGAGAATTCCCGCGCTGATCAGCACCCAGCCGGCATGACATATCTGTCCTATAGGCTTCCCTGCGGCGTCCATGTCCTGCACGAAGTCCGTAACATCCTTGAAGCGGCGTATCTTATCAGGAGCCCAGCCCCCCGGAACCAGCAGCGCGTCACAACGGGCAACGTCCATGTCGCTGAAGGCGATATCGCTGCGTGCAGGCACACCGTATTTCCCATGGTAGGTCTCAGCGGCTGTCTCGCCGGCAAGCACCACCTCAGCACCCTCCTCCCGCAGACGGAGAACAGGATACCAGAGCTCGAGATCTTCAAAGTCGCTGTGCACGAGACTGATAACTCGCAAACCTTGCAGTTTCATACATACTCCAGACCCTAGACGATATCACGAAGACCATCGACAAACCGGTCAATCTGTGCTTCGGTGCTGTCAAAACTGGTCATCCAGCGGACAACGTGTCCTTCGCCTTCCCAGTCGTAGAAGTACTGCAGCTTCCGCGCGGGTTCAACCATGTGAGCGGGAAGGCGGGCAAATACGCCGTTCGCCTGCACCGGATAAATGACCTCAATACCCGGAACCGTGCGGACTCCGTCGGCAAGTCGTCGAGCGAGACGATTGGCCGCTGAGGCGTTGCGATACCACAGATCATCCCCGAACATTGCCAGAAACTGCGCTGCCGCGAAGCGCATTTTGCTCGCGAGCTGTGTGTGCTGCTTTCGAAGGAAGTGAACTGCTTCGAGATCGATACGGTCGGAGAACACCAGCACTGCCTCGGCATACATGGCGCCGTTTTTCGTTGCTCCGAGACTCAGTACATCGACACCGGCCCGACTCGACAGCGCATCAAGCTCACAATCAAGATGAGCACACGCGTTTGCATAGCGTGCTCCATCCATGTGCAGTAACCACCCCGCATCCCGGCAGACAGACGCGATCGAAGCGATCTCGTCCGCCGTGTATACCGTGCCGAGTTCGGTCGACTGTGTCAGCGAAACCACCCGTGGCAGGTTCTGGTGGGGCACCCGCGCCGAACCGATGTACGCCTTGAGACCGCCTGCATCGATCTTGCCCTCGTGCGTGCGCACCGGGATGAGCTTGCACCCGACGCCGCGCTCCGGCGCTCCGCATTCATCCGTTGCGATGTGCGAACAGTCACTGCAGAGCACGGCCCCGTAGGGCGGGGTCATGGCCGAAAGCGACAGGACATTGGCGCCGGTGCCGGTAAGTACGAAAAACACTTCCGTCGAGGGTCCAAACCGCTCTCGCAGAACCTCGACGGCGGCGTTCGTCACGACATCATCTCCATAACTGACAAGGTGTCCGTTATTCGCTGAGATTACTGCATCAAGAACCTCGGGGTGTACGCCACTGCTGTTGTCACTGGCAAGCATACGGTGGCTCGGATCCGGACGTACGGGTTTCATGTAAACTCCTCTAAAGATTCATGGCTTCAATTACGCGGGCACGGAGTTCTTCCGCCCGACTGGAGTGTGGATGCAGTGAAATGGCGGCGTCGCAATCGGCGAGAGCCTGTTCCCTGTCACCCATTGCGAAATGAAGCTGACTCCTGCTGAGCAGCGGATCGAACTGGAACGGGTCGCGACCCAGACAATCGTCAAAATCGCGCAGAGCGGCGGTGCGATCGCCACGAACGCGATGAACGATACCACGATAGTAATAGGCTTTGGGGTTGCTTGCATCCTGTTCAACGGCACGGGTAAAGTCAGCAAGCGCCTCGTCGTAGTCGCCCGATGCAAAGAGCGCCATACCCCTGTGTATGTGTATAACGGCACGAACTGCAGAGCGACTGTCTGTTTCCAGAATGCGGGTGTACAGAGTTACCGCCTCATCAAAACTCCTGCGGTTATGAGCGTTGAGCGCCCGCAGTAGCAGATTGTCGACAGAGTCTCCACCCGGAATCATGGACGTAGCGATTTCCTCCGGCACCTCGCTTACCCGGGAAAAAGACGCCTCGTCTTCCTGCATTTCAGCTTTGGTCTCACGGGCGGCGAAGCTCCCTGGATCCCCTGACGTAGCTTCCTGCACAGTCGCCCAGAACGACCGTCTGCGTCGCTTGAGCTGCACGTGCAGCTGACGCTGATAGTCACGAATCTCCTGAAAAACGATGTCCGAAAGCGAGAGGTTCGCGTTCAGAGCAGCGAGTTTACGTCTCAGGGGCTCATCGAACGGGGTAAACTCGGCCTTGTACACCAACTCATGCTCCACCTCAGCCCAGGCATCCTGCAAAATCGTTCGCAGCTGAACCTCGCATACCTCGGAACCACCAAAATTGAAGACCTCACAGAGGTGTTTCGGAACCTTCACGAGATAATGCACAGACTCGTATCCGAACTCCTGGAAGCCGTACTCAGCGCCCTTCTGTTCGCGCTCGACCACGTCAAAGGTCGAGTCAATCATCTGTTCACAATGCCGGATGTCCTCGATAAACGGACATACGATCCTTATACCCATAAAATCAGTCACACAGAAAGAGTCCCCGCTGAAGTCGTCCGACTTAACCCTGCGCTGGGCCTTTTCGTAGAGGCTCTCGAGCGTTTTTACCCGGTACTTGATCGTCGGGTGTATATCGCCTTCGGCGAGAATATCGGATAATTCACGCTGCATCTGATACAGCACCTTCTCGTATCCGTTGTGCACCCGATTGTACCATTCTCTCAGATCGGTGCGATTTCCGAGAGGGACTTTGAGTGTAATCATGTCGATTTCTGTCTCACGTGTACTTGCCTATGCGCGAGGAGCCTCGTATCATGGCGGTCTGAGACAAGAATAGCAGCCTTTACGCCTGGCGGCAATCGAGACCCGGCAGCAACTCAGCAGGTATCGCACAAACATGAGAACCGGTTTCAACATAGTGAACATCTTTTTTCTCATTGTCCTCAGCGGTCTGACCATCGCCTTCTATCATATCGTCGCGCCGTTTCTGCTTACCCTCTTCGTTGCCACGGTGCTCGCAGGAATCCTGTCAGGACCATTCCGCTGGATTGACCGGCATGTTCCGGGACCACGAAGTCTTTCCGCAGCGATCACGCTCCTGACGCTGATCGTTCTGGTAAGCATACCGATATTTCTGATCGGACTGATGGTCTACGCGGAGATCGTCGGAGGCTACACGTTCATTTCCGACAACTGGGAAGACATAACCCGGCAGCTCGAGACCGTGCAGATACTCCCCTGGCTGGAAGGCCTGCCCTACGTGGGAGAACTGATCGCGGAATCAAATCTCGAACAGTTCCGGCTTGGAGAGGTCGTCCGCAACATCGTTTCCGCGTCGAGCGACTTCGTGATCAACGCGACTCAGCGGAGCTTTGCGAACATCGCAAACGCCGTACTCAACATACTGATCATGTTGATCCTTGTCTTCTTTTTCCTGCTCGACGGGCCACGTCTCATTGCGCATATACGGCACATTCTGCCACTTTCAACGAGCGAAATCGACCGTATTACTCTCAGCGCAAAGAACATAATTTCGTCCACCCTGCTCACAACCTTCGGCCTTGGCTTTCTTGAGGGAACACTGGGTACGATCTACTTCGCAGCCTTCGGCCTCCCGAGTCCTTTCCTGTGGGGACTTATCATGGTGATCTTCTCGATCATCCCGATGATAGGTGCCAACGGAATACTGACGCCTGCAGGGCTTATTCTGATCGTTACTGGCAGCCCCGTACGCGGCGTTGTCCTCATCGTTCTTGCGACCGCCACGACCTTCGTCACACAAAATCTGATCCGACCTGCAATTCTCGGCGAGAGAGGCGGCATGCACCCGGCGCTCGTCCTCATCTCGACCCTCGGAGGCTTAGCCTGGCTCGGGTTGATCGGGTTCCTGATTGGACCGCTGATTGCTGCCCTCTTCGTGGTTATCTGGACGGAGTTCACAATCCGCTTTCGTCGCGATCTCGCCGCGAAAGACCGATTCGGAGGCAGCGACCACAGTCACCACAGCCGGTTCCGCGCGGCTCCCCGGACTCAGTAAGAGAGATAGGTTTCGAGCATATCCCGCGTCACAGCCCGCTCGCGCGCAAGTTCGGAGTAGAACCGGGCACTTTCCCGCGGCCTTCGCTCCTGGGTCCCGTAATCGACGTTATACAAGCCGAAACGTGGTCCGTTACCCTCGGCCCACTCGAAGTTATCCATAAGGGACCAGTGATAGTAGCGAGTGACGGGAATACCGTCTGCAATCAGCCGGGCAATCTGGCGCACATGATCATAGATATACGCGATGCGGAACTGATCGTTCGCGTCAGATGTGCCATTCTCGGTTATGTAAACGGGAACCCGGTATCGGCTGTACACGGATCGTATGCAACGGTACAGACCCTCCGGATAGATTTCCCAGCCCAGATCGTTTACCGGAGCACCGGCAGCGACTGAACGCACACCAAACCCCGAGGCAGGATCAGCAGTGAAGCGGACCATGTCGCGGCTGTAGTAGTTCACACCGAGAAAGTCCGCCCAGCGTCCACCGACCCCTGTCATGTTCTTCAGAAAGAAATCCTGGCTCAGGTAACTCGTAACCTTGCAGGCGAACCGGTCCCTCAGCAGCGGTCGCAGCGGGTCGAAAACGCGCAGGTGATGGGCGACGCCGACGCGCGCGATCGTCGATCTTCGCACAGCGTCCGCGTGAATGTGCGTGTACGCTTCCCGGTGAGCCCGCACCATGTGCCTGGCACCTCGGAAAAAACGCAGTATGCTCCGGTCTCCCGGCGGCCATTCACCGAACACGTGTGCGAAGATCAGATACACGTTCGGTTCGTTAATCGTGATCCAGTCGGTCACCAGATCCCCGAGGACCTCGAGCACGCGCGACACAAAGCGCAACCAGTCTGCCCCGGCGCCACGGCGGGGCCAGCCGCCGGCCTCTTCGAACCACTGGGGGTGTGCGAAGTGATATAACGTGACAAGCGGTTCGACTCCTGCCTCGCGAAGCGCTTTGAGCTCCTCGCGGTAATGCGCGAAGGCTGCGTCGTCAAAGACTCCGGGAGCGGGCTCCATTCGGGCCCAGTCAAGCCCGAGGCGATAGCTGTGACTGTTAAGCGCCGCAATGAGATCGAGGTCTTCCTGCCAGCGGATCCAGTGATCACACGCGGTCTCCGGTCCGGCGCCATCCTTTGTGTTACCCGCCCTGGCCCAGTGGTACCAGTTCGATCGGGTATCACCACCCTCAATCTGCGTCGCGGCCGTCGCAGTTCCGAAAAGGAAGTCATCCGGTAAAACAAAAGGTTCGCGCTCGCGCACAGGAACCTACACGTTGAAACGGAAATGCATGACATCTCCGTCACGAACCACGTATTCACGACCCTCGGATCGAAGTTTACCCGCCCCACGGAGCGCAGCTTCGCTGCCATGCTCGAAGAGATCGTCGCAGCCGTATACCTCTGCGCGTATGAACCCCCGCTCGAAGTCGCTGTGAATGACACCGGCTGCCTGAGGTGCGGTACTCCCCTGATGGAAAGTCCATGCACGCACTTCTTTGGGCCCGGCCGTAAAATAGGTTCTCAGACCAAGCTGCCCGTATGCGGTTCGTATGAGGCGGTTGAGCCCGCTTTCTTCAAGACCCGCTTCACGCAGGAACTCTTCGCGTTCGCCGACAGTCTCGAGTGCGGCGATCTCCGACTCGAGGCGCCCGCACAGGACAACTGCGTCGGCACCCTCGGCCGCGGCAATCTCCCGCACCTGGGCCACGAATGCATTCTCGCCGCCGAGGTCGTTCTCGTCCACGTTACAGACGTAGAGCTGAGGTTTTGCGGTTATCAGATGCAGGTCCGCGATCACCGCCTGCTGTTCTTCGGTAAGGCCAGCGTTGCGTGCGCCGACCCCCTCTTCAAGCTTCGCGCGCAGGCTCCGGAGCACCGCATCCTGCGCGGTGGCTTTCTTCGCAAGCTCACGATCGTTCGCCCTCTTTTCCTTCTCGAGCCGTGCGAGACGTTTGTCCACCGTTTCGAGATCGGCAAGAGCGAGTTCCACATGTATCGTTTCTATATCCCTCGCCGGGTCAACAGAGCCTGCCACGTGCACAATATCGTCATCAGCAAAACAGCGCACCACGTGGGCAATGATGCCCGTCTCTCGTATGTGGGCGAGAAAACGATTCCCCAGCCCCTCACCCGAGCTTGCACCCGCGACAAGACCCGCGATATCGACGAACTCGACCGCAGCGGGCATGACTTTCTCGGGTGGAATAATCGCCGCTATGCGGTCAAGACGCGAATCCGGCACCTGCACAATCCCCACATTGGGATCTATCGTGCAGAAGGGATAGTTTGCCGCTTCTGCGGGAGCGCTCGTGAGCGCCGAAAAGATGGTTGACTTTCCCACATTGGGAAGCCCCACGATTCCACAGTTCAATGCCATGTTAGTTCCTTGTTACTTCAGGTATTCCGAAAGGCCAACGGACTCAAGGCGTTCGGCTTTCGCGCAGACCTCGTCCCGCGATGTCTGCATGTGTGCCCGCACGGCAGCAGCAACCGTTTCGTCCGAGAGACCGATGATACGCGCCGCAAGCAGCCCGGCGTTCATCGCGTTGTTGATTGCTACGGTGGCTACGGGCACCCCTCGCGGCATCTGCACGATACTCAGAAGCGAATCCAGCCCCTCAAGATGAGACGCCCGCACCGGCACACCGATGACTGGAAGCTCGGTCAGCGCCGCTACCATGCCGGGAAGATGTGCCGCCCCTCCTGCCCCGGCAACGACGACTCTGATACCCCTGGATGCGGCAGCCCGTGCATACTCGTACATGCGATCGGGTGTCCGGTGTGCGCTTACAATCGTCGTCTCAACACCTACACCCATGGACGCAAGAATATCGCTCGCTGCCTTCATGACCGGAAGATCAGAGTCACTCCCCATGATGACGGCTACCCGCACCGGGGTGTTTTCTGTCTTTGTGTCCATGCTCAATATCCTGTTTCAGCCCGATAATCCGTCTAAAGCGAACAGACGCTCCGCCTGATCGGCTCGGTTCATCGCTTCTTCGACCGTATCTCCAAGACAGGTAATATGCCCCATTTTCCGCCCCGGTGCACAGGGGCTCTTGTCGTACCAGTGCAAATGAGTCTCGGGGACAGCACACAACTCGCGGTAGCCACGGCAGACCGGAAGTCCCGAATGAGCGCCCCCGAGCAGGTTGAGCATGACAGCCGGACGCAGAAGCTCGGGCGAACCGAGCGGGAGGCTACACACCGCGCGCAGATGCTGCTCGAACTGCGAGGTCGCATGCGCCTCTATGCTGAGGTGGCCGGAGTTATGCGGGCGGGGGGCCAGCTCGTTCACGAGTATCCTGCCATCGGCAGCGACAAAAAGCTCCACCGCACAGACCCCGACGATACCGAACGCAGACACCGCCGCCTCGGCGATCTCTATCGCACGACGCTCCATAGCCGCGGATACGCCGCTCGGCGCTACGACGCGGGTGCAGATGTTCAGCGAACTGTCGAAGTCCATGCGCACCGGCGCATACGAACGCATCTCCTGCGTTTCGCCCGTCCCGGGATCGCAGCTGCGTGCAACGATCACGGCAAGCTCGACCTCGAGAACGACAAGCTCCTCGGCAATGCTCGGGCCCTGAAGACGTGCCGAGGCCGGGTTCCCGAGCACCGAGACACCTCTGCCGTCGTAGCCGCCTGTGCGAAGTTTCTGCACGAAGGGAAACGCCATGCCGTCCGGGGGACCTGCTGCAGGTTCATCCCAGAGAACAGAATACGGCTGGGGAACATTGTGACGCGCGAGTGTCTGTCGCTGCAGCCCCTTGTCGCGTATGCGTTCGAGGACCGCCGGCGACGGTGCAATGACAGCCCTGCCCTGTTCCGCAAAATCCGACAGGGCGCGGGTATCGGTATGCTCGATCTCGAAGGTCACAATGTCCGACCGCTCGCAGAGCTCACGCAGACCCTCGCGGTCAAAAAGGTCGGCTACGACGGTCGCGTCTGCGCGACGCAGGGCCGGTGACTGCGGGTTCGCGTCGAGCACGACCGTCTTCAGCGCCATACGTCGGGCGACATCACAGAGCATCAGCCCGAGTTGACCTCCGCCGACGATGCCTATTGTCCGGTATGGAATCCGCTCCATGGTCATAGATGCTCCTATGCCCTGACGGCCCGGGTCTTCTCCGCGAGCCACGCGCGCTCCGCCGCGTCCAGCCTGGAGCTGAGCCGGTCGAATACCACCGCGTGATACCGGTTCAGCCACTGAAGCTCGTCCGGACGAAGACGGGATGCATCGAGCAGACTCAGATCGAAAGGACACAGCGTCACCGTCTCGAAGCGGTGGAACTGACCAAAATCCGTCTGCTCGGCTTCGGTTACGAGAACAAGGTTTTCCAGACGTATCCCCCACTGACCGGCACGATACAGGCCGGGTTCGTTCGAGCTGAGCATTCCCTCTTCGAGTGCGACTTCAGACCCGCGCGGAGCGATCCGCTGTGGCCCCTCGTGCACGTTCAGGTAACACCCCACCCCATGACCGGTACCGTGGCCGTAATTCGTTCCTTCAGCCCACATGACCGACCGTGCCAGCATGTCAAGCTGAGCCCCGTTCGTTCCTGCCGGAAAACGGGCTTCAGCCAACGCGATGTGGGCTCTGAGGACAGTAGTAAAGTCGGTTCTCGCCTGGTCAGAAACCGTCCCGAAGGCGACCGTTCGGGTAATATCGGTCGTCCCGTCGAGATACTGCCCTCCCGAGTCGATGAGATACACACCTTCGCCGAGCGTAGCCTGCGTTTCCTCGTCGGCACTGTAATGAACAATTGCTCCGTGTCCTGCGAAGCCGGATATCGTCGTGAAACTGTCGCCGACAAAGCGCTCTCCCATAGCCCGGAACTCGCGCAGCTGCGCTGCGGCGGCGAGTTCCGTGACCCTGCCGGTCGCGACCGCCGTTTCGAGCCACATAAGAAAACGCACCATAGCCACCCCGTCGCGCTCCATTGCAGCACGAATACCGGCCTGTTCGGCAGGGTTCTTTCGGGCTTTAAGCTTTGTGGTAATATCACCGGCCGTACGGATATGAGCGCTTTCCGCCAGAGCATCCCGGAGGGCGACACACACCCGGTCGGCCGCGAACAGCACCCGACGGTTCTCGGTAAGCGTCGCAAGATCCGCGTCGACATCCCCGTATTCACGGACTTCCACGCCGTCTTCGGCGAGAGCCGCCGCCACGTCTGCGTCGAGCCGTTGTGCGCCTGCGTAAAGCCATGCCTGTTCGGCGGTCAGCACCGCGTAGGACAGGAACACCGGGTTGTAGGGAATATCCGCCCCCCGCAGATTCATGAGCCACGCAATGTCGTCGAGCGAACTGATCAGGTATACGTCAGCTCCCTCGTCCTGCAAATGCCTGCGCACCCGTGCGAGCTTTTCCGCCCGGGTCTGCCCGGCAAACTCGTCAGGGTGTGCGACAACTCGTTCCATCTGCAGGGGTGGTCGATCGTCCCATATGGACCCGACAAGATCATCGCTTGCTTCGAGTACAATCCTGTGAGCAGCGAGCTCGGCCTGCATGCGGTCGAACTCGGTACAACCAATTGCGTGTCGGGGCACGCCGACACGACTGCCAGGCGAAAGCGCGTCCGATAAAAACGCGGTGATCGAAGGTACATCCGGCTCCTGCATTCTGAACAGGCTGATGGGGGTCCCCTCGAGCACGCGCTCGGCTTCGAGGTAGTAGCGACTGTCGGTCCAGAGACCGGCGGCATCGGCGGTCAGTGCGACCGTTCCGGCGCTGCCCTTAAAACCGCTGAGCCAGGATCGAGCCTGAAAGTGTGCGCTGACATACTCGCCGCCGTGGGGGTCACTGCTCGGGACGATATAGCCGTCAAGCCCTTTATCCACGAGCACCGATCGGAGCATTTTGACCCGTTTATTCACTGATTCTACGCTTTTCACCTGAACACTATAGCGAAAATCAATCTGTGTAGGAAGGAACCATCAGATAATGGGACCATATGCCTCATGTGTGTAATAATGACCCATCTTTCCTGCTGTTTTTTCGGGCTGAATCAAACTGATCCATTTACTGCTGGAACGCAGCCTCCCGCAACACGGGCGACGACGGCATGAATTGCTTATAATTTATTATATTATATATACTTACATATATTTTTTCTGTAGCGCAGCGCAGTTGGCACGCTTCCTGCTTATACATAGACGTACGGTGCGATCCGGTGTGACCGGCTCCGCACCGACGTGAATCATTAATGGACCGGCGGGTTCCGGATAACCGGCCCCGCCGGGGAGAACCAGAACAGGAGGTGCACTATGGCACGCGAACTGATGACACGACGGATGAACGGACGGAACGACTGGCATCCCGGACGGGAGATTGCCCGCCTTCAGGATGAGATCAACCGCCTGTTCGATCTCGACACTGCGGAATCCGCACCGGGGATTTTCGACCGGAATGTTGCCCCTGCGGTTGATGTACGGGAGACCAACGATGAGTACATCGTCGACGTTGACCTGCCCGGAGTATCGCGGGATCAGGTCGATATCTCGGTAGCCGACAACGTCCTGACGATCAAGGGCGAGAAAACCGTCAAGGACGCGACCGACAAGCATCACGTGTACCGATGCGAAATCTGGAGCGGTTCCTTCCAGCGCACACTGAGCCTGCCTAAGGCAATTAATGCCGATGAGGTGAAAGCTCGCATGGCCGACGGGGTACTGAGCATAACTCTGCCCAAGCGCGAGGAAGTCAAGGCCCGCAGTATTTCGGTAAACGTACAGTAAGGGAAACAGGAGGAACAACCATGGCTACAGCGACACATGAAAAGACGGGTCGACGAACCGTTCGCCCCGCATCGATGATTCGACAGGACAAGGATGCGGTTATCCTGCAGGTTGAGATGCCCGGGGTAGCGAAGGACCATATCGACATTCAGGTCGAGGACGACACCCTGACTATTCACGGTTCCACCGTCCCCGGTAACGGTGACGAGTACCTCGTCCGGGAACGCCGCGATGCGGACTTCTACCAGACCTATACCCTGGACGAGACGATCGACCGGGAACGCATTGACGCACACATGGAAGACGGGGTCCTGATGGTGCAACTGCAACTCAAGGAAGCAGTGAAACCGCGCAAGATTGCCATCGCTGACTGACAGCGAACCGACCGGAGCATTCCAGAGTGAAGCGCTCCGGTCTTCATCCGCCTCGGGCGCCGGCAATCCGGTACCCGAGGCGGATGAATACATACACTTCACACGAAAGGAGAGAAAGAACTATGGGACGAATGATAGGGATAGACCTCGGAACAACCAACAGCGTCGTTGCCGTCATGGAAGGCAAGGAAGCCGTTGTAATAACTAACTCGGAAGGTGGTCGAACGACGCCGAGCATGGTCGGCTTCACCAGCAAAGGAGATCGCCTCGTCGGACAACCCGCGCGGAACCAGATGGTAACCAACCCGGAAAACACCATTGGTTCGGTGAAGCGTTTCATGGGACGCGCGTACGATGAGGTACATGAGGAAACATCCATGGTGCCTTACAAGATCGTAAAAGGCTCCTCGGGGGAGGTCCGCATCAAGGCAGGAGGCAAGGAACATACACCACCCGAAATATCTGCGGCCATCCTGCAGAAAATGAAACAGACCGCAGAAGACTATCTCGGCGAAGAGGTAACCGAAGCGGTTATCACCGTTCCGGCGTACTTCAACGATGCGCAGCGCCAGGCAACCAAGGATGCCGGACGAATCGCAGGACTCGACGTCAAGCGCATCGTCAATGAACCTACCGCAGCCGCGCTGGCCTACGGCCTCGGAAAAAGCGAGAAGGAACAGACCATTGCCGTATACGACCTGGGTGGAGGAACATTCGATGTGTCGATCCTCGAGCTCGGTGATAACGTCTTTGAAGTCAAGAGCACCCACGGTGACACGCATCTTGGTGGTGACAACTTCGACCAGCGCATCATCGACTGGCTTGTGACGTCATTCAGGAACGATCAGGGTGTGGATCTGTCGAAGGATCGCATGGCTCTGCAGCGGCTGAAAGAAGCGGCGGAGAACGCCAAAAAAGAACTGTCAACGGCTCAGACAAGTGACATCAATCTGCCCTTTATTACCGCAGACCAGAACGGCCCGAAGCATCTGCAGTACAGCCTCAGCCGCAGCAAGTTCGAACAACTTATAAACGACCTTGTCGAGAGAACACGCACCCCCTGCGAGCAGGCACTCAAGGACGCGGGTGTCAGCCCCAAAGACATTAACGCGGTCCTGCTGGTAGGTGGGTCGACCCGCATTCCTATGGTGCAGACACTCGTCTCCGACCTCTTCGGACGCGAACCACATAAAGGCGTCAATCCGGACGAGGTAGTCGGTATGGGTGCAGCGGTTCAGGCAGGTGTGCTCAGCGGCGGTGTGAACGACGTACTGTTGCTCGACGTGACTCCGTTGTCGCTTGGAATAGAGACGCTCGGGGGTGTGTTCACCAGGCTCATTGAGCGGAACACGACAATCCCGACGCGGAAAAGCCAGATCTTCTCGACGGCTGAGGACAACCAGCCCGCAGTCGGCGTACACGTACTGCAGGGCGAACGAGAAATCGCGCGGGAAAACCGAACCCTCGGCCGCTTCGAGCTCGTCGGCATACCTCCGGCACCACGCGGAGTTCCACAGATTGAGGTCAGTTTCGACATAGACGCCAACGGAATCGTACACGTGTCGGCAAAGGACCTTGGAACCGGTAAGGAACAGAAGATCAGAATAGAAAGCTCGTCCGGGCTCAGCGAGCAGGACATAGACAGGATGGTGCGGGACGCGGAGGCTCACGCCACCGAGGACAAAAGCGCACGGGAACGCGCTGAGCTCTTCAACCAGGCCGACAGTCTTGCGTACACCGCCGAGAAGGCCCTTTCTGACAGCGGGGAGAAACTTACTGAGGCAGACCGCGAGACCGTGCAGAACGCCGTACAGGCGCTCAGAACAGCGAAAGACGCGGGCGATGAAGATGCGGTTCGAAAAGCCCTATCCGATCTCGAGTCCGCTCAGAGCGTATTCGCGAAGATCCATGAGCAGGCGGCAACGTCAGACAACGGACATGCACACGGGCAGACCGACCAGGCGAGCCCGACTGAAGACGTAGAAGAAGCAGAGTACGAAGTCGTGAACGATTAAGCGCACGGCCGGCGGGAACGCCGGCCGTTTTTTATCTCGTCAGGAACCGGTGAACCGTCTGATGCCGGTACTCGTCCCGGGATCTCAGAATACACGAGGGAAAGGCCGGCTCGTTAACGGCATTCGGATGGAACTGAGTCTCCAGACAGATCCCGTGATTTTTCTTGAAAATCAGACCGTTGCGGCCGGGTATACCGTTGAGCTTGTTCGCAGTATAGACCTGTACGGCGGGCATGGTGGAAAGCATCTCCATAGCTCGTCCCGATTTCCGGTCCCAGAGCATTGCGACCGGCGCAAGGGGCTCACGTCGTTCATTTACCACAAAACAGTGATCGTAGCCGCCCGGAACGCTCTGAATTTCGGCGCCGATACGCTTCGACTTCCGGAAATCCATGGGAGTTCCGGCGACGTCGATGATTTCTCCCGTCGGAATGCTGTCTTCCCGGACCGGAAGAAACTGATCACAACTCAACTGCAGATCGTGATTCAGCACCGAGCCATTTTCGGGGCCGGCCAGATTCCAGTAGGTGTGATTCGTAAGATTGACCGGTGTGGCCCGATTGGTCCTGGCAGAATAGTCGATGATCACTTCGTTCTGGTCCGTCAGCGTGTAGGTCACCGAAACCTGCAGCTTGCCGGGATATCCCTCTTCGTTATGTCCACTGAGCCGCGAAAACCGTACCCCGGCTCCCCCGTACAGTGCGAACGCTTCAGCACTCCAGACGTAGCGGTTAAACCCCTTCACACCACCGTGCAGGTGATTCGGCGGCTCGTTCTTCTGCAGATTCACTTTCCGGGGGCCCAGACCAAACTGTCCGTTTTCTATGCGGTTTGCGACCCGTCCGACCGTCGAACCGAAATAAGGATGTTCACCGAGATAGGACTCCAGATTCCCGAAGCCGAGCGTTACCTCACCCGGTTTTTTGTCGCGATCCGGTACCTTGAGCGACAGCAGGGTCGCACCGTAGGAAATGACCTCCATCACGATGCGGTTATTATTGGTGATCGTAAACTTTTCTACCGTTTCGTTTTCCGGCGTCGTGCCGAACTCAGTCTTAGTGATTGTCATGGTTTCGTACCGGTAGAGTAGT
>SKXQ01000140.1 GCA_007128315.1 Spirochaetaceae bacterium | reverse complement strand
CTGCAGCTTCTGTGGACCCCGGAACGGGAGAATCGTAGAAACCTCAGGCTAACTCCATGGTATGCAGCCGCTTAGGCTTAATCCATCACCACAGTCGCGGACAGTAATTAAGGTTGTAGGCCCCAGGTAGCAGGTATACAATCTACCAACATGAAATCGCCTCTTCTTCGGTTCGTGTTTTTATCGCTCCTGTTCCTTGTACTGAGTCTGCGCCAGGCTCCGCTGTACGCGCAGCTCGGTTTTATTCAACACGCAGACCGCAGAGTACTGCTTCCGACGAATCCCGCGGAAACGGGCTTCGTTGAACAGCCGGACCTCAGGCTCCTGATGCGCACCGAGGGCTTTCTCGGCTCCATTCAGGACTACAGTGTAACCGCCACTGTTCCCGGACTGGGGTTTTCGATACTCGGCACGGGATCGGCGCACGACTCAGTCACCGAACTGCGATTCTCAAGCGGTGCATCCGGCAGGGTGTTCAGCAGCGGCATCGGTTTTACAACGTATCGCGGCGAAGGCGCAGCGGCCTACGGCAACAGTCTGTCGTCAGGTTTTGTTGTTCGAGGGAGCAACTATGCTTCGGCCGGATTCACAGGGACTGTAAGCCTTACCGGCAGCGGGATGGAAGGTGTAGCCGACCTGGCGGTACGACCGTTCGGTACCCCCCGTTTGACCCTCCGCGGTGACTACGCACTGGACAGCGAACACGAAGATCTTCTCAGTGGCGACTGGTCGGCAGGCGTGCAGATCGAGCCGCTACCGGGGATCCGCTTTTCGGGCACCTATGTGTCCGACGGGAGCATGTCCGCGGGTATACACTTCAGTGCAGGTCGGATTGGAACAGGTTACGCAGTCGAGCAACCGGGCCTGGCCAATGACGACGACCCTTTGAGCGGCATCTGGTCGTTGAACCTCGGTGCGTACGACCGCACAGTGTTCGATACTGTTCTCGCGCAACCCTCGCGTTTCCTCGAACTCAGAGTATCAGGGTCGGTCAGTGAACGTGGCCTCGCGCTTTTTGACCCGTCGCCGAACATGCGAGATCTCGTGCGCGCGGTTAACGAGGCCGCGATCGATCCGACCGTCGGGGGCATTATCCTCAACGCCCGAGGGGCCATTCTTGGTCAGTCGCGCGCGATGGAGCTTGCCGAACACCTGAACCGCTTCCGCGCGAGTGGTAAGCAGGTTGTACTCTTCCTCGAAACTGCGGGGATGGATGCACTGTACCTTATGGCTGCCTCGGATCATGTCGTTATGGATCCCTACGGCAGCCTGTTCATGCCGGGCTTCTTTGCAAACACTACGTATCTGGCTGATCTGCTCGCAGAAGCAGGAATCGGTGCCGAAGAGTTCCGCTACGAGACGTACAAATCAGGGTTTGAGACCTTTGTTCGCTCTGACATGTCAGATGCCGAGCGGGAACAGCGTGACAGCTATGTCGGTCACTACTACGAGTCGCTCATGAGCGTGCTGGTCCTCTCGGGGCGCGTCACCGAGCAGAATTTCAGCAGCCTGATCGATTTTGCACCCGCGATTCCGGCGGCGATGCTAGTGGAGCACGGTCTTGTGGACAGCCTTGGTCGTTATCCCGATGCCGATGACGTGCTGCAGGAAGTCGCCGGAGGAAACGTCACCCGAACGGGCCCCTCCGGTCTCGTTCCGCGAAATGCGCCCCGGGACGACCGCTGGGAAGCGCCGGCACGCATCGGGGTGGTATTCGCGACAGGCGAAGTCCTCCCCGACAGCGGCATGAACACCAGGGCGCTCGCGCAGACGATCAGAGCCATGCGAGAGGACACCAGCATCGAAGCCGTTCTTGTCCGTGTCGAGTCACCCGGCGGATCTATACTCGCTTCCGAACTGCTCGCATCCGAAGTACGACGCACTGCCCAAGCCAAACCCGTCATCGTTTCCATGGGAGGTCTTGCTGCCTCCGGGGGGTACTGGATATCGATGTATGCAGACACGATTTTCGCCGAACCCCTGACGCTTACGGGAAGCATCGGGGTTATTGGAGGCTGGTTTTCCGACGAGGGAATAAGCAGACGGCTCTTCCTCGACACGGACGGGGTTCAGCGAGGCCGCTCGGCCGATCTCTACGGTGGTGCCTTGCTCCCACTCCTCGGACTCGAACTGCCCGGCCGCGGTCTGACTGTGGAAGAGCGGGACGAGTTTCTCCGGCAGACCGAAGCCTACTACGAGGATTTCCTCGAGCGTGTGGCCGATGCGCGCGATCTCGATACAGAACGCGTACGCGCCATCGCACAGGGACGAATCTGGACGGGTCCTGAGGCGCTGGAACACGGTCTCGTGGACCGGATTGGAACGTTCACCGACGCACTCGAACACGTGGTCGAGGTCGCAGGAGTCAGACCGGGACGACGCGTTGAACTGGTGACCGGCCCCTCCCTTCCCGTATTCGCAGTTCCGGATCCTGCTGCCCTGCTCTTTGGCACGCAGCGCAGACAGGGGCTGACACAGACACCGCCTGACGCCCTGGTGTCGTATCTGGAGCTCACCCTTCGCATGAACGGGCAGCCGCTTGTACTGGTCCCCTTTGAACTGATGAAATGGTATACTCGCGGTAGTCAATACAGGTACTGATTTTCATGGAGAGGGTATGAGTGATCGATACGAGTACATTGTTAACTTCTCGAATGATCTGATCACCCTCATTAACCGAGACTACTGCTACGATCTCGTCAATGACGCATACTGCCGTCAGATCGGGAAGCCACGAGAGGAGATACTCGGGTCTTCGGTTCCTGACGTATGGGGGCAGGACACCTTTGAATCGGTAATTCGTCCCCGACTCGAACAGTGTTTTGCCGGAGAGACCGTCAACTACATCGACTGCTTCCCCTTCGGTTCGGTACAGCGACACATGCAGGTGTACTTCTATCCCTTCCGCAGGACCGGCGACGACATTTCGCACGTGCTTGTTATCTCGGAGGACGTAACCGTACTTACCGAGACCGAAGCGAAGCTAGCTGAGTTTGAGTATCGTGATCAGCTCACCGGCCTGTACAACCGCAACACCATGGAGATTACCCTTGAGCAGCAGCTTCGCAAGGCCAGGAGACATTCCGGCGAGGGCGCTCTGGTGGTGCTTTTCATCAGCATGCACAATTTCAAGTCAATCAACCGGACACACGGGCACCAGATCGGAGATCTGATCCTCTCAAACAGCGCAATACGTCTGAGCGAATGCGTCCGCGCAAGCGATTTCGTGTTCCGATTTGACAGTGCGAACTTCGTCACCCTCCTTACTGACATCAAGCAGGATATCGACGCATCCATCGTTGCGCAGAAAATACACGAGTCCATTACCCTGCCCTACAGGCTCGACACTGCGGACATACGAGTCAACTGCCGCATAGGTATCGCGGTATACCCGCGAGACGCGACGACTGCCGGGAAGCTGGTCCAAAACGCGAACTCCGCCTGCGTCGAAGCCGAAGAACACGACGAGCCCTTTCTGTTTTTCGACGAAGATCTTCATCATCGCGCCGTTTCGCGGGCCCAGTTGCACACGCAGCTCCAGCGTGCATTCGAGCACCGCGAGTTCGAACTGTTCTATCAGCCCATTCTTGAGATAGCCGACGGTTCAATCCGATGGGCTGGTGCAGAAGCACTGATCCGATGGAATCATCCGACACACGGCCTTCTTGCACCCGACCGGTTCATCGCACTCGCCGAAGCGACGCGCGTCGTCAAGACCATCGATACATGGGTCCTTTTTTCTGTCTGCGAACGCCTCGCGGAATTACGCGAGATCGGCGACTTCTTCATATCAGCAAATCTCAGCGCCATCAGTTTTTCCAGTCCCGAACTCAGGGATGTCGTTGAGCGCGCCGTTTCGGAGGCTGAACTGTCCGATGCTCGCAGCCTGAGACTCGAGCTGACCGAACGCATGTCGTTGCCAGATCCCAGGACTCTGCTCGCGCAAATCCTGGAGTTACAGAAACTCGGACTCCAGGTCTGGATCGATGACTTTGGTGTCGGTCAGTCGTCCCTCTCGCTTCTGAAGCGTATACCGGCACAGGGTATAAAGATCGACCACAGCTTTCTGGAAGAAAGTTCCGAGACTGACAACGACCAGGCGTATCTCGGAAGCATCGTCGCCGGAATTGCCGCACAGAGGCGGGATGCGATCGTCGAAGGCGTCTCAGACGCGAAGAAGTACCGGATTGCCCGATCGCTCGGATGTCGTTATCTGCAGGGTTACTATCTCGGCAGACCGGCGCCCTTCCACGAAATTCTGCATCTGCTGCAGACAGATCCGGTCTTCGAATCATAGCGGCCCCCGACGACCTTCCTTACATGACTACCCGTATCCTGTTCCCGTCAGCAGCAAAGCGACCGATCTGCACTCCCGCGCGGTAAACGACGAACTCGGTAATGGCACTCTGATACCGCCCCTCGGAACACTCTATGACCAGCTCGCGCCCACGCATGCTCATGGATGTCCTCCTGTACTCGTACCCATCCGCATCGACGCGCGTGATTCCATCATCTTCATGAAAAACGAAGCTCGATACGCTGTCATCGGAGGCCGGGAAGCAGTGCAGTTCGATTTCGGTGACCGAATCGCCGCTGTGCGCAACTGCGCGCTGCATGGGTACAACCGAGCCACCGCGCACGTACACAGGTATCCGCTCAAACGGTGCCTCTACCGCCTTCTCCGCGGGCCCCTGTAACTGCTCACCGGTATAAAAGTTGTACCAGCTGCCTTCAGGAAATGTCACAAGCCGCTTTCGCTGGTCGGGGTACACGATCGGGGCGACCATGAGCGACGGACCGAACATGAACTGGTCCCACATAGCCGAACATCGTTCGTCGTGAGGCCAGTGCAGCACCATGGGGCTCATGACCGGCAGTCCGGTTTCGGCACTCCCGGCGAACACGGAATAGATGTACGGAAGAAGTCGATAGCGCAGGTTAATCGATTCGCGGGCCACATCCTCAACCGTACTGCCGAAGCACCAGGGTTCGTGCGGACCAGTGTCAACCGCCGAGTGAGCGCGCATATACGGGGTAAACACCGCAAACTGCATCCATCGTGCGTACAGTTCGGGCGTTGCGTCCGACTGAAAACCACCTATGTCGCTCCCGACGAAGGGCAGTCCCGAAACCCCCATGTTCAGAAACATGGGGATTGACTGGGCGAGATGATGCCAGGAGGAGTCGATGTCGCCGTTCCAGATCGCCGCGTACTTCTGCACGCCAGCGTAGCCGGCGCGAGTCAGCAGGAACGGCCGTTCACCCGGACGGTGTTTCTCGAATGCCGCGTGGGTTGCCTCGGCCATCTTCAGGGCGTAGCCGTTGTGATAGTGCATATGACCTTTCGGCCGACCTTCTCCCTCAAGGACGACGTCCAGAGGTGGAGTAAACATGATCCGGTCCAGCTCGTCGCCTACGAAATCAGCTGGTTCGTTCATGTCGTTCCAGATGCCTGAAACTCCTGCACCGAGCAGCGACTTATGATGATCGGCCCAGAACTCCCTCGCACGTTCTGCGGTGAAATCCGGAAAAACCGCTCGCCCGGGCCACACCTCACCGTGGTACACCTCACCGGACGATCGTCGCGCAAACACGTCTCTGGCAAGCCCATCCCTGTACACATGGTAGTCGCTATCCGCCTTGACACCCGGGTCGACAATGGTGATCACGCGCACGCCTTCCGCCGCCAGGCGCTCGATCATGGAGGATGGATCCGGAAACGCATCCCGGTCCCAGGTGAACACCCGGTACTCATCCATATAGTGAATGTCCAGATAGACCGCGTCCAGAGCGATGCTCCGTTTCCGGAATCCGGCGACGAGTTCGTAAACCTCCGCTTCATTCCTGTAGCTGTATCTGCTCTGATGAAACCCGAGGGCCCACTTCGGAGGCAACATCATGGTACCGGTCAGCGATGTGTACTGACCGATCACGTCGGCGAACGTAGGACCGGCACAGAGAAACAGCGACATTCGTTCCTCTGCCTGGTGCAGACGGATACTGTTGTGTCCCGTTGAGTCAACATCCATCCACGATACGCCGGGGTAATCGTGGAATATACCTGCACTTCGTCCACCGGGTTGCCATCGGACAAGGAACGGAACGCTCTGATACAGGGGATCGGTCACCTCGCGTATGAAGGGGTCATCGGTATTCCAGTTGAGATAGCGTTTTCCCCGCTTGTCGAGGAACCCCATGCGCTCGCCGGCGCCGAACACCCGTTCATCCCGGTTGATCGCGAACTCCATACCGATGCGGCTGCGACGGGAGGTGAAGACAGCTGAGCGTGTTGCGAGCAGCGTGTGGCCGTCACGGAGATCGTGTATGCTCAGGGCGGCATCGCTCCCGGAAACCCGTATCTGATAGACGCCGGCAGTGATTTCGACCACACCGGCATCGGTCGACGTCACCCGCATGTCACCAGCGGGGCTCGGAGGCACGTCATATGCAAAGGACGGCTCATACGCCGGATCTGCCCGGAGAGCGCGCTCCCAGAGTTCACCCTGGTATTCCAGGTCCGAGTCAGCTGCACAGACGAGATGAAGCAGTCCGGTGCTGGTGTGCGTGATTGTGAGAACTCCGTTCTCGAAATACAAGCCGACGCTCACACAGGTTTGCTCCGATGATCCGAGTCCGGCTTTTTCAAGATCATTACCAGCGGGAGCTGAGCGGTCACCTGCATCCGATGCAAGCGGGTAGCGCACCGGTCCATTTCCCGTTACTGCAAAGCAGTGAAGCATTCGTCCGCAGGAGAGCACAGGAAAGGGGTCGTTACGTTGTATCGTCATATCATCAGTCAAAACCATACTCCTTCGAAAAAACTGCAAGCCATACAGATATTTTTCGTTTACAGAAAAACAAGCCCGTTATATGGTGGCTGCATGGCTTGTAAACCGGTTTAGCACTGCGGACCAACTCTGGTTCTGCAGATCAACAGACCGACCGGAAACTGGAGGTATCCTATGATATATGGGCGGAATGGCACAAACGATACAGAGGCTTCGCGTTCGCTATTTCGACGACTTCGAGCAGGCGCATGGGGTGCCGCAGCACTCATGCTCGTACTCGGACTCATCGCCTGCGCGCACACAGAACAGCCTGGCGAGGTTTCTGTCGTTCAAGAGGTCGCTTCCGGGGACCTGTTCGAGGGTAGAATCGGAGCCGATGCGGTTCTCAACGAGGAGGGATTGTACGAGTTCATCTACGTGGAGCCGGCACAGGCACCGGAAATAAACAGGATCTTCGTACCGGGAAGCTTTAACGGCTGGAACAACAGCAGCCACGAAATGGAACGGGGAAACGACGGTGTGTGGCGAGTCAGCGCCCGGCTTCGCGCAGGGGGGCGTCACGAGTACAAGTTCTATTTTCACGCGGAAACCGAAGGTTTCGAAAACGGAGGCTGGGTCAGCGACATGGCCAACAATGCAGTCTTCGGGCACCTCGATCACAACGATCAGATTGACCCGACGGCAACCGGTTTTTCCGACGACGGCCACGGTGGCCGGAATGCCTTCGTCGACATCGTCGTGGCAGCCGATGAGGTCACGGGTACCGGATTCCGGCACGATCCTGCTGATCCGACGCATGTATCGATAGCTGACGGAGTCCTTTCGGTCCGCATGGTCGTACACGGTGGCAGCGTCGAAACGGCTGTTGTACGAACAGACGAGGCCGATTATGTCATGTCGCCGCAACTCACCATGCGCCGTGATCAGGTCTATCGCGCTGCGCTTCCCGCAGACACAGGAGGCTATGAAATCGTGGTGACCGACCGGGACGGCGAAACCCTTTCACACGGTCCGTTCAATGTCCCGGACAATCTCTTTACCGCCCTCGACTGGGTCGGTAATGCGATCGGGTATCAGATATTTCCGGACCGCTTCTTTGATGGAGACCCCTCGCTCAACTCGCGGGCACTTGAAACGAGCGCTCGTAACTACAAGCACCCCGATCACTGGAACTGGCCCGGTGAACCGGAAATCATCGAAGGATGGGGCGGCACCGTTGACGACCGGCACTGCTGCCACGTGTTCTTCGGCGGAGACTTTGCGGGAATCATACGACAGCTCGACCATCTCGAAGACCTCGGCGTTTCCATGATCTATCTGAACCCGATTTTTTCATCGGGCTCGGTTCACGGCTACGACGCTCACGATTTCTTTGCGCTGCGGCCCAACTTCGGTGACGAGGACGTACTGTCGGAACTTCTTGACGAGGCACACGACAGGGGCATGCGAGTAATCTGGGACTTCGTACCGAATCACGTTGGTACCGGTCACTGGGCCTTTCAACAGGCTATCGCGCCGGGCGGACAAGAGACCGAATACTGGGACTGGTTCCGATTCCGGGTAGAACCGGGTGAGGAGATACAGGCAGGGAACTCTGCCCACTACGACAGCTGGTGGGACCTCGGGAATCTACCCGAGCTCGAGACGCGCAATCCGGCTGTCTTCAACCACCTGATTGACGCAGCCAGACACTGGACCCGGTTCGGGTTCGACGGCGTGCGCATCGACGTTCCCAACGATGTTATCAACTACGAGGAGTTCTTTCCGGCGCTTCGAGAGGCTGTCCGCGAGGAAAACCCGGAAGCGTACATCGTCGGAGAGATCTGGCAGCGTGCTCCGCAGTGGCTGCAGGGTGACATGTTCGACTCACTCATGAATTACGCGGCAGGACAGGGAATCATTGAACAGTTCGCCAGTGGTGACATGAGTTCCGACCGCGCGATTGAGGAGATGCAACTGCTTTACGCCTCGTATCCCGAAGCGTCAGTGGCAATGTCGTTCAATATAATCTCCTCCCATGATACCGCGAGACTCCTCACGAAAATGGGAGCAGGCGGCCTTGGTGGCAGCGCAACGCTGACGCATCACCGGCGCGCACGCCTCGCGGCCGCGATGCTCTACGCCCTTCCGGGAATGCCGGTGACCTTTCAGGGTGATGAGATCGGCATGCTCGGTGCAGGCGACGGCCCGCGCGAGGAGAACCGATATCCCGTGCAGTGGGACGACGTGAACGAGGACACGATGGAGCACTACAGGCTCCTCGGACGCCTGAAACGGGATCTTCCGGCACTGAATACCGCTCTGATCAGCGGATTCCGATCGCACGATGGTGTTGTTCAGTTCCGCCGCGGTCACGACGGTGAACAGATCGTTCTCGCGCTTTTCAACGGAACATCTACCCGGCAGAACAGCATCCCGCTGCCCGAGGGCAGCTGGCATGACACAGTAAGCGGACGAACCTACTCCGGGATCATCGATCTTACAGCCTATAACTGGGTTTACCTGGTTCGCGAGTAGACGCGACCCGATCGGTGTATCAACGCAGACGCACGGTGCAGTCTCAGACTGGACCGTGCGCCTGCCCCTTCGACGGTGGCGCGGTCGAACCGCCCACTCTGAGACGCGTCTCGATCACCATAGGGCCGGACCGATAGGACGTACCGTGTATGGCCGACAGAAGCATGCGACCGGCGTGTTCACCCTTCTCGTAACCAGGCTGCACGATGGTCGTCAGCGGTGGCGTCAGGAGCGTGCCCTCCGGAATTCCGTCGAACCCGGCAACAGACACATCCAGTGGTATACGGACACCACATTCGGATGCTGCCTGGTACACGCCGAGTGCGACCTCATCGCACATGGTAACAACAGCCGTTGGCCGTTCGCTGCCGATGCCGAAGAGGAGTCGGCCCGCACGTATGCCCGCATCCAGCGTGGACTCGGTGGGGATGCACTGCACATCGGGAGACTCGAGCGAACGATCATCTTCGCGAAACGCCTGCTCGATTCCTCTCATTCGCCGTTCGCCTGCCCCCGAAAAGTACAACTCCGGTTCAGCATCACCTTCAATAATCGGATCATGATCCCGCGCGCCGAGCATTAGAATGGCAATACGCTGGTGACCGAGATCAAGTACATAACGCATGAGATTATACGCGGACCGTTCATCGTCGATACACACCGACGGGATTCCAAGATCATCGGGTACGTCAATCGCGACAAACGGTATATGCCGTTGCCGTATGGTAGCAGCCGCGCTGGTACTCGGAAGCAGGCCGAGCGTCACGAGGCCGTCCACCGGTGCGACACGGACACTGCTGTCGAGAGATCCTTCGATCGGAGGGATGAGCGTCAACGAATACTGTTCAGTCTCGCAGGCGGCCCCGAGCCCGCGCAGGATCTGCGCAAGATAACGGTTTCCGAATGCGACGGGTATGCTCTGGGGCAATAAGAGCCCTATCGTGCCGATGCGTTTCGAGCTCATTATTCGAGCCACAGGATCCGGAACATAGCCGTGCACCCGTGCAATCTCGAGTACCTTGTCCCGGGTATCAGCCGATATGCGGGACGGATCATTAAACGCGAACGACACCGTCGTTTTGGATACTCCAGCGAGCTCTGCTATATCCTTGATTGTTACCCGCATAATTCTGTCTGTGCTCCCGTCGCTGCTGAGTGTACTACTGCTTGACCGATCCGACCGTAAGGCCGCCGATGAGGTATCGCGACGATGCAAGAAAGAGTACCATAGCCGGGATCGATATCATAAGCGATGCAGCTGCAAACTCCGACCACAAGGTCTGAAACTGGTCCTGCAGTCGCTGCAATCCAAGCGGCCAAGTATACATGTGCGACCGCTGCAGCATGATACGTGCGAGAAGAAAATCATTCCATGCCTGCATGAAATTGAACAGAAATGCGATCGCGAGCGCCGGCACCGACAGCGGAAGGATAATCCGGTAGAAGGATCCGAGCCGGGAACATCCGTCAATCATCGCAGCCTGCTCGAGTTCGAATGGTATGGTATCGTAGTACCCTTTCAGAATCCAGATGCTGAACGGAACAGCCTGCACCGAGTACGCAACCACAAGCCCTCTCCAGGTATTTATGAGTCCGAGGTTCGCGGCCAGAATATATATCGGGACCATGAGCATGGCTCCTGGTATCATTTGCGTCGCAAGCAGAAAGATCAGTCCCGAGACTTTGCCGGGGAAATCCCAGCGACTGAACGCATAGGCCGACGTACTGGCAATTGTCACACCGACGAAACACGTCGCTGTCGTGATCAGGAGCGAGTTCCATATCCAGAGCACGAAATCGCGGTTAAAAATCACCCGGCGATAGGCATCCCAGGTCGCATTTTCCGGCCAGAGCCTGAGTGAAGTCGTAAACAGCTGGTCACCAGGCCGCACTGAGATAATGAGGATGCGAAGTACCGGGTATGCGGCGATTATGCACGCGGCTATAAGTACAAGATGAATGAGCATGCGTTTGAACGGGCTGTCACCGCGCGCCCGCTTGAAAAACCAGCGATACAGTCCGTAACGCCTGATTTGTGCCACAACTCCCATCTGATGTTGTTTGAGCAGAGATACTTCAGACATATTACTTCTTCCTCCGGCTTCCCGCGGGTACAGGCGCATTCATCGCCTTGAGTGTCGGGTTGAATCCTGTGATCTTCATGTAGGCAACGGTAAACCCAAGAAGAATCGCGAAAATAACGATGGCCAGCGCAGCAGCAAAACCGTAGCGGTTGAACTCAAAGGCCGCCCGGAAAAGGGCCGTCACAAGAATATCCGATGTCTCGAGACCACGCTGGTTAATGAAGTACGGGATGTTAAAGTTGTTGAAGGTCCAGATAACCCCGAGTATGACCGCCGGAGTAAGTACCGGCTTGATCATTGGTATTGTCACGTTCGTGAACCTCTGCCATTTGCTCGCGCCATCGATTTCGGCCGACTCGTAGTAGGTGTCGTTGATACTCTGCAATCCGCCAAGAAGAATGACGGTCATGAAGGGAATGCCGAGCCAGAAGTTCACGATGTTAAAGGCCATGAAGTTCCAGAACCGGCTCGTCATCCATGGTATGGCTTCGAGCCCGATTCCCTGAAGCATGATGTTCACGAAGCCCCACTGGGCGTTGAACTCCGTCCGCCAGGTCAGAACTGCAACAATCTGAGGTATTGCCCATGGAATCAGGATAATGGCGCGGTACACACCGCGCATCTTCATGGGCCGGTTCAACAGAATAGCCAGTCCCATGCCGCACGAAACGTGAACCGTCACCTGCATGGCTGTCCAGAGTATCGTTCGGCCGAAGACCGGAAAAAAGTGCTGCTGTTGCAGCACCGGAGCAGTAAACACGTTCCGGAAGTTGTTCAGCCCCTGGGCGATCCCCATGGTCATTCCCCGCTCGAATCCGAAACGACGCAGACTCATGTCCGTGAAGGCCAGAAAGAAATTGTATAGAATCGGAAAGACAACGAGAAGTGAAAGCCCGATAATGGCCGGGACAAGCAGGGTGTACGGCAGTGAATGCCGTGTACTCATACCTTTGCTCAGAATGGCGTAGAACAACAACTGCAGGCCCAGAGCAATGACCACGACGGCCAGAATGGTCAGGCCGACCTGCTCAATACTCTGCCCGATAATCTGCGGGGTGAGACTACCCATCTCTCCACCTCCTTGCGTGCAAAAAAATGCCGGCACGTGTCGCACACGCGCCGGCGAAATCCGGCTGAAGCCAGATTACATGTTCCGTATCGTCGTCTCGGCAATGCGCTGCATGTCAGCTGCTGCGGCAGCAGGATCTTTCCCTTCGCCAAGGACCTGATTCTGCTCGCTGCCAATTGCGTCCCAGATTGCCCGCATCTCAACAACGGAAGGCATGGGAACTCCATAGGTCATCTGCTCGGCACTCGCCGTAAGCAGAGGATCATCGGTCACGACAGGGTTCTCGAGAACGGACAGGCGTGCCGGAAGAACGCCGACTTCCTGTACAAGTCGGAGCTGCTGCTCCTCGCTGGTCGCGAACTCAATGAAACGCTGAATCAGCTCAAGCTGCTCGCCTTCCACGCTCGATGAAACCATGAAATACTTGCCACTCGTGTAGGGTGCCGGCATCTGGCCAGTTGAACTTACCATGGGAATCGGAGCAATACCGAAGTCGTCGCCGAGCGCGTTCCGATACTGCCCGATCGTCCAGTCGCCGTTGATCGCCATAGCAGCGCGGCCTTCCTGGAAAAGGGTATCTATGGTCGCATAATCGGAACCTTCGGGAACGATGCCATAGGTGTGCTCGAGGTCGTACAGGAACTGCAAGGTGTTGACCATCGCATCGGTATTCAGATTTGGAGTTACCCCGTCGTCGGCAAACACTGAACCACCGAATCCACCGAGCCAGGGTACCAGCCAGAATGCTTCCAGAGAGTTGTACACAATACCGTAGACATCGCTATTCTGATCCATCAATTCCTGACTCATACTGATGAGTTCGTCCGTGTTCCGGGGAGGATTCGGGATTAATGACCGGTTGTACATGAGCATGAGGTGGTTCCCGCTGGAGATAGGCACTCCCCAGTAGTCACCGGCCAGCTCAAGTGGCTCGATAAAATCTGCCTCGTTGTAGAAATCCTGCACCGGCTGAATCAGATCGGCAACAGTAAACGGGCCGGCATGGTCATTCACGGTCCAGAGGAGTTGAGGTGGGCTTCCCGCGAGCGAAGCGGTCTGGAAGTCTTCGCGAAGCGATTCGGTGTCGTGGTCGACGACGTTAATTGTTACGCCGGGATTCTGTTCCATGAACCGGTCAGCGAGACTCTGCACAAACTGCAGACCGCCATCTCCCTCGCCTTCCTGAGTCCACAGATCAAACTCGTTCGGATCAGCCTCACGCGCGCCTCCTGCGAAAAGCGAAACAGATGCAATGAGCATCAAAACAACTGCCAAGCGTAGTGTACGCTTCATATGTCTACCTCCTTGGTAGCTACGTAATGTAGTTTTTAGAGTTTACACGCATAAAACCGGTTTGCTAAACCGGTTTTATGCCCATCTACGCCCAGAGTAAGTCCACTATATGGATCTGTCAACGAATAAATTCCGGGTGCGTATGCTTTTTTTCCTTATCGACGGGGCTTGGCAGTCAGACAGGCTGTGTGTCACGCTTACTTGCGATGAAGCACATAAGGACACCAAATTGGGTACAGAACGCCGTTTTTTACCAGATATTCCCCGATCGTTTTGCTCGAAGTGGCCGGGCATCGAAACCCTCAGGACTTGAACCCTGGAACGAGCCGCCGACCCGTTACGGCTACAAGGGGGGAGATCTGTTCGGAGTCGCGGAAAAACTCCCCTATCTCAAGGACCTCGGCATAACCGCCCTGTACTTCAATCCCATCTTCCAGTCTGCGTCAAATCACCGATACCACACCCAGGATTACTATCAGGTTGATCCGCTTCTTGGCGGAAATTCTGCCTTCGAGGCACTTGTCACAGCCGCTCACACGCTCGACATACGCATCGTTCTCGACGGTGTGTTCAACCACGCATCGCGCGGCTTTTACCAGTTCCAGCAGGCGCTTGAAAACGGAACCGCGTCCCCTTACCTCGACTGGTTCCACTTTGACCGGGATCGTCTTGCTCCGGGGGTTGGTCCATGGGCGTATCCCGAAGCGGAAACCGGAGCAGATATGGTAGACAGTGCGTCCGGCCGCGAGAACCCGCTCCCCATTCGTGACGGCAACTCGTTGGGACGATACGGATATGACGCCTGGTGGGACATT
>SKXQ01000052.1 GCA_007128315.1 Spirochaetaceae bacterium | reverse complement strand
CGCTTCCAGGCGACGCGAACGGCGCGGTCTTCTTCTGATTCGCCACCGTCTGCGCCCGCGTCCTCTTGGTGTATCACCATCTCGTAGCCGATCTGTTTAATCTGTTCGGCCATCTGTTCTTCGGTGACTTTCTGCGGGTCAAAGACGACCGTGACCTTTTCGGTCGCGAAGTTCACCTGCGCGGTTTCGATGCCGTCCATGGCACCAAGCATGCTCTCCACGCTCGCCACGCAGCTCGCGCAGCTCATGCCCCGAACCGGGTACATCTGCGATTGTGTGCCCGCAGGCTGCTGTGCCTGCGCTGTCTGTTCCTGTGTTGTACTCATGTGTGTACTCCTGTCTGCTCTGTTCGGGCCTTAGCCGTTCTTGCGGAGGCTCGATACCACCGTCATGACTTCCGAGACCTTCTCGTTTACTTCGTTCTGATCCGAACTGACCATCGCTTCCCTGACGCAGGTATGCAGATGATTCTCCATGATCTGATCCTCGACCTTGCGCATCGCAGCCATGATGCTTCGCGTCTGCGCGAGAATATCCATGCAGTAGCGGTCTTCCTGCACCATTTTGTGTATACCCCGGACCTGCCCTTCGATTCGCTTCAGCCGATCCGACAGGGCACGCATCATTTTTTCGTCCATTTCCGGTCGCTCCCTGCGCGTAATATACTATACCCCCCTATGGTATGCAAGGGATTCTGAAACCAGCTGATGATGGATTATCGCGATTTCGGCCATACTCATGCTATGGATAAGACGGTCGTAAAGCCCGCGAAATTGCTATAGATCAGAAAACCCAGATTCGCGTAGCCTGATGCGTTAGCATCATATGCATGCGCACCACATTAGACATTGATCCGGACGTACTGCAAACTGCAAAAGAAATAGCCCGGAAGGAGAAGAAGACTGCCGGGGCCGTGCTTTCTGAACTCGCGAGACGCGGCTTCTAGAGTTCCCCGCAGTCGGACGCCAGTAAGCCAGGTGACTACGAGATCAAAAATGGCATACCTGTATTGCCGCCCACAGGATCAATAGTGAGCGAGTCGACACTGCGCTCGATACGGGAAACAGAGGGCATTTGACGAGATCGCTACTCGATGTGAACGTGGTTATCTCGTTACTTGACCCGGATCATGACTTTCATGGTCGTGCGCATTCTATCTCACCCCGCCTATAACCCGCGTAGACTTCTCCAACCTCACACGGTGGCAAGCCTGCTAAAACACTTTTCTTCCGCAACGGACCACGCGTTCTGGCCCGATTCGGTTTCCATTCTTGACCACACGAAAATCGACTTACGCAAGATTTTGGTCCCGAAGCAGATAACAGACGCGTACCTTCTGGCGCTCGCAGTAACGAAGAACGGCCGCTTTATAACCTTCGACGAATCAATTTACCGCAGTTCCGTACACGGAGCAACGACAGACCAAGTGCACGTGATCTGAAGAGTCTCTACCCCAGATCTCTCGCCAGCCGCATGGCACGGACAACTGCGCCAAAGCCGCCCTCCGGGCACCAGGTGCCAGGTCCGAAGTCGTACTTGCGCTTTGTCTGTTCAATAAACGCCTCGAATATGACCCCGCCGCACACCCATGTCGGTGAACCACTGATCGTGTTCCGGGGGCATCCAGTACCAGCTCGGGCCCGTCAAAGCGGTACCCGTCCTGGTCGATCACGAGGGCCGCTGAGTCAAGAAAACTATCTGAAAGAAACGGCGATTCACCATCAATCAGTTTGCTCATTCCCCTCGTATCTAAGGGTAAAGACTGCTATATTTAAAGGAGATTACCAGTGGCGGATTATGCGATGGAACTTCGATCAGAACACCTTGAACAGATAGGAACCTACGTCCGGAGTCACCTCGCCGAATGGCTGCCCCCGCAGCCAGCGGTCGCGAGCGCAGAGAGCGTGCAAAGCCTGCATGTAGAGATCGTGCGGGTGCAGGAAGAAGTCCGGGCGAACCGGAGTATCCTCGAGAAGCACATCGAGTTCACCGAAAAGCGGTTTGAACAGGTCGATAAGCGCTTTGACGAAGTGATCCATTCTATGGATAAGCGCTTCGAGGCCGTACAACACAACATGGACAAGCGCTTCGAGTCCATGCAACACAACATGGATAAGCGTTTCGAGCAGGTCGACAAGCGGTTTGAGTCCATGCAGCAGAACATGAACGATCGCTTCGACGACCTGCAGCGCAGCATCCGGAATGGTCAGTGGTTTATCGGCCTGCTCGTGACGTTCGTCATGGCAGCGTCCACGGCAGTGCAGGTCTTGTTATAATACCCGATGTGATTCTTTGGAACAGCTCGCGGCGCGGTAGACCTATGCCGGGTGTGGGGCCCAACGTGTGGGCTCGACCGTCAGGTTGTCGAATACCGCAGTGAAGCTTGAATCGAGCGGACTGCAGGCGTACAGGCCCATGGGTGCCGATTTTGCAGGCGGTGCCGGAGGATCCTGCTGGCCCATCCGCGGCGTGGTTTCGCCGAGATCGGCGAGGTGGAAAATACGCATTTGCGTGAAGTCAGACCCGGTGAACGATGACTCGATCAGGAAATCCGGGCCACGGCGGCTGAGGCGATACCAGATTTCGCCGCAGGAATCTATATCGACGGTGGCCCAGTCGGAATGACCTGCGTTGGTCACAACGCTCCCGAGCCGGGAGAACGAACCGTCGTGATACTCAATGGATGCCTTGAACCAGCAGTCGTCGCTCAGGTAGACCGCCACTCCGCACTGATCGAAAAGCGTCTGATAATCAAACCTGACCCGAACAGTCAGGCTGATGTTTTCAGACTCGTTCCACAGCAGCGCGTGCGCATTCGTATTACGAAAACCATAGTACGTCCGCTGCCAGAAATCGGTACCAGGGTCGGTCGTGATACGCACTTCCGTTGGTGTAACTTCGTGTCTGGCTGGCTCATTGAGCCACGTCGCGCGGGACAAATCTGCTTGCATGGGAATAGTGTAGGGGCTGGGTCGAGGGTGAGTCTACTGCGTGATTTTATAAACGCTCTTGGTGATCATGGCTGCTCCTGGGTGATGTGCTGGAAGCGCTGCATGATGGTTGTATAGCGCTGCTGAGCCACGGGGTCGTGCGGCAGGTAGCCAAGCACCGCGTTCCGGAACCGAACGGTGGTGATAAGGGTGGTCAATGTCTGGCGGATGAACCCTGTACCTCTGCCGCCGTGGTTCGGAACTCTTCCGGCAAGTCTGGTCGTCCGTCCACTACGCTGATGACATCCTCGACGTCGCGACTCCCTATCGGATCGTTGTTTTCGCGTTGGATGAACGCTTCCAGTTTGGTTGCGATAAAGACAACTGGGTCAATGATGCGGACTGAGGTGCCCGACGGCGTAGGCGGTACGAATTGCCTCGGGATACCAGCGGTTGGAGAATCCGAGGAGTCGCTCTTCGGTCGGCATGACATCGACGATTGTTCCGTCTACGTCCCAGCGACACAGGGGCGCACCAGGATACGTTACGTTCCGAAATCCGATCTCCCGCAACTGGTCTTCAAACTCCGCGAAGGCACCACGGGAGGTAATCTCCACGATCACGTCGACATCGTCGGTTGTGCGGAACTCGGTAATTGACGGGTCTGTCGCAAGGAGACGGCCAACGGCGCCACCAACGAAGACAACTTCTTCCGATAACGGACCGAGAGCGTCGGCAACCCGTTCGATCATGGCAATCGATTCGTTCATGCCGCAGCCTCCTCGCCAAGGATCTTCGCGCGAAGCACCTCGGTCGCCGCTGTGCGCTCTCTGACGCGGCCTATCCGCAGTGCGTCGACGCACACGAGCAGTCCGTACAACTCGGGGTCGTGCTCAGCAGCATACGGCACCGACCGATACAAGGGGGTGACGGAGACGCCGTGGGTGGTACCCGAGGCCGTCGGCCACACCGGTGGCAACGGTTCATCGGCGACGATGATGCCGTTCAGCGGTGGGGCGGCGTGAGCGGTGGGGATGCCCCACGCAGGGGCGCCTGCCTCCGCAGCAAAGGCGTAGCGCACACCATGGACAATAAACTCAAACAGATTCGGATGCATGACTGTGCGAAGTACATCCGCATATAAACGGGCGCTCTGGGCACGGACAATTGCCGCGTGCACTTCCGACGCGCTCATGCCAAGTTCGCGAGCCAGTCCTGAGTACGTCCAGG
>SKXQ01000032.1 GCA_007128315.1 Spirochaetaceae bacterium | reverse complement strand
TCATGGCTGCGCTATGTAGAGTAACAACTTCTACGCCGAGGGAGTTCCAGTGGATTGCTCGTCTGCCTGCTCGAACACCGAGACACTGCGCCTGATTGCGTCTGTCATGCTCTCGTCCTTGTCGAGCGTCAGATCCTGTCGTTCACATCGCTCGCTGAATTCGTCAATAAGGTCGTCGCAGTTTTCGAAGCTTTCCGGAATCGCGAAAAAACGGTCGAGTGAGTCTGAATACACGTAGATAAAATTGTCCCCGTCGCTGAATCCGGCCGTTCCGTAACGCGACAGACTGTCCCACTCGAAGGTCACAACGTCTCCACTCGGCGTGCGAAGGGTCACGTGATCGTCGAAGGTCTCGAGATAGCTGTTTTTGTGGCCCTGTAAATAGCGGGTGATTTTGTATCCGATGAACGCGCTCAGCACGAGAACAGGCAGCGCGAAGCCACCTGCCCCGCGTTGAAACACGAAAAGTACTGCAAGCAGCACAGCTATGCCGCCAACCACGGAAAAGAATCGTATTCTCCGAAACCGGGGATCACGACTCAGATTGTTCCGGTATACCATGGGAGTCCTTTTGGCGGAATATCGTAAAAGGATACGAGTGACGGCTTTGTGCGTCAATCTGCCGCAGGCGACTACGGAGCACCACCTTCGTGTTCGCGCACCTCCCGCATCAGAACAATCAGCGAGAACAGCGATCCCACGACAAAGAATACCCACAGGCCAATGAGGTCATCGCCGCCCCAGACGATGCCGGCGGTCAGAAGAATCAAGGCGTAGATCGCTCCCTTTACGTTCATGACGATCGCAATAACAAGTCCCCATCCGAAGCGTTTCCACAGCCATACCGCGCCGAAGGCGACCGGGGTTACAACGAAGAGCAGATCGAGCGCTGCAATCAGGCGAAACGGTTCTTCGCCAATCTCAGGGGCCGTGCCGCTCAGGCCAACGGCAAGAGCCTGGGCCACCCACGCTACCCCGAGGACGGCCGCCCACACGAACATGTACGCAGCCACGAGCCGGAGCGGAGCTCCCGGAGACACGGATTCACGCACCGAGCGCACATCGAGTGCAACCAGTCCCGCGACGAAGGCAATGGCGGAAAGCACCGCCAGCGAGACGTAGAGAAGAAAATGTATGTTGACCACAGCCCCGAAGAGGTAAAAGGCGTAGTTGTAGAACGCGTACTGCATTACACCGAGCACAAGAAGGAACCCTCGAAGCGACCCGCGGCGAGACAGGATCAGGGAAACGGCCAGCACCGGCACGGCTACGGCGAGCGTCACCGGATCGTTAATCCGCCAGGCCTGTAGCGCGAAACTTCCGTCGCGGTAGAGGTCGAAAAACAGGATACCGGTCGTTGACTGTATCACCATGAGGATGCCGGTGACCGTGGCGAGCCGGCACGCGAGACGTCGCAGGTCTGTGTTCATAACCAACACTGTACGGAAGAAGCTGCAGCTTCGAAAGATCCGGAATGTTCACGCACAAGCACATTCTGAAGATTGACCGAATGTCCCGATCGGCGTACATAGACTACGACAGAAAAAGAGGTTGATGATGAAACTACACCACCCCGACAGCGCGTTTTTCGAGTCCATCGTCTCGCGCATGACCCGCAGCCGTGCCGTTTACGGCGCGATTCTCTGTGTTGAAAACGGCGACGGTTCACTCTCGTGGACCGGCTCGTCAGGTAACCTCGAGCCCGGGGCGCGCTACTTCATTGCAAGCGTGACGAAGATGTACGTTACCGCGGTTATTCTTCGGCTGCGCGCCGAGAACCGTATCGAGCTCGACGCTCGGATGAGCCGCTACCTTCCGGCGGAGCTTATTACCGGACTCCACGTCTCAGGTGGCGTCGACCGCACGGCCGAGATTACGGTACAACATCTCATGTCCAACACGTCCGGCCTGACCGACTACTTCTTCGGCAAGGGCCCTGACGGGAAGAAGGCGGCGAGTGGACTGTTCGAAGGTCACGACGAACCGTGGCCGGTTGAACGTATCGTCGAACGCGTGAGGACACTGAAGCCGCGCTTTCGCCCCGGCCAGCCCGGAAAGGTCCACTACTCGGACACCAACTACGAGCTGCTCGGGAGCATTATCGAGGTGGTGACCGGCAAGCCCGTCGCCGAGGTGTTCCGCGAAATCATCTTTAATGAACTCGGACTGCAGGATACCTACGCGTTTGCAGACCCGGAAGATACGACGCCTGCTCCAATGTACTACCGGGATACGCCCGTGCACGTGCCACGGTATATCGCCTCTATCACCGCTGAAGGAGGCATCGTGTCGACCGCGCCGGAGGTCATGAAGTTTCTCAAAGCGTTCTTTGCCGGGCACTTTTTCCCGAAGGAAACCATCGGCGAACTGAAAGCCTGGAACCGCATCTACTTTCCCGGGCAGTTCGACTTCGGCATCGGCCTTGAGAAGCAGTGGGTCCCGCGAATCATGTCACCGCTGAACCCGGTCGGAGAGCTTCTCGGATTCTGGGGCCAGAGCGGAGCGTTCGCGTTCCACAACCCGAAGCGCGACCTGTACTTCACCGGTACCGTTAACCAACTCAGCGGATTCGGTCACGGCTCGGCTGTCAGGGCAATGCTTCAAGTCATGAAAGCGACGAAGACAGAACCGGAATAACAGACAGACGTGTCCGATGTTCCGGTGACTTACACTCCCTCGACGCCGACGGGTACAGGAAGGACCTCAGGAGGCCGACGGACCTCCTTGTTCCATCGACCCAGTAATGCCATGGTGACCGCTGCCCCTGCGAGTTCAGTTGTGACGGCTACGAGCCAGATCCCGTTCACTTCCCAGAGGTTCGGAAACACCGCCAGCGCGATCAGGGGGAACACGAGTCCCCGCCCGGCGGCTATCACGAGGGACATGCCGGCTTTCTCTATCGACGTAAAAAAGACGGACCCGATCATTCCAACCGCGGCGAGTGGCAGCGACCACGCGACAATGCGTATGGCGTTTGATGCGATCGCAATTGCCTCGGGGTGATCGGGGACAAACAAGACTGCCATTCGGGATGCACCGGCATACACCGAAACTCCGAGTACCAGGCCGATCAGCGCCCCGACGCCTGTGACGAAATGCAGGGCCTGTGTAACGCGGTCTGTCTGACCGGCGCCAAAGTTCTGGCTGAGCACCGGCTGTGATCCTGAACCGAGGGCGCTGAAGAATACCGCGCCGAGCATCATGACATACTGCACGAGCGCGAACGCGGCGACTCCGAGCGAGCCTGTCCGGTTCATGAGCGCGTGGTTAAACGCGAGCGTGACGACTCCGAGCGCAAGAGAACCAAGGAGCTCAGACGAGCCGTTGACCGCGATCGCCGACACGACCCGTATCCCTCCGGTCGGACGGGAAATCCGCAACCCGTTGCTTCGCCTGATCGCCTTCACGACAAAGTACACGAGGAACACAGTTGCCGAGAAACTCTGCCCTATGGCCGATGCGAGCGCGGCTCCGGCAATCCCCATCTCGAGCACAAACAGGAACACGTAGTCGAGGGCTATGTTGATAAGCGCTCCTGAGACCATCACAAGGGTTGCAAACCCCGCCCTTCCGTCGTTTCGCACCGCCTGATCAAGAATGAAACTGAGTATGTACGCGGAGAAGAACGGCGCAATCGTAACCAGGTACAGCCGGGTCATGGCCTGTACGCCGTCGCCCGCTCCGAGCGCAGAGGTCAGCGGTCCCGAGAACACGAGGATGCGCTTCTCGGACAGATCGAGAGCACACGAGACTGGGGCAGCCTTACGTTCGAGTTTATCCTTCACTCCATGCGTGACAGCGCGGTACGGGAACGTCTGGCCGAACGGTTTGTACGTGCCCGCGACGAGTACG
Organism: Spirochaetaceae bacterium; assembly: GCA_007128315.1. Classification (GTDB taxonomy): domain Bacteria; phylum Spirochaetota; class Spirochaetia; order DSM-27196; family SKKC01; genus SKKC01. The sequence continues at coordinate 319 of SKXQ01000032.1, read as the reverse complement.
CAGCAAGTCTCGAGAAGCGCTACGCGGCCAACGGAGACACGCCTCCACTGGAGATCAAAAAACTCGCCACAGCACTCATGGCATTCGAAAACGGGTTAAGCATGATCGGGTTTGTGTGCCCGGAGATAGTCACCGACGGGGTCTACTCCGAGACTATAGCGCGGCTGCTTGACCGGTAGCGGACACACGGTCGGTACTCGAGGGATCCTTTTCGACTCCTCGTTCGACTTTGTCCAGGCACACGACCTTTGGTTCGATAGCCATCTGATCGAGGTTCCGGCGCGAACTGAAGATGAGCCAGATCAGCTTCCTGCAATTG
>SKXQ01000168.1 GCA_007128315.1 Spirochaetaceae bacterium | reverse complement strand
TTTCGCAGTGGCGACAGCGAGTACTACATCAACAATACGCCGGTTAAACTCAGGGAGCTGCGAGAGCTTTTTTACGATACCGGGATAGGAAAGAGTGCCTACTCCATTATGGAGCAGGGGAAGATCGACCAGGTTCTCTCGAACAAGCCCGAAGAACGGCGCCATATCTTCGAGGAAGCGGCGACAATAACCAAGTACCGCTTCAAGGGCCAGGAGGCCGAGCGCAAGCTTCAGCGCACCGAAGAAAACATGAAGCAGGTGGAAAGCATACTCGGTGAGGTCCACCGCAGCTACAACGCGCTTGAAAAACAGGCTGCAAAGACGGAGAAGTTCCGACAGCTGCGTGATCGCATCTTCGAACTCGAGGTCGACCGTGAACTCCTGCGGCTTTCGAAACTGCTCGATGACCGTGATACCCGTGAGCAGCGCCTCAAGGATACCGTCGGTCGGCGTGACGAGGTAAAAACGAAGATAGATTCGGCCAACGAGCGGGTGGAAAAGAACCTGGACCTCGTCAATACCATGGAAGCCGAACTGGTTGAGAAGCAGAAGAAGCTCTACGGCCTTGAAATCGAGAAGGGTAATCTGCTTGAACAGCTGGGGATGATGGCAGAGCGTCGCGACGACCTGCAGGAGTCGATCAAGGCGGATGAAGCGAGGCAGAAGACGCTCAGTGACCGCATTGCGACCGCTGAGGCGGACATCAGTTCGAATCAGAAGGAAATCGATACGCTGACGGTTCGCGCTGAGGATATCGGCAGGAACATCAAGCAGTTCCGGGAGCGCATCGATGCGGCGGAGCAGCGCATCAAGGCCAATGATGAGGCTATCGCCACGCATCTTACGCGTATTGAAGCGCTCGACACGGAGACCGACACCCTTCAGGACGAACTGAGGGATCTGACCGACCGAATCGTTCGCGAACTCGATACACGGTTAAAAGAGTCGGGTTATCGCAGCCAGGACCGCAGTTCGCTTGACGAAGAGCTCAACACCGCACTCGCGGAGTTCAGACGATCACTCTCGACGCAGGCCGACCGGGCCTCGGATGTTCTCGCCGGCGGGTCCGACTCGGCAGCACGCCTGCGTGCGATTCTCGAGGACGTGGCATCGGGACTGTCGGTGACTCGTGAGGGCTTTGAGGCGCTTGTCGGGGTAATCGACCGCTTCCGGGCAACCATACCGTCGTTTCTCGACGAGTTTCTGGCACCGGAAGGAACGCTGACGCGCAAGCGATCCATTGACGACCGCATGGCGGAAATCCGTCTGGATATTCGAAGCCGCCGCGCCGAAATCGAGGGCCTGCAGACCCAGAACCGCGAGCTGTCGGGAAAGATCAGCGAGTATAGGCACACCCTTGAAGAGCTCAGGGTCAACAGGGTTCAGGTGCAGACACAGATTACCTCGCATCAGGAAAGTAAGGCACGCATCGAGCGGGAGCTCTCCGAGGCACGACACGCGCTCGAAGAGAACAGAAACGGGATCGCCCGGAAGCAGGAACGTCTGGCCGAGCTCGCCGGGCGACTGACCGAACTCCAGGAGAACCGGAAAAAGATTGAAGTTCAGGAGACCTCCCTGAGCGCCGAACTGGACAAGCTTGAGGCCGAGATCTCGAAAAAGAACAGCGATCTCATACAGCGGGAACACTCGGTCAAGGGTATGATGAGTGAACTCGCGCGTCTGCAGGCTCAGGTCGAGAAGGTGCAGATACAGCACGCCGAGAGCGTGACCGAGATCCGGAGCATCTACGACAATTTCCGTGACCGCCACAGCCGCGAGTTATCCGAGTTCGAATCCCGGGCTTTTGAGATCAAGCGTGATGCGCGTGACGTGCGGGATGAGCTTGCCTCAGTGCGGGAGGAGCAGCGCGCTCTCGGGACGGTGAACCTCATGGCTCCCGAAGAGTTCGGAGAGGTGAAGACGCGCTACGAGTTCCTGAGCGGCCAGCTCGACGACCTCAAGAAAGCCCGCGAAGACCTGTTGCGCGTGACCGAGGAGATTCGCAACGAGAGCGCGGAACTGTTCATGAACACCTTCGAGAAGATCAAGCGGAACTTTCATTCCATGTTCCGCAGGCTCTTCGGCGGTGGTCGGGCGGAACTCAGACTCAACGATCCGGAAGACGTGCTCGCCTCGGGTATAGATATTCTCGCACAGCCGCCCGGGAAGAAACTCGAAAATATCGCATTACTTTCGGGTGGCGAACGAAGTCTTACGGCCGTCGCGCTTCTCTTTGCGACGTATATGGTCAAGCCTTCGCCCTTCTGTCTGCTCGACGAAATCGACGCAGCGCTCGACGAAAACAACGTCGGGCGCTTTGTAAGCATGCTGACCGAGTTCGGCCGCCAGAGCCAGTTCATCATCATCACCCATAACAAGAAGACGGTTGCCAGCGCATCTACCCTGCTTGGAGTGACTATGGAGGAGAGCGGGGTGAGCAAGGCGGTCGCGATACGGCTTGACCGAAATGGCCCGAATACTGAGTAGCCTGAAGAATCTGATCACATTAATCCGCGGACAGGTTCGTGCGCCGGACCGGAAGAGGGTCGTCCCGTACGTCGCCGGCGCCGGGCTGCTGCTCCTGGGTGGAATCGTCTTCGCTCTGATTCTGCACACGGTGAGAACGCCTGAGCGAAGGGCCACGGAACTTCCGTCGGGTGTGATGGACCTGGTACGTCCGATACGGGTATCAGACGTCATAGTGCCACCGCTCGGCCTCGGACGCCCCGCAGGTGACTTTTACCTATACAGCGAACCGGATGTTCCGTGGCCGGCGGACCGGGTCGAGGCGCTCTGGATTGATACCGACGGAATTTCTGCCGATATATTAAGGAACATGAACGAGGCACTGCTTCGGGAGATACTGGGCGTTCCGCCTCCCTGACCGGTTCCTTTTGTCGCATGTTGTCATGTAGGGAGGGTATATGACACACCGTCGACGGTATTCTGGCGTGCTGTTCGTGCTTCTGCTCGCTTCCTGTGCGAGTGTGCAGGAACAGTCCGGGGAACAAGAGACCATTGCCACCGATACGACTGCGTTACCGCTGCTTGAAGCCGGACGCAGCAGCGTAACGCTTGAAATCGATTCGCCGGTCGAGGCGATCTCGGGAGATTTCTCCGGGGATATGGACTCGCCGCGGTCGGCAGCGTATTCAGAGCCGATGTTCGCGTCTCGTTCTGCACCCCTCGCCGCGTACACCCCCGAAAACCCGCTGGCCGACTCGATTACCCGTCCCGAAGGGCCGGAGTCGGGGATTGCACTTACCTACGATGAACCGGCGTTGCCTGCATTGGCGGTGGCGGATTCCGAAACGGCTTCAGCGCCCGACGCGGAAACCCGGCCAGCGCCCGACGCGGAAACCCGGCCAGCGCCCGACGCGGTGCCGGAGACACCGACTGAACCTTCGCCAGCGCTTGCGACAACGGAGCGAAACACGGCTGTGCGTGAAACGCCGCGGGAGACCCAACTGGTGTCACCCGCCGCGGATGCGCCTGCAACACCCCCTGCGGAGACAGACGGGCAGGAAATACACGAACGTATCGACGTACAGATTGCTCAAAGTTTCACAATAGAGCTTCCCGGTGAGAACTGGCTGTTTCTGCCGCAGCACGAAGCGCCGGTGCGCATGCAGTCGCGCGACCGGATCGACGGAACGACAGTGTTCCGCTTTCTGCCCGAAGCGGACCGACCTTTTACCCTCGAGCTGCAGCAGCAGAATCTCGCCAGCGGTGATGTGCGGGTGCACCGGGTAGAAGTCTCACCCGTGGCAAACGTGTCTGACGTGCAGGTGGCCGATACCGAAGATGCCGCGTCAGAAGCCGGCGACAATGAGCTCGCTGATTCCGATGTCGACGCTCGTAGCGAGGCCGACCTTGCAGCCGAGGCCGAAGTGGCAGCCGAGGCCGAAGTGGCAGCAGAGACCGAAGACCGGGTTCTTACGTCACAGGAGATGCTGCAGGCCGCACGCGAGATGCGGACACAACGGCGCTTCGAGGAAGCATTCGAGCTTCTCGAACGCTGGTTTAACCTCTACGCAGGGTCGTCCGGCAGCGATCTGGCTCATTTTCTGACGGGTATGATACTGGTGGAGTCGGAGACGCTGCGGAATGTTCGGAACGGCATGTCGCATCTCGCGGTTGTCCGTGACGAATACCCTCGCAGTACCCTGTTTCGTGAGGCAGACGCTGAGTATCGCAGGCTGCAGAGGCATTTCGTGCACGTGCGTTAGACGCATCACCAGGCTCCCGGACAGCTATGTCCCGAGTTGACAGGCTCCCGGTTTCTCAAGTATACCCATCAGTACCCCTCTACAAGAGAAACCGATACCTATGCTTGAGCGCATTTCTTCAAAACTTGGTGATGTTGTCCGCAGCCTGCAGGGCAAGTCACACTTAACCGAAAAAAACATACAGGACGCGGTCGCGGAGATAAAGATAGCTCTGCTCGAAGCAGACGTTAATCTCCGTGTTGTACGACGTTTTGTAAATCGCACGATACAGGACGCTACCGGCGAAGCGGTACTGCGGTCAGTGTCTCCGACACAGCAGTTCGTTAAAGTCGTTCACGATCGCATGGTCTCTCTGCTCGGAGACGAGCGGCAGGACCTGCAGCTCAAGGGCCCGGACACCGTCAGCGTCATCCTCATGGTCGGCCTCCAGGGGTCCGGTAAAACGACGACCGCTTCCAAGCTGGCATACCGCCTGAAAGCAGAGGGGCGCAGGCCCATGCTCATCGCCGCCGACCTCGTGAGGCCTGCGGCGGTCGATCAGCTTACCGTGCTCGGAGAGGGGATCGGCGTTCCGGTATTCAGCGTTGTCGGGGCGGACAACCCGGTAAAGGTAGTCAAAGCGGGCCTCAAGCAGGCAAAGATCGATCAGATCAATACCGTTATTGTCGATACATCCGGCCGTCTGCAGGTGGACGAACAGCTCATGAAAGAGCTCGCGACGATCCGTGATACCTGCGATCCGGTTGAGACGCTGCTCGTCGCTGACGCTATGACCGGTCAGAACGCAGTTGATATCGCGAAGGCCTTTGAGGAACAGATCGGCTTAAGCGGGATCATCCTCAGCAAGTTCGACTCCGATACCCGCGGCGGTGCCGCTTTGAGCCTCAAGACCATCACGGGTAAGCCGGTCAAGTTCATTGGTGTCGGTGAGAAACCCGAAGACCTCGATGCCTTCGTGCCCGACCGTATGGCCTCACGTATCCTCGGAATGGGAGACGTCGTTGGTCTCGTCGAGAAGGCTCAGGAGCAGTTTGACGAAGCCGAGGCGCTCGAGCTTCAGCAGAAAATGTCCCAGGCGACCATGACCCTTGACGATTATCTCGATCAGATTCGCAAGGTTCGCAAAATGGGGAGCATGAAATCGCTGCTCGATATGATGCCCGGGATGGCAGGGAAGGTCGATGAGGACCAGCTCGACGAATCGCAGCTGAAGTACGAGGAAGCGATCCTGCTTTCGATGACGCCGGTCGAGCGACAGAATCATCGCATCATCGGTCCTCCGAGACGGAAACGGATCGCGCGTGGAAGCGGTACGAGCGTCTTCCAGGTCAACAAGCTCATCAAGAACTTTGACAAAATGCGGTCCATGATGAAAAAAGTCTCAAAAAACAGGAAGTTACAGGCACGGATGATGCAGCAATTCGGCGGAATGGGTTGATTAAACCTTCGTTCATGCCAATAATCACAGGTTATCATATTTTATTCTGAAACTGAGTAATCAACGAACAGGAGAACACAAGAACGTGAGTGTACGTATCAGACTGAAACGATTTGGAACCAAGAAGCGGCCGTTTTTTCGCATAGTCGTCATGGACTCCCGCAGCGCCCGGGACGGGAAGGCCCTCGATGAGGTCGGCCTGTACCATCCAATCGAAGTTGAAGAAAAACAGCTTCGCGTGGAAGAAGACAAGGTACGATCATGGCTCGACAAGGGAGCAGTTCCCAGCGATACGGTCAAGACACTGCTGAACAGGATGAATATTCATCGGAAGTAGGCAGAAAGAGTTTGCGAACGCCTGGCTTGCCGCGTTGACAGCCGATTGCCGGAAACATAGAAAGGAATGCAGCCGTGGAAAAAGAACTCGTAAGCTATGTAGCAAAGTCTCTTGTCGACAATCCTGATGGAGTAGAAGTTAACGTCATTGAAGGCGAGAAATCCACCATTATAGAGCTCCGCGTCGCTGAAGGCGACGTGGGTAAGGTGATCGGAAAGCAGGGGCGGATCGCGAAGGCGCTGCGTACCATACTCAGCGCGGCTTCAACCAAGTCCGGCAAGCGGGTAGTACTCGAGATCCTCGACTAGCCGGACATATGAAGCTTCTCACCATTGGTCTTGTCAGGACTGTGCATGGAGTTCGTGGTGCGTTAAAAGTCCGGAGTACCAGCGGAGAATTTGATCACTTCAAGACTCTGCAGTCAGTCCGGCTTGCAAAAAAAGGCGCCGACGACCTCAGCGCACAGGCGTTTGAGGTCGTTTCCGTCGCAGGTTCGGCGCACGCAATTATCCTGAAGCTTCAGGGAATCGATACGCCGGAGGCTGCAGCGGTCTGGCGTGGTGCGCGAGTGCTCGCCGAACGTCAGCAGGCAGCACGATGCGGTGATGGTGAGTATTACATCGCCGATCTCGAGGGCTGTGAGCTTGTATTCAACGGTGCGACGGTGGCAACGGTAGAGAGCGTGTGGGATAGCGGGGCATCGGATATGCTCGAGGTCCGGACCGGCGATGGAAACCGAAACGTGCCGTTTCGCAAGGAGTTCATTGGAACGGTAGATGTCGAGAATCGTCGTATCGAGCTTCTTGAAGACTGGATACTCGAATGAACTGTACGGTTCTAACGCTGTTTCCCGAAATAATCGAGGGTTACGTACGCAGCTCTATCATGGCTAAGGCCATAGATCGTGGTGTGGTGACTGTCGAGGCGGTAAACATTCGCGACTATGCCCTGGACCGGCATCGCAGCTGCGATGACGCTCCATACGGCGGTGGCGCAGGTATGGTCATGATGCCTGGTCCGATCGCAGCGGCTCTCGAGGCGGTGGAAAGCTCGAATGCGCGTACGATATACGTAAGCCCTTCCGGGAGTCCGTTTACCCAGGCGAAAGCACGGGAGCTGGCTCGCGACGAACGGCTTGTGATATTGTGTGGCCGGTACGAAGGCGTGGATCAGCGGATCATAGATTCGCACGTCGACGAGGAAATATCGGTCGGAGATTACGTTTTGAGCTCCGGCGAGGTTGCCGCGCTGGTGCTTATTGATGCAGTATACCGTCTGGTGGATGGTGTTATCAGTGGTGACTCGCTGATAGAGGAAAGCCACGAAGACGGGCTTCTGGAGTATCCGCATTACACGCGACCGGAAGTATTCCAGGGACGTGGTGTTCCGGAGGTACTGCTCAGCGGGCATCATGCACGGATACGGGAGTGGCGCATGCAGAGGCAGATCGAGAAAACTGCCCGTATGCGTCCCGATTTGTACGAACAGTACATGAAGAAACAGAAAGAATAGAAGAGCAGGGGATTTCCATGGATATTATCAAGGCAATTGAAGCGGAACAGACCGCGCGTCTGAATCAGATCGAAGAAAACTTTCGCATCGGGGACACCGTAAAGGTGCACTTTACGATTGTCGAAGGTAAGACGGAGCGTATTCAGGTCTACGAAGGGCTTGTCATTGCAAAGAACAAGTCCGGCGTCAACAGGACCTTTACCGTAAGGAAGATTTCTTACGGTGTCGGCGTAGAGCGTGTGTTTCCACTGCATTCCCCGCGGATTGCCAAGGTGGAAGTCTCGCGTCGCGGTCGTGTTCGACGGGCAAAACTGTACTACATCCGTGGACGAGTCGGTAAAGCTGCAAAAGTGCCCGAGCTCGTGCGGAAAAAGTCCGCCACCAAAAAGTAGTATCGTCTTATGCGGGATGTCCGAAACGGCATCCCGCGCTGCGTGAACCATGGACTTGTCTGGTCCCAACAGTCGTCTTGCAGCACTCTACTCATTTCCGAAAATCCTGTATGAAGGACAGCGTCTCAAGGTAACGGTCCTCCCCCCGGGGGTGGATGGGCACGCCCGTGTCGGCGTTGCTGGTGTCGTCGTACGCGCGGATGTACCGCCGAGCTATACGGTGGGAAGTAAACTCACGGCGATTGTAAGCGGTGTGGACTCGTCGGGGCGCATAAGTCTTGAGATCGTCTCGGATCCTCCATCGGAAACAGCGGGGCGTCCTCCGGTGTTTCAGCCTTCCGACGAACTGCTCGCGTCTGCGCTGGTCCGCTCCGGTCTGGCCGTCTCCGAACTCAATCTGCAGACCCTGCGCTCGGGGGCAGGTACCGACAAAGACAGGCCCTTCGCCGCGAGACTGCTTGCACTCATCCTCAGCAAAGGTATCCCGCACGAACGCGCAAGCGAGTTTCGCGCAAATCTGGAATCAGATATGGACGATCGTCGTCGGGAAGACCGGGAGGCACAGTCCGCACACGGTCTCAGTGATCTCATTCACGGCCGTGTTGCCCGTTACGAGGAACACCCGACGGATCTTCATCTGTTTAATCATCTTAAGGACAGAAACGGTGGAAGCTGGGTCAGAATTCCTCTGGGTTCGTTTGAACTTGAAACTGCGGTGGACGCCGAACTCAGGCTGCGATTTGCGGAAACAGGCTGTGAACCTGCGGACGCAGTCCTCGAGATACGCTCGGAACGGCGCACGTGGACGATACACTGGCCTGTACGGGGTGACGGGAAGCTTCGCCTGTACGTGGACGACCCCGATTCGTTTGATCCTGCCAGTAGAGCTTTCAGGACCCTGTATGGGGAACTCGAGGCACTCGGCCTGTCTGTGTCACCCGGACTTGGATCAAGGGCTTCGACAGACGGCTTTTCAGATGATGCGGCAACCACTATACTTCCCCACGTAGATACGACCGCATGAAGAAAGCTCTGGGATTACGATACACATCAGATCTTCCGGCGCCTTTTGTACACGTGAAAGCGTCCGGACGCGCCGCGGAACGACTGGTCGATCTTGCCCGGGCTCGTGGGGTTCCGGTAAGAGAAGACTCTGAGCTCACGCAAGTTCTCTTTGCGGTCGATGTTGATACCATGATTCCCGAGTCCGTATACGAGGTAGTGGCGAAACTTCTCGTATTTGTTGGGGCTGTGGACGCAAAGGGCAGGAAAAAATGAATCACTACGCCGTGGATGATCTTACAGCGGGGATGGTCTTTGACGCTCCCGTATACGTTGACGATGAAACGCTGTTTGTACCCGAGAACGTCGAGATACGGGAACAGGATCTGAAGCGTCTTCGCAGCTGGAAAGTCGACTCGGTCATGAGCAGCGGTACCCCGAAAAATGCCGATGAGCGAAAACACGATTTTCTGAACGCCGTTTTTACCTCGGCGGAGTACAAGAAGGTTCTGTCCTTCTATGGAAGTCTCCGGGACCGGGTTAAGGCGCTGCACGTACAGGTGCAGAATCACGAGCGCATCGATCCTGCCGACATCGACGGTATCGTCGACGGACTCGTCGGCGAGCTGCGCGAGCGGCGTGATGAGCTCATCCAGTACATTTTATACGGACTGCACGGTGAAAGCGGTTTCGAGGAAAACGCCATTAATTCGGCCGTCCTTTCCGTCCTTATGGGGCAGAGCATAGGGATCGCACAGCACAAGATCACGGAGCTTGCCACCGCGGCGTTGCTGCACGATATAGGTATGCTCAGACTTCCGGACAGCATCATCACGAAAGAAGGGAAGCTCACGGGAAGCGAGTTGCAGCAGATAAAGACGCATCCCGTGCACAGTTACAAGATTATCACCCGGGAGCTGCGCTATGCGGATACTGTCGGTCAGGCCGCGCTGCAGCACCAGGAACGCTGGGACGGAGAAGGCTATCCGAAAGGACTTGCCGGTGAACGCATCGTACTTCCCGCGCGCATCATCGCGGTCGCAGACGCATTCGAGGCGATGGTTTCGAAGCGTCCCTATCGTGACTCCATGATCGGCTATCGCGCTATGCGGACCATACTCGGTGATAATGGCCGTCGCTTCGATCCCGAGGTTCTCAAGGTCTTCATTCGTACGATGGGAATATACCCTCTCGGCAGCATTGTCCTCTTGAACAATGCTGCAGTAGGGCGTGTCGTGGTAGTGAACCCGAAGTCTCCCCTTCGGCCGGCGGTAAAAATCATGATAGACGAGACCGGAGCGGAGCTCCCCAACGACAGCGGCGAGATTATTGATCTCAGCACCGAAAAGCGACTGTTCATCGCGCAGGCCGTAGATCCGAAAGAGATTGGAAAAGGCAGCACCCCGGGCGAATGACTTCAACCTGGGAGCGAGGTCAGTCCGGTGAAAAAAAGGCCTCAGCCTTTCTGACAGGCAAGGGGCATATTATCATCGCGACGAACTTCAGATTATCCATAGGTGAGGTCGATATAATAAGTGAGAGAGATCGAATTCTTCACTTTTGCGAGGTGAAGACCTGGAGAACGGTTCCCATGGAAGGACTCGAGCAGTCTGTTTCGCGCCGGAAACGGCAGCGGATTCAGTCGTGCGCGTCGGAATTTCTACGGCGTTCTCCCGGGTTCGACGGGTATGGGATCGTGTTTGATGTACTTTTTGTGGATAGTGGAAGCGGTGAAATCACCCACATCGAAAACGCATGGACGACATCCGATGTCTGGTAGAGGGTAGTAATGCCACGGCTTGCGAGAAATACTGATTACAACAGGCTCAGGCACCTGAAAGAGTGCATCGGAGACCAGGACTACATCTCCAGGGCCGTCGGTATAATCGCAACCGATCTTTCCATCAGGCTCGCTCAGCGGGACGACGCAGACTCCGTCGCCGGGCCCGAAAACCAGGAGCCTGGCGACGGTCAAACCAGGACTTTCCACGGCGAATAGGATCGGTCTACACTGCTGAATCATGCTTACGGTACTTTTCCCGGGTAGTTTCGATCCACCGACAAACGTACATCTGAACATAATCCATCGCATTTCCGGGATATACGACAAGGTCTACGTCGTAGTCGCGGACAACTCCGCAAAATCGTATACCTTCGATGCAAAAGAACGTCTCACGATGGCTGAAGAACTGGTGGAACCCTACGAAAACGTCGAGGCGCGGCTGTGGTCCGGTCTTATCGTGCGCTTCGCGGAAGACGTGGGCGCACGATTGATGGTGCGCGGCGTTCGTGCGCTCGCGGACTTCAACTACGAGTTCGAGCTCTCGATGGTAAACCGGGGTCTGAGTCCGCTTGTGGAAACCATTTTCATTCCAACGGATCCGCAGTACTTTGTTCTCAGGAGTTCCGCAATAAAGGAGCTCGCCCGACTCGGGGGCGATATTACCACGATGGTCCCGCCGAATGTCGCAAAGAGGCTGCAGAGTAAAATGGGCGGTTCTTGACAGCCTCGCAGGCATCGGATAGCTTTTGGGGTCTGATTATTTACCCACTGAACGAAAAGAAGGAAACGAATCAACATGGCAGTACCAAAGAATAAAGCTTCGAAAGCACGAACACGCCGAAAGCATTCAATTAACAGTAAGCTTCACGTACCGAACCTGGTCACATGCTCCAACTGTGGGGCCATGAAACTTCCGCACCGGGTCTGCCCGAAGTGCGGTCATTATAAAGGCCGGCTTGTAATGGAGCCGCAGGATCTCGACTAAAGTACAAGAGCTGCTCAGCGACTGTTGTTTCTGAGCGGTATAACCGACGAATGTGGATTGCCGATCCGTATGTGATCGGCAGAAATACGAGAAAACCGACAACACCGAGGAGGGTAGGATATGGATGAACAACTTTTCGAGAAGATGAAAAAACTGATCGCGGACAAGCTTGAGATTGACGAGAGCAAGATTAGCGTGGATTCGTCGTTTCGACAGGATCTTGGCGCTGACAGCCTCGATACCTACGAGCTTGTGTACGCAATTGAGGAAGAGCTTGGCATTACGATCCCGGACGAAAAAGCGAACGAGTTCGAGACCGTAAAGGATGCGCTCGATTACATCCAGAGCCAGTCGAAGTAGCTCGCGATCACCGTGCGATTCCAAAAACATCGCGCGCTTCGCACTCCTCCGGTCGAGGCCGACCGGAGGAAAGAGCTGCAACTTTTCGAGAAACACGCATCGATAAAGTTCAAGAAGCAGGAGCTTCTTAACCTTGCGTTTTCTCACCGGTCATTCGCCAACGAGAACGCCTTAGACATTGGGAACAACGAGAAACTTGAGTTTCTCGGTGACTCAGTTCTTGGCCTTGTCGTCGCCGAGTACCTTTTCCTGCAGTTTCCCGAAAAGCTTGAAGGCGATCTGGCGCGTATAAAATCATTTGTAGTCAGCGAAGACAGCCTCGCCGACATCGCTCGCGACCTGAGAGTGGATAACTATATTCTCATCGGGAAGGGCGAGGAGTACTCAGGCGGTCGAACCAAGAAAGCACTTCTTGCTGACTGTCTGGAAGCCATCATTGGAGCGTATTTCATCGATTCAGGGTGGAAGGCCTCACAACGCTTCATACTGCGAATGCTCGTTCCCGAGATCGACAAGGTCGTCGAAAACCGTCATCGGAAAGACTACAAGACGCTTTTGCAGGAACTGGTGCAGAAGCGCTTCAGAAGCTATCCGAAGTACAATCTCCAGAAACGGACCGGCCCCGATCACGACAAGACCTTCTGGATGGATGTCCGTATCGGAGAACAGACCTACGGCCCGGGAAAAGGGAAGAACAAGAAGGAAGCAGAACAGGCGGCGGCTGCGCTTGCGTACGAGGCGCTCGAACCGTCGGAATCCGCTGACAGCCGTCCGGCGAAATCATCGGCTCGTCGTCGTTTGACCAAACCCTGAGACCGGCGTCAGGCTATCGTTCTCGCCTTTTCGATGAGCTGCTCGTACGAGTTTCGGCTCGGATCTTCGATAACGAAATCAAGCAGGCCCTGCAGAATACGGCCGATGACCGGTCCCGGGGTCAGGTTCAGTTCGTTCATGACTGTCCTCCCGTCCACCGCCAGCTCACGGACTGTGAGCGGTGGCTGTTCGGCAAGAACCTCACGCAGGCGTTGTTCTATACGCTCGGACAACCCGTCGGCCGCATCGACCCGAATCGCAGCTGAAAAGCAGGAGATCTCCTGAACCATCCCGGACCCGCACCGCGACAGGAGCAGCCTGACATCCCGGTCCGTCTGCAGCTGGTTGTCGTTCACGGGGCCTGTTTCGAGTAACCTTGTCAGAATACCGCGCTCGTGGTTGCTCAGCTTGAGCCGGTCGGAGACTCTCAGAGCCTCGAGGACATCGTTGCCTTCGCTGCACAGAGCTATCAGAGCCGCCAGGCGTACCAGCGGGAGATCGGATGGAATAAGGTCCAGATTCCGCGTGCGGTCGGAAGCCGCGTAGCGTATCGTCGGCGCTGAGCCGTCCTCGTAAAACACATGACCAATCAGGCCGGTTTCGTCCAGGGTGGACACCACCTGTGCCGCAGAGCGAGCTGAGAGGCTCTTGAGCAGCTCGTCACGGACGCGTTCGGCACTGACCCCACGCAGGGCATCGTGTGCCGTCCGCATAGCCTGATGCGTCTCCTCGTCGATACGGAAATCGAGTCGTGCCGAGAAGCGTATCGCACGAAGGAGGCGAAGACCGTCTTCCCGGAAGCGTTCCGACGGCGAGCCCACGGTACGCAGAAGCCGGTCCTGCAGGTCTTCGAGTCCGTTGAACGGATCGATAAAGGCGCCGGTGTGCAGATCGAGCGCCATGGCATTGATAGTGAAATCCCTTCGTGCAAGATCCTCTTCTATGGAGACACCGAACTCGACGGCATCGGGATGCCTGCCGTCACTGTAGTCGGCTTCCGCCCGGAAGGTTGTGACTTCAATCTGGTGTCCGGCATAGAGGACGGTGACAGTCCCGTGCTGCAGGCCGGTCGGTATCGTTTTTCTGAACAGACGCTGGACGTCGGTCGGACGTGCGTCTGTTGCGATATCGAAATCCTGAACGTCGAACTGGAGTGCGGCATCGCGGATGCTCCCACCGACCAGCAGACAGCGATACCCGCGTGCCGCAAAACGGTTCGCAAAACTGTGAAGAAAGTCAGGAATGGCGGATAGTGACGGTTGCCGCTTCATAGCTCAGCATAAAAAAAAAGCACCCCCTGAGAAAGGGGGTGCAATCGGGAATCGACTTCCGGCCGGAGGTCGCTCTCCCGGCCACCTCCATTACTGGAGAAGGCCGAGTACGTTCTGTGGCGCAACGTTTGCCTGAGCAAGCATTGCAGTGGACGCCTGGACAAGAATCTGGTTCTTGACGAAGTCGACCATCTCTGCGGCCATGTCGGTATCGCGAATTCGGCTTTCGGAAGCAGCAAGATTCTCTGCTCCGACGTCGAGTCCCTGTCGGGTGAAGTCCAGACGATTCTGGTACGCACCCAGGTCTGCGCGCTGCTTGCTTACGGCTGTAAGCGCGTCGTCAATCGTGCCAATCGCTGCATTTGCACTGTCAGGACTTGACAGTGTTATGAACGTGGCCGAATGCGGTGGTCCATTCAGTCCCTGCAGTCCAAGGCCCTGGGCAGTCATCGTTCCGACATGTACCCGTACGCGCTGGTCCATGTTAGCTCCGATATGGAACCACATGCTTGCAGTGACATCATTCTCACCGGTTTCAA
>SKXQ01000101.1 GCA_007128315.1 Spirochaetaceae bacterium | reverse complement strand
CTGTAGCCTGAGAGATTCGGACGCGCTCCATTCAGTGAGCAGCCCCTTGCACCTTCGGCGGCGTGCGTTCGGCACGCGCTCTCTCGATGGAACTGAACTCCCTGAAAAATACGGTTGTGGCTGTGCGCTGTCAAGCCTCGGGTTGTGCACATTGTGGGGGCGTCGCCGGACCGGTGTGTGGTCAGGAACGTGTAGCACGCACGGCGACTGTCGACGCGAGCCCTGTATGCCAGCTCCCCTCGGACAGCGTTCGTTCGGTGTGAGCGATATCATCTATCGAGAAACCTGAAAGACCGTCGATCAGCTCTTCCTTTGTGAACATCATGTCAGGGTCTGGTGGTCCGCCGCTTGTAAAACCCTTTCGTCGTTGATCGGGGTGAAACCACTCGGCGATCAGCATGCCACCCGGGCGCATGGCATTAGTTATGGCTCGAAAAAGGTCATTTTTCCGGTCGGGGTGAACGTGAAACCATGTTGTCACAAGCACATCGAACGGCGCTTCGGGGCGCCACGCAAGCGCGTCTGCACACACGGTCTCGACCGTTACACCATGCCGGGCTGCAAGTGTCAGAGTCTTTTCAAGGCCAACCCGCGAACTGTCCACGGCAGTTACCTGAAAGCCCTGCCGGGCGAGATACACCGCATTCCGGCCTTCGCCGCAGGCGAGCTCGACGACCCGGGCGCCTGCCCGCACCGCAGCCTGTTCCAGACTCGAGGCGACAAACTCATTTACATCGGTCCCATATACATAGGAATCGGTACTGTATCGTGAGTCCCATGGTGTAGATGATGATGATGCAGGTTCTCCAGCGTTTGCCATGTGGCCTCCTTTTGTCTTCGCGACTGGTGCGAAGGTACACAAGTATGTACGGAGGCGTCTTCTTTGGGAACTGAGGATGCGATCCTTCGTTGCATGTAGTACTGTGTCAGCATGAAGAATCGTGAAATCCGCTTAAAGCAGAACCCGGCCGGTGTTCCCAAAGATAGCGATTTCGAGCTTGTCGAAACCGAACTCCAGGCCCCTTCGGAAGGTGAAGTACTCGTTCGTAACCACTACATGTCGGTAGACCCGTATATGCGGGGGCGCATATCAAAGGGAGCGTCGTACGCGGACAACTGGAAACCGGGCGAAGCGATGCGCGGTGGTTGTGTCGGTGTAGTTGTCGAGTCGAACGCCGCCAAGCTTCGTGCTGGCGATTTCGTGGTCGGGGAAAAAGGGTGGCGGGACTACTATGTTACCCGGCCGGAGAAGGTCCGCGTTGTCGACGCAGAGGCTGCGCCCGTCTCGACCCATCTTGGCGTTCTCGGCATGCCGGGAATGACCGCGTACGTTGGTCTCATGAAACTTGCGGCAGCCCACGCAGGGCAGACGGTTTTCGTGTCTGCAGCTGCGGGAGCAGTCGGGTCGCTCGTATGCCAGCTCGCACGGGACGCGGGCTGTCGGGTTATCGGAAGCGCCGGGTCGCCCGAGAAAGTGGCATGGCTGACCAACCGTGCCCGGGTCGATTTCGCCATGAACTACCGTGAAAGCAGCAATCTCGTTGCCGATCTGAAAACGGCAGCTCCGGACGGAATTGATATTTACTTTGATAATGTTGGAACGGATCATCTGGAAGCGGCACTCGAAAACATGGCGATGCATGGACAGATTGTCTGCTGCGGAATGATCTCGTCATACAACGCCACAGAAGCTCCTGCAGCGCCCCGTAACCTGTCACACATCGTCTGGAAACGGCTGCGCCTCCAGGGATTCATTGTCAGCGACCACTGGGAGCACTACGACACCTTTATTTCGGAGGTAGCTCCCCGGGTACGCGACGGCCGGATTGCCTACGAAGAGACAGTTGTCGAGGCTCTGGAGAATGCACCGCGCGCGTTTATTGACCTGTTCAGTGGAAGTAACCTTGGAAAGATGGTAGTGAAAATTGCGTAGCTGCGCCCCGCACGAACCGGGCGTTACGCGTTGTTACCAGCAGCCATTAGAAGTGTTTTATGTCGCGTGACTGTCATGGCTAAAACACCGCTACTGCCTGTCTGGGCCGGAATAATCATGTTTCTGGCGAGTTCGCTCATTTATGCAGTTGACGAACCCGACGTTTTCGACGAACCGTTGTCAGCAGTTGAGTTGACCCGCCTCATTCTTGACAGCGAGCCGCATGAGCTGGCCTCACCTGAGGCTGTCGCCACAGACACTGCGTTCTCGCATTACGATCCTCTCGGGTTCCCCGAAACGTCTGATGGACGACTATTCGTGCAGCTCGGGTCTTTCGGACCAGCAACGACTCTGCGTGGAGAACGCACATCGTTTTTGTTGTACGCCCAGTACACAAACGAACAGCGCGACGCCGTGCTCCTGGCCCGCGCAGGTCAGATTTCGGATCCGCTGCCCGACGGAGGTGTGTACACCGTTCCTTTTGGTTTCGGTGCCGTTCGAATGAATGCGGTTGACATCTCGATAGTCGAAGGTATCGTCCTGCCGCACATCAGCGATAACCGCAAAGCGTACACCGAGTTTCCCCTGTTCGATCTCTACGCGGGACTCACGGCCGGGACTGACGGTATCGGAATCGAGACGCGGGGTGTTTTTCGGGAGCGATATACTGCACATCTCAGTACCAGCTCGTCATCGGCCAGATATATCGACGACGGTACTCCGCGACGCACGACGGTTGTATCGTTTACTGCAGGAGGAGGATTGCGTGTTCCGGGCTTTCTACCTGAGCTCATTGGACCGAATCTTCTTTCGTTCGGAGGAGATGCGCTGCTCGAGGTACGCGGTAACGCGCTCGGCGGTGGAGTCGGTTTTCAGCCGGGTGCCTTTCTCGAACTGGAACGAGTCTTTTTCGACGAACCGCCGGACAACAGGGATTTCCGGACCGATCCGCGACCGTTCAACTATCGGGTCCATTCGGTGTTTGCGCGGCTGACCGGCCGAATCGATCCACAGGGTATTGTTGCTGCCGACCCGCTTCGGCTGGGGCTCGCGATTGGTTATCGTGTGAACGTGATCGGCCCCCGGATTCCCGAGCACGAGTTCAAACGTACCGAAATCGTGTATGTCGCAGACGATTTTCTTGACGACATTCGACGGCAGGTCGAACGTCGCGATGCCCGCCCGGACAGTCAATGAGCGTGTCCTGACGCAACCCGGGTTTCTGTTACGTGTTCTCCCCGGTGGAACGCTGCAACGCCTTAAGCTGGGTTCGAAGTCCGTCAGCGAGACGTGTGTCTGGCAGTCGCACACCTGTGGCGGCAAGCAGACTCAAGTCGTAGAACCGATGACAAATAAACGACGCTTTGTCCGGATTATCCCGTGCGTACGCTCCAACCGGAATCTCGTCTATTGACAGGTCGACGCCGAGCGCTTCGGCAACTATCCGATAATACTCAGTCGATTCGATAATCTCGGGTCCGGCGACATTCATGATCCTGCCAACAGTTCGTTCGGGAGCGGCGTCACCAAGTTCCAGAATAACGCGGACGAGACCGTCGACAAATACAGGTTGCTGGAGAAAGTGTCCGCCCCCGAGGAGTGCGACTGGAGTCCCTTCCTGCAGGCGGGACACCAGCTCAGGGTCCCGACCGAGTGGTGGAAGGCAGCCGAGCTGCGACCCCGGACCATAGATATGTCCGGGCCGCACAACGACCCACGGCAAATCGTTCGAGCCAGCGGCAAGCAGAACCTCTTCGGCCATCCGTTTTTTGCCACCATATCCGTCTCGGATGTAGTCCGCATTGGCCTCTGTCTGCGGAAACCGACGGCGAAGCGGATCGTAGACGAAATCCGTCGAAACGAAAACGAAACGATTTGTCCGGCCGCTGAAAGCTGCAAGATCCTGTCGAGCGTCGTCCCGCGAGAACGGGATCGCGTCGACCACCAGATCAAATCTGCCGCCTGCCTCACGTAGACCGTTGTCAACCGCAGCAGCAAACGCATGTGCATCGTGGCGATCTGCCACGAGCGCGTGTACTCCGCTGGGGACGGGGCGTGTTCCGCGCGTAACGACGAACACGGAGTCTCCCGCCTGTATTGCCGCGTTTGCGATGGCGCCACTCAAGAATCCGCTACCACCAACGACGAAGATATTCCTGTCGCTCATGGATTGAATTGTAGCACGGTCGCTACGCGAGACGTACTGATGGCATAATGCTGCCGCTCGGCGCTCACTCCGGTTCAAATCCGCGCCAATAAAAAAAAGCCTGTCTACCGACATGAAGTCGGCCGACAGGCTCTATCGGGCTGGGCTCTCAGGATTACTGCGTAATCCTT
>SKXQ01000080.1 GCA_007128315.1 Spirochaetaceae bacterium | reverse complement strand
ATGGGTGATCGCCCCTGGCGACGTCCGTTTACGAAGACCTCTGCGCCATGCGGCGAGGTCCGAATGGTCAATCCAGGCTGCACCTCATCTGACCCGTCCGGTTCATCATCAGCCTGAGAATTTCCGGATTGTCTGCCGGAAGCTCCCGCCCGGGCTTCGCTTTCGAACAGAGAGCCTGAACCCGTTGCGCATCCAGACAGAACGACGACCAGAAGTAAAAGCCGTAGAGCACGCATGCACGTTATTCTATCACGTTGAAACACGAAACCAGTACCGGCTCCTGCCGGCTACACGTCCCGGTTGACAAGCGCACTCCATAACGGTGCATAGGGTCTGTTCATGTTGTCGCGTGCAGTTTTCGGCAGAGTCTCTGTGAACTCGTGTAATGCCTTCAATACTGGTGTCGCGAATCCCTTGCGATCGGCCTCATCGAGGAAGTACGGATATTCGGCTGACTTGGCGTCCATCATGTCGCCGTTACCTTCGAGAATCCGCTTCGAAACCTGCCGAATCTGTTTACGGAAACCTCCATCCCCACCGAGTGCCCGATCGAGTATCTCGACGTTAACGCCTGCGTTTACACCGAACGCAAGAGCCTCCATGTATGCGGCCTCAGCGAGACCCATCGAAAGCTGATTGACCGCCTTCGTGATCTGTCCGCTTCCGGATGGTCCACAATAGGTGACGCGCCCTCCTCCAATTGCGGTGAACACGGGTGTGCATGCTTCAAATACGTTGCGGTCGCCCCCGGCAAACACAAACAGCTCACCAGTCGCAGCGGCTCCGACGCCTCCGCTGACAGGGGCGTCAATGAGACCTGCTCCGATTTTCAGCGACAGCGCATGCAGACGCTGCGTGTCTTCCACTCGTGTCGTCCCGAGGTCGATCACAATGGAGCCTTCGCCAAGAACAGGAATGAGGTCCGCCTCAATGACCGATACAGTCACGTCAGAGCTTGGCAGACTGAGGAGGATAGTCGAACACTGCGCACACATCTGCATAATGGAATCGGTTGCCAAGGCGCCCTCCGCCACTGCACTGCTGACCCGTTCATTATCTATGTCATAGACCCACAGGTCGAAACCTGCCTCAAGCAGGGTGTGCGCAATTCCGCTTCCCATTGCCCCAAGGCCTATGAGCCCGATGTCTGTTTCGTTTTTCGTCGATTCGGCCTTGATGTTTCCTGTCATGATACGGTTCCATAATCCGGTACCGCTACCTGCTCACCACCCTTGATAGCGGACTCGTGCGCACAGATACCGACTGATGTCCAGTTCGCCGCCGTTGCGGCATCAGGATACGGTGCACGGTCCTCGGTCAGTGCCGAGACAAACTCGTGCACCATGTGCGGGTGCGATCCGCCGTGCCCGCCTCCCTGAATAAAGGACCGGTGTTCCTCGTCCGCGATGCTTGAGGTGTACTTCCGTATCGGTTCAGGAAGACGATGAGCGAAATCCGGCACTTCGACACGTGACGGGATCTCTGATTCCGGTTTCTTCGCGGTATGAAGAACAGGGAGCTCGCCTTCGATCAACGGCCACTCGAATGACTTCCGTGAACCATACACATCGATGCTCTCCCGGTATTGCCGGGCGGTGTCCCAGAGAAATCGCCAGATATGCGCCGCCACCGGAGAGTTCCCGATCTTGATGTGACAGCTCTCCACAGCAAAGCGATTACCCGACAACTCAGCGCACTCGTCGTTGATTGTACCGGAACCCATGCAGCTGACGTACTCAGCACGTCCGTTCACGATTCCCAGAACAGGACTCACGACGTGCGTCGCGTAATGCATGGGAATCATCGCCTTCCAGTAGTCCGGCCATCCTTCCATGTCCTGCGGGTGTGACGCCTGCAGATACTGTATATCGCCGAGTTCGCCTCTGTCGTACAGGTCTTTTACGAACAGGTATTCACGACTGTACACAACGGTCTCGGCCATCATGTATTTCAGCCCGGTTTCGCGAACGAGATCGACGATTTCACGGCATTCGTCAATGGTCGTCGCCATCGGCACCGTGCACATCACGTGTTTCCCCGCCTTCAGGGCGGCGATGGTCTGCGGCGCGTGATCCGGTATCGGAGTATTTATGTGGACAAAGTCGACACGATCGTCGGCGAGCATGTCTTCAAAACGGGTGTATCTCCCTGGCACTGAGAAGCGCTCCCCAATTTCATCGAGACCATCCCGGGTTCTGCGGCAGACCGCCGCGATCTCGGCGTGTGGATGATCCATGTAAATGGGCAGAAACTCGGAGCCGAATCCGAGACCGGCCATGCCAACTCTGAAGCGTTTCATGTGGGTATCTCCTTTCTGTACCTTTCTATCCTTTCACCGATCCGAGAACGATTCCCTTCACGAAGTACTTCTGCAGGAAGGGATAGACCATGAGAATGGGAACAGCTGCTATGAATATCTGTGAGGACACGAGTCCGCGCTGGGAGAGTCGTTGAATCTGATCCTCGGTCATTTCAAGAATATCAGTTCCCCGGACGACGACGGTCTGCAGAAAGGTCGCCAACGGATATCGTTGTGTCGACATGTAGATCAGCCCGTCGAACCACGAGTTCCACTGGAAAACCATGTGAAACAGACCAAGTGTCGCGAGAGCTGCCTTGGACAAGGGAACAAAAATGGAAACGAGCGTTCGAAGCTGTCCTGCTCCGTCGATCAGAGCCGCGTCTTCAAGGTCTTTTGGTACCGTCCGAAAGAAATTGATCAGAAGGATCATGCTCCAGACCGACATAGCCCGCGGCAGAACGAGTGCGCCTATGGTGTTCATGAGCCCGAGATTCCGGATAACCAGGTACTGCGGAATCAGACCTCCGCTGAAAAGCATCGTGAACACAAAGAGCCACGCATACACTGACCGGCCTTTGAACGCATGATCGCTTTTCGAAAGCGGATACGCGGTCAGACAGATCAGCACCATATGTATGCCGGTGCCGAGAACAAGCCGGTACACCGACCAGAACATGGATCGTATGAACCTGGTATTCTGCAAGGTGATCCGGTAGTTTTCCGCCGTGAAATCGACGGGTACAAGTCCCACGGCATGTGCGTTTGCGGGTCCGGACGAACTAAACGAAACCGCAAGCACATGTATGAGCGGCAGGACACAGACGATAGCGAGTATCGTCAGCAGTATGTTGTTTGTAAAACTGAATAATCGGTAGCTTCCGCTTTCTTTTATCATGAGTTCACGTCTCCAGCATGCTGATCAGAAGATCCGGTAGTCGGCGAGCTTGTAGGCGAGTCGATACGCAAAGACAATGAGGGTGAAGCCGACCACGGATTTGAAAAGACCTACTGCGGTACCAAAGCCAAAGTTCCCCTGAAGCAGACCGACCCGGTACACAAATGTGTCAATTATGTCGCCATATCGATACACAAGCGGGTTATAGAGAACGAGAACCTGCTCAAAACCGGCATTGAGAATCTGCCCGAGAGACAGGGTTCCGACAACGATGATTACCGCGGAGATACACGGTATCGTTATGTGCCATGTCTGCTTCCACCGGTTCGCACCATCGATCTGAGCCGCCTCGTAGAGATTCGGGTCTACGCCGGACAGCGCAGCAAGAAAAACGATCGCCGAGAATCCGAAAGACTTCCAGACGTCGGTAATAACGAGGGTAAACCTGAACCAGCCACCTTCACCGAGAAAAAAGATCGGGCCCATATTGAATACGTTTGTGAGAATCTGATTGACGGCGCCTCGCAGAGAAAGAATATCGAGAATGATACCGCCGAAGACAACCCAGGAAAGGAAGTGAGGCAGATATACAAGCGTCTGTATGGATCGTTTCAGGAATGATTTTCGCACTTCGTTCAAGGCAAGCGCGAACACGAGGGGGACAACGAGTCCCAGGACTATTTTGAAGAACGAAATGAGCAAGGTATTCCAGATCACCTGAATAGAGTCAGGATACGTGAAGACAAAGCGGAGATGATCCAGACCGATCCAGGGAGAGTTCCGAATACCAAGCCAAGGACGGTAATCCTGAAAAGCCATGACAAGACCGCCCATGGCCAGATACTCGAACAGGAGTATGAACAGCAGGCCGGGTATGAGCATCGCATGAAGCGGCCATGTTCGTCGAAAATCAAGGCCTTTCTTCCGAAACTCCGGCTGTGTCGCTTCTCCTATGTCCGTTATCGCATCTTTAGACTGCATGATCATACTCTCTGGTTTTATGCCCGCGAAGAAATTAGCCGCAGCCCGGTAAAAACTGTACCGGGCTGCGTTAACCCCCCAGGGTTTGATTCTCAGGTCCCTATTGGATGGAT
>SKXQ01000171.1 GCA_007128315.1 Spirochaetaceae bacterium | reverse complement strand
GACCTGATTCTCATCGGCCGCTGTTGCGGACGGGATGTTCCCGAAACCCGATGCTCGAATTGTTTTATTTGCCTGTACTATGTTCAGGCAGAAATCTCCGATGTGCTCGAGATGATTCGCAACATCGACCATAAGCAACTCGGTCCGTACGTCCGATCCCTTCTGCAATCGCTTCCGGGCCCGTTTCTTGACCTGTGCACGTGACGCATTGACAACCCGCTCCATTTCATCCGCGTGACTCAAGTCCGTATCCGAGAGCCGGTCGTTGACGTGCCGTGCCGCGAAGGTGAGAAAGCCATCGACGAGATCCAGGTATGCAAGAAGCTCGCGTTGCCCCTTCCTGCCCAGCGTCATTTCGTGCTTTTTCGCCCGTTCCGCGAGAAACGTAAGATTAAGACAACTGTCGGCTATGCGCTCGAGTTCATGGGAAATTCTCATGAGGGAGACAACCGCGTCGGCGGTAGCCGCGCTGAGATGACCAGTCGAGCACGACGCGAGAAACCCCGTGATCTCACTGTGCGTCCGATCGGATAACTCCTCTCGTGCCTGCTGTTCATCGACGTGACGCTGATCTGCGGTCGAAGGATCTTCGAGCAGCATACGGGTCTGCCTGTACATATCGACAACGCTCGACGCCATACGGCCGAGTTCCTGACGTATGGGAAAAAGGTACAGTTCGGGTGAGATGCGCATGTAGTCCTGTACGAACTTCAGGACGCTCGCTGACCGCACCGAGGGATGGACGGCTTTGACATAACGCTCAATCAGTGCCGCGAAGCGGCGAAGAAAAGGCAGAAAGATCAGTACATTCAGGACGTTGAATGAGGTGTGAAAAACTGCAAGATGCATAGGAAGCGTAGCTCCCACAGGCGGCCCGGGAGTAATGCGCTCGACAAGAATCAGATACGGTACAAACACCGGGATCATCCAGAGCATTCCGACGACGTTAAATACGAAATGGCCCCGCGCGGCGCGGCGCGCTGCATCTGTTCCACCGATGGACGCCAGATTCGCCGTAACAGTCGTCCCGATGTTCTCTCCGAGAATTATAGCCGCCGCCACAGGAAAGTCGATCCAACCGGCAAAAGCCATCGTAAGCGTCACGGTCACCGCTGCTGATGAGGACTGAAGAACAATCGTCAGCAAGCCCCCGACCAGGACAAATGCGAGCGTAGAAAGCACACCGTATCCGGTAAGCCACTGGCTGAACTCGAGAATCGCGGGAAAGTCATCGACACCTGGCACCGAGTCTGCGAGAAACATCAGACCGAGAAAGAGCAGACCAAAACCGATCAGTGCCTCACCAAGCTCTTCGTTTCTGATTTTGCGGATGAACAGGAGTACCGCCCCGATCGCGATAGTCGGAAGCGCAGCGGCTGAAACGTCTATGCGGAATCCAAAGAATGCAACAAGCCATCCGGTCATCGTGGTCCCTATGTTGGCTCCGAGGACCATGCCGAGCGCCTGATACATGGCAAGCAGGCCCGCATTCACAAAGCCGACGATCATGACGGTGGATGCGGAACTGCTCTGTAGAAGAACCGTGAGAACGAAGCCCGTGAATACCGCCGCAAAGCGATTTCCCGTCATGAACGTCAGCACCGACTGCAACCGCTCACCGGCAGCACGTTTGAGACCTTCGCTCATGGTACGCATGCCATACAGGAACAGCCCCAGGCTGCCGAACAGTCGCAGTATTGCGAGTACCGTATCCACTATGCTTCTCCGGAGTGCTCGGCGTCGTCAGCCGCTATTCTTCGACCGGCTCAAGGTGACTCTTCGTGTTTGTCTGCGTTCGGGGCAAAGCGCGCGAGCGATTGAACGTTATTGCAATGTCGCCGATGTCTTCCCATCGGTACTGACCTTCGATTACACCGTCAGCCGAGATAATGACGGGATCGTGATGCGGTGCGACGTAGAAAACCGCATCGGCCGACTCGGCTGCCTCCTGCACCGAGGGACGCAGATCGTCGAAACGTGGAACAGGATGAGGACTACCGTCCACCGAGATTGACACCCTGAGCAGATCGCTCTCGTCTACCAGCAAAATCGTCCGCATACACCCTCCGACGCCTCGACCGAACATTCGTTCATACACTTACTATTACAAGTGTTATGGTGTTCCGTCTACCGGTCAGAGGGCATGCGAACGTACGGAATGTTGCTATTGAACCTTTCCTGACTCTATTTCCTGTTCTGAGGCCTTACGCACACTCTTGATATCAACTTCGAACGTAAGGGTAACACCTGCCAGAGGATGATTCGCATCGACGGTTACGTTGGTGTCGTCCGCTTTCTGAACCGTCAGAATCTGTGTGCCTCCGTCAACTTCCGCCTGGAACTGCATGCCGGGCTCTATCGTCTCCACCCCGGAGAACCGGTCGCGAGGGAGATCCACAACGCGACTTTCATCGCGTTCGCCGTAGGCGTCCTGTGCTTCAACGACTGCTCGCACGTGGTCGCCTTCTGATTTCCCCTCAAGCGCACCTTCGAGTCCCGGAATTATGTTCCCGGCACCGTGCAGGTAACTCAAGGGACCACGCCCCTCAGACGAATCAAGGACGGCGCCATCAGGATCGGTGAGAGAGTAATCCATCGTAACAACTGAATTCTTTGTAACTGTCATGGTTTAAGCCTAACACAGGTTTGCAGCAGACATGCAATCCCCGCAGCAGACGTCTGCGTGCGGTTGGGGGGGATGACAGTCAGCTTACAGTGTGTCTCCCGGAACATAGCGTGGTTCAAGCACTACCTGCAGGGGACGACACTCGGCCAGCAGAACACATGAGCGAAGCCAGTCTGCGGCGGTGCGAGCGAGCGCGCCAACACCAAGATCGACCGTGTCTATTGCGCGGTCAAGAAGCTGTCGTACGGGGGAGTTGTCGAAACCGGTCAGCGAAAGGTCTTCCGGAATTCGCATGCCCCGGTGCAAGGCCGCCTGGTACACGTAGACAGCTACTACATCGTTGAAACAGACAACAGAACGCACCGCATTCTCGGAGAGGTCCCGAAAGAAACGATCGTTGATCTGGGACAGATGATGAATTTCGTACACATGACACCGATTCCGTTGTATGCCGAGTTTGTCCACGGCGTCGAGAAACCCGTCCCGGCGTTCAGCGGAAACCGCCGGTATGGCATTGTAGTCGAGATACACAATGTCGTGTTCAGCACCTCGAACGTTGACGAGCTGCCTCACGAGCGCCGACATGCCGTTCCTGTTGTCGCAGCTGACATAATTGCCGTCGGGTCGTATACGATTCAGTGAGACCGTCGGTATGCCGTTTTCCTCGAGATGTTCAGACAGGTTGCGGTCAGGGTCGGTAAACGCGAGAATACAGCCATCCACATCCCCCATTTTTTTCTGTTCGAAGGTGTCACGCCAACGCACGACGGATACCACGACCACGTTGACGCGTGTTTTCCCGAACGCGGCGTGCACGCTGTCGACCAGTTCCCCGGTGTCGTAAAATAGATGCAGAGGTCCGGGTGTGCTTGCCGGCAGCACAAGAGCAATCGTGACGATTGTGCGCCCCGCCTGTCGACGTCGCTGCTGTTTCCGGTACCCCAGCCGTGCTGCCGACTCGAGAATACGATCACGTTGTGGTCGAGATACCAGCCCCGATCCATTCAATACCCGACTGACTGTGCTGACGGAAACACCGACATCATCGGCAATATCACTGATTGTAATTCTCGGAGACACCATCACCTGTCGCCTGAAGGCTTCGAGACACGGAGAGTCGTGGCGAGCACATCCCTATCCTTGCAGGCTTCCGTGAACAGCGTCTCGGGTATGTCGCTCGGAGACGCTGTCCCGAAGACAAATTCGACGGTCCAGGTGCCTTCGAAGCCATGTTCATGTAACAAAGCAATCTGTCTGTTGACATACTCAGGCTTGTCTCGTAGTCGAATGATCTTTCGTTCAGCATCGCGCATCTGCACGTGCATGTGTTGCACTCTCGGGCCGAAGATATCAAGCCAGCGCGTCAGTTTCGCCTCTCCTATGAGAAAGGGATGGCATATTATTCCCACATCCTCGAGCCCTGCCGCAGACAGGACCGAACGGGCACCCTCCGGCTGTTCCGCGACCGTGCCGGGGTGGCACTCGCAAAGGAAGCCAAGCTCGTCCGGAAAATACTTTCGGACAGTCGAAAGAACCGTGACATACTCCTGTATTCGTGTCTCATCCGGACCGAAGTTAAACTTCAGTCCCCGTACTTCGAGACGCCGACATATCTCTGCGAGCCGTTCCCAGGATGCTTCGGTACCGGACTCGGGGAGAAGATAGGAGTTGAAAATGACCGTTTGTCCCCGCTTCTCGTAGAGTTTGTTCTGCACCTCAGGCGACGCTTGCACGTAGTGTGGTTCCCAGACTTCAACACCGTCAAAACCGCTCCCGGCAGCACGATCCATCCACTGCAGAACGTCAATTGAAGCTGTCCGACTGCTCCAGCGATTCGGTTCAAGTGCAATGGTCCCCAGGTATATCTTCGATTGCATTTTTCAGGTCATCCTGTCGTAGAGCGCCTCGTCGACCACAAACCGCAGATCCTCACCCGACGCGTAGCGCAGCAGATTGGCCTGTGCGGTTGCCCAGATCATCTCGAACTGATTGGCCACGACACCAGCGGAATGTGGTGTACAGAGTACCCTTGGCGATGAGACGAGCGGAGAGTCGGGGTCGAGTGGCTCTTTGTGGAACACGTCAAGTCCGAAACGGAGACCAGTATCTCTGACCGCCTGAAGCAGTGCGTCCTCCCGTATGATCCCGGCCCTGGCCGTATTGACGACGATCCCGTCCTCGGGCAGGAGCGAAAGAAGTCGATAGTCGATCGACCCCTCTGTCTCCTCGGTGAGACCGGCATGGACGGAGATAATATCGCTTTCGCGAAAGAGCTCTTCAAGCGAGGAAACACGCGTCGCCGACGCCGGGATATCATCCGGACTGGCGTAGGGATCAAAAATGCGGGCCTTCACTCCAAAAGGTTCAACCAGTTTGTGAAACTCCCGCCCGATCAGACCGTATCCGTAGAATCCGATTCGCCTGCCAAACAGACTTGTGCCTGGTGGTAACTCACGCTTCCAGCCTTCACCGGTGTCCATCACACGGCGGATTTCGGAAAATCGCCGGGAAACGGCAAGCAGCAAGGCAAGATGCATTTCCGACACAAAACCCGAGATTGAATTTCCCCAGTTCGTCACGATCCACGTGGGACTCGCGATCACATCACGTGGAACGTTCGATCGGAGCGTGCCGGTCAGGTGGCACAGATACCTTTGCCTTTCATCGAGATGAGCGAGCTCCGGCGACAGCATGGGAGTTCGCCACCCCGTGATCAGAACATCGAACTGACTGATTCGGTCGGCCGGTGGCGGTCCGTCGGATACATCAAGGATCTGGACCTCGATACCTGCGGCATCGCTGCCCATCTTTCCGTCGGTTTCTGCAAGCCTTGAACTCACGTAGGAACGAAGCGCTTCATCCGGAAGAAGGAGAGCAGCATTTTTCACCCGTGTATCGGCATCACGCATGTGTATTTTCCGTTTTATGACAGATCATGAAGATCAACCCAGCGCTTCTCTTTCCAGCTCTGCAGACCGAGTTCAGCACACTGTACCCCTTTCGCCCCTTCGCGCAGATCCCAGGGGAAGGATACGTCTTCGATCACGTGACGTAAAAAAACTTCCCACTGTCGGCGGAAAGCGTTCGGAAACGGGTCCCTCGTGGGCATGCGTTCCCACTTTTCGTAAAAGTCTATGGGCGAGTCAATGTCCGGATTCCAGACCGGTTTCGGTGTCATGGCATCCGACTGAACACGACAATCCCGCAGACCTGCCACCGCCGATCCGTTCGTTCCGTCTACCTGCAGGGTGAGGAGATCATCACGCCTTACGCGAACAGCCCAGGAGCTGTTGAACTGACAGACAACTCCGTTCTTGAGCTCGAAGATCCCGTACGCCGCGTCGTCGGCGGTGCACGCATAGGTGTTACCGGTTTCGTCGACGCGCTCGGGTATGTGGGTGGCACCAAGAGCAACGAGTCTGTCTATCGGTCCAAACAGATTGTCGATCACATAACGCCAGTGGCAGAACATGTCTACCATGATTCCGCCACCGTCCTCGACACGATAGTTCCAGCTCGGACGCTGTACGGGCTGGTGAAATCCATCGAAAACCCAGTAACCGAACTCACCGCGAACCGACAGAATCTTCCCGAAAAACCCCGTGTCAATCAGGTACTTGAGTTTCATAAGTCCTGGTAGCCAGAGCTTGTCCTGTACGACTCCGTTCTTGACGCCGGCCTTCTCCGCATATTCAGCCAGGCGCAGAGCTTCGCTGGTCTCGGTTGCGGTCGGCTTTTCACAGTACACGGCCTTCCCGGCATCGATTGCCTTTATGACTGAATCTACCCGGCGCTGTGTCTGCTGGCTGTCGAAGTAGATCTTGACCTCAGGATCAGACAACACGGCATCAAGATCTGTGCTGAAGTCCGAAACCCCGTTCTCCCGTGCGAGCCGGGAAAGCTTCTCCACGTTCCGGCCGACGAGGACCGGCTCCGGGACGAGTCTGCTCCCGTCGGAGAGCACAACGCCTCCGTCGTCCCGTATCGCACACAGAGAGCGAATCAGATGCTGGTTCGTTCCCATGCGTCCCGTCACACCGTTCATTGCAATTCGTATCGTCCTGTCAGCCATTCCATGCCTCCGTAATTCGTTTTAGAACCGTGTCCTGGTCCTGCGACCACAATCGCGTCGAGAAGATTTCCACCTCGTCGAAGCCACTGAACCCTGTTTCCCTCACCCATGTACTGATCTTCGCAAGTGGTATGCACCCCTCCCCCATTATGCCCCGGTCAGTGAGCATATGCTCGGTGGGAACACGCCAGTCACAGATATGATACCCGAACAGCTGCTCGGATTTCAGTTTCTTCAACTCAGCCTCAAGCTCAGGGTCCCACCACAGGTGATACACGTCGACGACGACTCCTACGTTTGTCTCACCGACCCGTTCAGCGAGGACGCGTGCATCCCGCAGCGTGTTTATCGCACTGCGTGTATCGGCGTACATGGGGTGCAAAGGCTCAATACCGAGCTTCACACCCCGCTCCGCCGCGTATGGGGCGAGGGTCACAAGCGCGTCATGTATCTGCTCCCGTGAGTCAGCGAGATCCTGTCGCGGATCGGCACCGCAGACCAGAACGACCAGCGGAGCCCCCAGATCTGAAGCCAGTTCGATGACCCGCCTGTTATCTTCCAGCGCAGCATTCCGTTCCTGAAGTTCGTTCGACGCGAAGAAGCCCCCACGACAGAGTGAGACTACTTCAAGGCCGGCATCCTGAATCTGTCTCCGCAGTACCGCGGTGTCCCTGTCCTCGACCGCGTCGCGCCAGATCGTGATTCCACCTATGCCCGCTGCCGCATATTTTTCAATTGCCGTTTCAATAGGCCACGGCCGTGTCGTCACCGTATGCAGACATAGTCCCGCATGACCTGTTCGCGTCTCAGACATTGAAGAAGACAAGATATTCCCCCTCCTCGATCTCCCGTTTCAGGTAGGTTGCAAGCTCAAGGAGATGATAATCCCCCCACATACAGGCTTCTCCCCGGGGAACTCCTGTTTCGTCGGGTTCGTAGTCCCATCCGTTCGGACGGTGATAGACCGAGTGAAGCAGTATGCCCTGATGATCCGCATCCTCGGGGAGATACGGGCTCTGAAACAGTGATTCTGCGGCGGTGATCCCCGCCTGATAATATCTGCGTCCCGCATCGGCCGTATCGCTGTCCCCGTTCGCGTGTTTCATGAGATAGCGTCCAAGCCGCAGAAGGCCCTGAGCTCCAATAGCGGCGGAGGAACTGTCAACCGGCTCGAAGGGGTTGAAGGGATCGGCAGGCTTCGACCGCCAGTCACCAAGCTTCTCGAGTCCCGGTGCGCCGGTGTCCCAGTACGGAATACCGTCTGAAGGCGTATGCTCAATATAGAAATCTGCTGCGGCTCGCGAGACCTCGACAAAGCGGGCACGCACCTCCTCGACCGTCGCGAGATACGCCGGCCCCTGATACTCAGACGAGTCGATAGTGTCAAAAAATTCGAGCAGCTCCGGATACCCACAGAGTACCCATGCGTGACCACGGGTCCAGGTCGTAAAGGGCGAATACCCCTGCTGGCTTGATGGTGCCCGATAGCTGCCGCTCGCCACATTGAAAAGAGACTCGTGCACCACGCGTCCGCGAACGTCGTATGAATCCCGGCCCTCACCGTAGTAGACGTTGTACCGTGCCGTCGTCTCCGCATGCTGTACGATACGAGTCAGCAGGTTAATGCGTTCGTCCTGTTCACCCATGAGAACGCCGCCGAGCTGATGCGAGACAGCCAGAGCCCGCATGGAACGGATTGTATCGGCGAACAGGGAATGGGCCCCGTTGAAGGAAGGCACATAGCCCAGCGCATCGGGAAGCCGGGTAAAACGGGCCGCCTGAACCGCACCGGTCACACGCAATGCAAGGCGGTAGAACTCTGCTTCCCACTCCGTGTGCTCTATCCGGCCTTCCTTCATAAGGCGGAGGAGATTACCGTAGGTCGAGACGTTGTTGAACCCGTGATCGTGGACACCGGTATGAGTAAGATGCGGATACATGTGCTGCACGACTGATCGTCGGGCCTGTTCTATCCATTTCGAAGAACCCGTCGCGTCAAAGAGATATATCTGATTACCGTACTGAAAACCTTGTGTCCATTCGGTCCATCCTCGTGTCGTGTAGACCCCACGCTCGGTGAATACCGGAGCTCCGCGGGTGGCGTCCCATGCCCGCGACAGGTTCCCGGTCGACCTGTCTGCGACTTCAAAGACACGGTCTATGTGTGGACGCAAACGTCCGATCTGTACATCGTTTGAAACAATCACTGCGTTCTTCTCCTATAGTTGAGAGATGTGAAATCCACCGTCCGCATAAATAACGGCGCCTGAGCAGAAGTCGAAATCACCTCTGCCAAGGGCACTCGTGATGCGCGCGATGTCCTCGGGCATTCCCCATCGACGCTGAGGAACGAGTCCATCAGCAATTCTCTGATCATATACATCCTGAACGGCGCTGGTCATATCGGTTTTCATGATACCCGGCCGGATTTCGATAACTGGTATCTGGTGAGGCGCCAGTCGGGCAGCCCAGAGCTTACTTGCCATGGCGATCCCCGCCTTACTGACACAGTACTCACCTCGATTCAATGACACGGTCTCCGCGGAAATCGAAGAAACGAACGCAACCGCCCGCCCTGCCCCGGGCTCATCGGAGCTTGAGACCCATCGCTGCGCGATCTTCTGGGTCAAAAAATACGGACCTGCCAGATTTATCGAGAGCAGTTCATTAAAACTCTCCCTGCTCGCCGAAAGTATATCATTCCGCTCTCTCGGAGCACGACCGGCGTTGTTCACCAGCAGGTCCACAACACCAAGCCGCGTTTCGATCTCTTCCAGCATCGCGATCACCTCCGACTCGACCGATATGTCGGCGCGAACCGAGATTACCTTTGGCGATCCGGCCTTCTCGCAGAGACGACAAGCCTCTGATGCTGCTTCGTCGTTCGAATGGTAATTGATGGCGACCTGAAAACCATCCGCAGCAAGACGAACTGCAATCGCCCGTCCTATACCGCGGCTCGCGCCGCTCACGAGCGCTGTACGTAGCTTTGACATATAGCATCACCTTTTTTGCATGCGAAGTATCTTATTTGCATGCAATAATGCAAAGTAGATTATCGCTCCTTTTTACGCCTGTCAAGCTTAATCGTGTGTCCGCAACCGTGAATTGCGTCCGACCCGAATTTGAAGTATCTTTCAAGTGTAACACTTATGAGCGAACACATACCCGAAGAGAATATTAATCCCGTTTCGCTTCTGGACATGAAAAGAGTGCGTGAGTTGCGGGAATCAGATGACTCAGAACGTCTTGACGTAATTCTGTTCGATGTATTCAAGTCGGACGGTGCCGGGGAGCTGCGGCGGATAGAAGAAGCCTGCGAGACCAGGAACCCGGAACAATTAGCCGGCCACGCACACAAGCTTCGAGGAATGTGTGCAAACCTCGGTATGCACGCCCTCGGTGAGCAACTGACCGTGATAGAAGCCGAGGCGCGTAATACGCGCCTGTCGCTCAACTACGGGTCCATCGCGTCGGATCTGAGAATTCTCTATCACAGAACGGCCGAAGCCTACGAAGCGTATCTGGTCGAGAGCAGTTGAGGCGACGCTCTCGTTTCTTTACCCGTCCGTGTAGTCAGAAGAGAACGTACGAAAGCTCAGCCTGCCAGATACTTTCGAGTAGAGTCAGTTCGGTCTCGCCTGCAGCCTGTGTACGGGTCGGTCGCCAGTTAACGCCGAGGCGAACGTGCGGACCGATTGAAAGATCTGCTGAAAGCAGTCCGAAGACGCGAACCTGCAGCAGCTCGCCGAACTCGATTGTGCCGTCCAAGGGAAGAACCTGCTGAGTATCGACACCGGCGCCTGCTCCAAGTCGCAGGAACGTGAATGGCCGGTACATGGACTGAGCTCGAAATCCGAGATAATGCTCAACGGGAACACCCGAGAAAGCCTGCGGCAGCCGGTATCCGAGCGACACGGTCAGTCTCGGGACATAAGCTTCCGAGCCCCTGTTCACATAGTGAACCCAGAGAACGGGCCAGTCGCGTATGCTTCTCGAGTTTCCGTCACCGGACAGATCGGCGCCGGTTATCCACTGCTCCCAGTTCCATTCTACACCGGCACCCCACAGCGCAGCAGACCCGAACGCGACTGAAGCTTCTCCATACATTGCATGAACTGTCCCACCCTCGACTCCGGGAAGTGCTACGGGCCGAAGCGCTCGATATCCCAACTGACCACGCAGCCACAGACGCGACACAAGTGTTTCGCCGCTGATCCGGATGCGATTCTCGGACGCAAGACCGACCCCTGTCGAAAACCGTCCACTGACGTCAAGCGGGATGTCCGCGTGCAGAATGATTCGGTCCGTTGGACCCGAAACGCCAGTACCGAACAGGGTTCGCGAGGCGGCTCGACTGGCACGCGTCCCGGTGCGGGCTTGTATCGTCGACGTAATAGTCGCTCTGTCACCCCCGAGTGTGAAGTTCAGTGCTTCCTGAGCTATATCCACCGGGGGATTAACATGACCTCCCGGATACTCGCGGTACAGCACCTCACCACCGGCACCTTCAAGCCTGCTTCGCGCGAGATTCAGTCCGTCAAAACGCTGTGGAGAGTCGCTGTCACCGATCAGAAAAGCTCCCCTGTACGCGTTATCGACCAGCTCACGGAGTGCGGCCTGACCGACAGGATAACTGCTGCGTGAACCACCAATCACTGCGCCGGCGAACAAGCGGGGATTCCGGACGCTGAGCGCCCAGGCAAGGTCCCCGCCAAGCGAGTAGCCGGCAAGCACGACTCGTGCAGTGTCCACAGAATACGTGTCTTCGAGCGAACGGAGATCCTCAAGAAGACGCTCTTCGTACCATTCGACGAACTGTAAAAAATCCGGTAAGTAATCCTGTGTTGAAAATCGTCCCGGAGGCAGTACCATGACTGCCCCTTCGTGTTCGCCCGGGCGAAATCCGAATGCGCGCGCCTGCTCTTCGGAGTCACCGTTGGTATACGGAAGAAACACGACGACGGGGAACTCCATACCGGTTCGGTAGTCTTCGGGCAGAACTATCGTCGAGGGGCTGTCCAGGGCCGGCGATCGCGATTGAGAGAACCCTGCTGACGCAGCTACCAGAAACAGCAGAACTGACGCTCGTAACACACTCATACAGAGACCCTCATCGGCACCTATGCATTTTTTGATAAGCCGAAAACCACGACAAAACGATCACTCCCATCCTCCGGTACGGAGATCGATCCCCGGGTCTGCGCCGCAAGACCCGACAGTAAATCCAGGGTGTCAGAAGAGATTTCGCAGCACCGGTTCAGCCCGTCGTGCTCGAGTTCCACCACTACCGCATTACCACTCTGGCAGATATTCAATGTAAAGAGCGAGTTGCCATTGCCCTCTTTCTCGAGGATCTGCATGACAAGAGACAGAATCTCACCAGTTCCAAGTGAAACCGGTATAAGCAGATCATCGCTTAGTGGGGTTTCTCCGAGATCCAACCCGACACGGAGCTTGCCCCCACTGAGTGCTATGAACGGTTCATACGTACGTACGAGCTCATCGAGTACCGGCGTAATCGAACGACCACGTCTGGTTCTTAACGAAAGCGCGTCACGATACAACGCGGAGTTCGCGATAGCCAGAGCACGGATACGGGCCTGACTGTTGCCGAGCGCGTCAAAGACGTCAGGTGACCGGGATGCGTTCCGTTGAATACCAAGCATGCTGATGACAAACTGCAGATTATTCTTGATACGATGATGCATCTCTCGGACGAGCATGTCGTGTTCGCTCTGGTGTTCGCTGAGTCTCTCCCTGAGCTCTTCCTGGCTGAGCGCGAGGCGATGTATCACCAGGTAGAGGATACCCGCGGTGGCGAGCACAAAAAACAATCCCTTCGCGAGCTGAAGGAAAGCCTGATTCTCGAAATCAGGATACATGGCGATGACAGCTGCGTCCGAAAGAAATATCCAGACTGAACCAGACACGAAATACAGTGCACTCAGAAACAAGGCTCGCGATCTGGCCCTGTTCTGTCGCTTACGGTGCATATGGGCCTGTTTTTCCATTCCGGCGATTATATACCGTACGACAGGATTTTCCCACTCGATCATAGAATCTCCTGTTGACCTTAAGATCGGAGGCCAATACCTTGTGTAGTCGTGCTACAAGAACGGTATTGTGAGTTCCACCCGGGCGTGGATGATGCGGGAAAACGACTCGATCGTGTGCTTCGTCGCATGCTTCCGGATATACGCCTTGGCGAGATCTTCGCAATAATCAGGACCGGTAAGGTCAGAATTAACGGACGCAAGGTGAAGGGGCAGCACCGGCTCAGCGCGTCGGACGTGGTGCAGCTTGAGCGATCCCTGACACCCGAAGTCTCAGCCACGGCCAAAGCGTCTCAGAACCCTGCAAAGAGCGCCAGCTCCGGCATGTACCGGCCGCTGAATGATGGGCAGATTGCCCGTAGCGGAACGCGCTCCGAAAGCCCTCATCGTACCGGAGATGATACGCGCTCACTCGCCGACTGCATCATTTTCGAGAATGAACACCTCCTCTGTATCAACAAACCGCGTGGAATCACAGTGCACGGCCCGTCAAGCGTTCATTCCTGGGTGAAACGGTATCTCTCCGGACGAGTACAACCATCTCTGAGCTTCAGGGTGGGCCCGCTGCACCGGATCGACAGGAACACGACCGGCGTTGTCTTTTTCAGTAAGTCAGCGATTGGAGCACGGCGTTTCACCTCGCTGATGCGCAGAGGAGTACCCCGTAAAGTCTATCTGGCCGTCTTGAATGGTAGTCTGCGCTCCCCACAGGTATGGGAAGATATGCTCGTCCGCGACCGGGAAGCGCAACGAACCGAGATCGCCGACGCGGGTTCACGCGCAATTACGGCAGTCTATCCCGTACTGTGGACCGAACATCACACACTCGCCCTCTGCACCATACAAACCGGTCGCACACATCAGATTCGGGCACAAGCATCGTATCACGGACACCCCCTCGTTGGAGACGGCAAGTACAGCGGTGGCCCCGGCAGCTATGCCCTTCACGCCCTGGCTTTCATTCTCCCTGAGCGAGACGAGGAACTCGGCTTCCTGCACGTATACGCCAGCCCTGCAGACAGCGTGGTAAAGACAGTAGACAGGCTTTTCGGTTCCATACCCGAGGAACTGCTCCTACAGTCGCTTGAGACGGCAGCATCACTGATCTGAGTCTGGTGCCTCAACGGCGCATAAGATAGAATAGGAATAGATATGACGTGGCTGCAGAATCTGCGACTTCGCATGCGGGGCGTACAAGTCGTGGCGCTGGTCGGCAAAAGTGGCACCGGAAAAAGTTTCCGAGCGCGGCTCGTTGCCCAGAAAGAAAATATCGATCTCATGATAGACGACGGACTTCTGATCCGTGGTCAGAAGATTCTCGCGGGTAAGAGCGCGAAACGGGAAAAAAACTACCTCGCCGCCGTCAGGACCGCACTCTTTACGGATCCCGATCATCTGAAACAGGTCAGCGAGGCTCTTAAACGCGAACACTTCAAAGGTATTCTGATCATTGGGACAAGTGACAGGATGGTGCAGAAGATTGCCAAGACCCTTGGCCTGCCCGCCATATCTCGCATAATCCGCATTGAGGATATCGCAACATCGGACGAAATCGCGACCGCAATGCACATGAGACACACGCAGGGGCGACACGTCATACCGGTCCCCGCCATAGAGGTCAGGAATAATAACTCCGGTTTCGTCGCTGAGTCGTTGAAGGTGTTTTTCCGAAAAGGAGCAGGTTTCTTTCGACGCAGAGAAGTATACGAGAAGGCGGTCGTACGACCTGAGTTTGCACGAAAGGGTTCGATATCGATATCCGAAGCCGCACTCGGGCAGATGATACTGCACTGCGTAGACGAGTTTGGCGTCAACGCGGCGGTGAAAAAAGTGAAGGCTCGAAACGACTCCGGCGGCTACCGCCTGAAACTTGAACTGGAAGTTCCATACGGTGAAGAAATTATCAGTCCGGTTCACGAACTGCAAAGCTACATAATCGACAGTATTGAGCGTTTCACCGGCATTCTCATACACGAACTGCATATCTCCATAGAGAGCGTCCGGGAACGGAACCGCAACGCGCACGAACAGGACAGAAGATCCGGCTACCGAAAACGACGCTCCGATGGACTTGGAAACAGTCAATACCGCCAAAACGTGCCTCACATCGAAGAGGATAACGTCGACGACGAGACCGGTGTAATGGACCCGCGAAACGACGGGAAACCACTGCCCGACGATACACCGCTGGCGACTCCGAGCCATGGTCGCTCGCGCCAGGGAAAAAGGCGGTAGGCATTTACTGTCCACCACTCTGGTGTTTTTTCGTCGGTTTCAGCAATCAGACATCATGTTTTGCTGGTACTTAAAGAGGTGAGTTATCACCTGCAATCGCAAGCGTCGACCGAAAGACCGGAGG
>SKXQ01000059.1 GCA_007128315.1 Spirochaetaceae bacterium | reverse complement strand
GGCGGCGTCTTTCTGGTGGTTCCCGCGCTTCTCGGACTGAACCAGGTCATAATTGACTTTGTCGGCCCGGTCATTATTCTGTCGATGATGGCAGGTGTCGGGGCCATGCTCGCCTTTGTATCCTTTGACCTGTTCAAGAGCGAGCCGTGGACCGGCACCGCGTCTATGGCGAGTGCACTTGTTACCTGGTTCATTACCCGGGACCTCGCCCCGACCATAATCGTGTCGGTCGCCATTGCAACGGTTGTGTACTGCACAATCCGCTTTGTTCCCGGCGTTGCGGGCAAGCTCGGTGTGACCGTGACAGACCCTGAGATACACAAGGAACGCGAACGGTTCCAGAAAGGGGTTGTGCAACTCGATTTCTGGAAGAGCAAACCAGTCGTGATCGGTGCGCTTTCGCTTGCCTGCCTGAACATTGGCGCGAACATTTCTTTTGGACTCATTACCGGCGACATAGCCGGCGCGGCCGTGAACGTCGACCATCTGACCGTGTACTCGGGCCTCGCCAACATGGGTTCGGCCTTCTTCGGTGGCGCACCGGTCGAGTCAATTATTTCGGGTACCGCGTCGGCACCGAATCCGCTGTTTTCGTCAGTACTCATGATGGGTATCATGGCCGCCATTCTGCTCGCTCGACTTCTTCCGTTGATCGGCCGGGTCGTCCACCAGGCATCCATCGCCGGATTCCTCTTTGTGCTCGGCGCCTTTGTCACCTTCTCGACAAATATCTCGGACGCAATTGCCACAGCCGGACCTTTCGCAGGCCCCTACGGCTTCGGCGGCGGCGGTATGGTCATTGGCGCGACGCTGCTTGTGACCGCGAAATACAATCCCTTCTTTGGCCTGCTCGCGGGTCTCGCCGTACAGCTCGTTCTTCCGTTATTCTGACCACATGAAAACCGAAGGAACGTTTACCGGCGAAACCCATACCTTGCGCATTGCCGGGCTGACCCGGCAACTACCGCGGGTGCGCATAAAACCCAACCTCGAGATCGCAAGTTTCGTGATGCTCGGCGACACCGAGCTCGTCGAGAACATCGCGATGGCGCTCTACGAGCACCCCCGCTATCCGCGCTACAGGATCGACGTGCTCGTGTGCCCCGAGGCGAAAGCCATTCCCCTGACCCACGTGCTCGCCGCGCTGACCGAGGTGAACTACGTGGTCGTGCGAAAGTCCGTGAAGTCGTACATGCATAACCCGGTCGTCGAGACCGTCAAGACCATAACGACCGAAGGCGAGCAGACCCTCGTGATCGACGGTCCGGATGCCGAGATACTGAAGGGCAGAAACGTCTGCATTGTCGACGACGTGGTATCAACCGGCGGATCGGTGAAGGCGCTCGCGTCGCTGCTCGAACAGGTGGGCTGCCGGGTAATCAGCACCGTAACCGCCCTTCTCGAGGACGGCGGTTACGAGGACGAAGAACTCGTATATCTCGAGCGGCTGCCGGTGTTTCCGGTCAGGGAGTAGAGGGGGGGGGAGTCTGGCTCAGCCCTTCTCTACTTATACTCAACGTACAGGACCGGGCGCGAGCGCCGGCAGTTCGATCGACTGGGCATCAGCTGCGACAGCTGTTCCAGGCAGAAACGGGATCCATGCGATTTCAGGATATGCGTACCGGACCGTGTCGTCTACATCAGAGCGTCTCATCGCGCTGCAGGCGGATGGAACGTTCAGCGGCGAGAAGCGTACGAACGTCGACGAGGGCCTGACCAAGGGTGTATATGCATCCCGAAGCACCTTCATCCGCATAGGTCGAGTCGCCGGCCCTGTCTGCGGCGACTGCGTTCCACATGCGATCATGACTCTTCCCGGCCGGAAACGGCAGCTCTCTGGCAGCTCCGTCGGAACCGATGATCGTCAGGGTATCCCGCTCGACTCTGATGGTCGCCTCGGTTCCCCGGATCGTGAAGTGATTATCGCCTCCGGCACACGCGGCACCGTGGCTGAAGAACCCGTCGACGTTTTGCGCGTACGACATGTGCATGCGTACAAGATCAAAGTCTCCGAAGCCGGGGCGAAGCTCTGTTCCCGTGGCCGATACCCTCGTCGGGGCACCGAAGAGGGTCTGAAACCCGGCGAGGTCGTGGATCCCGCCATCAAAGATAATACCTAAGGGAAACTCGGGGTCGATTCGCCAGGTCGTCTCCGCATACGCGCCAGTCTGGTTGCGTTCGCCACCGAAGAAGAAATGGTTCACGGCTTCGAATCCGACGACGGTTCCGATTCGTCCCTCGGCGATTGCTGCTGACACCGCGGCGATCTTCCCGTCGTAGGCCTGGTTTTCGAGGACATATACCGCCTGTACCGATTCGGCTGCAGCTATTTCAAGCATAGTACACTGCGAGAGGTTCATTGCAGCCGGCTTCTCGAGGTAGACATCCTTGCCTGCGCGGAGCGCGGCAGACGCAATCGGGGCGTTCATCGCGATGGGCGTCAGTACAAGGACGCCGTCAATCTCGGGGTCGGCAAGCGCCTCTTCGAGGAATTCGTACGGTTTCGAGCCTGGAAACTCGCGTGCGGCATCAGTTCGACTCTTCGCGCTGCGCGAAACGAAACCCCGTACGTCGAACACATCGGCAAGTCGCATGAGGTTCGGCTTATGAACCGAATGCCAGATGAGGCCCGGTCCGACAACGCATAGTTTTTCTGTGTTCATGAGGATGACATTCTCGCACGAATTTGCGTGCGCGTCAGTTCAGGGTCTGGCGGCCGCCGTAGTCACTCGCGGCGGCGATCCGTCCCCGGGGTCGACAAGGTTCACGTCGAGGTACTCATGACGGTCTCTCAACTCCCTCGCTGCGCACCACGCGTCGCACGCGGCGCCGTTCGGGGACCTTTTCCTCCCGCTTTCGGAGCTCCGCCCGACGACGGATTCCGCTTGAAACGGGATTCGTTGTCGTTGCGACGGCTGGAGGAATCACCCCGCTCGGTGCCGGCCGTGTCAGGATCGTCCTGTGGGGCCTGTTCGGCTTCTTTTGCTGCCGCCTCTGCGGCTTCCTTGAACGCCTGCACTTCGGCGGCGGCATCCTCATTGTAATGACAGTGCTTGTACTTGCGACCGCTTCCACAGTGGCAGGGATCGTTACGACCAAGTTTCATAATGTGTCTCCTTCTCGGAACCCGCGTAAACCATACGCATGTACGTGCGGATCAACGAACATCCTATACGATTTGCGACGAAAAATCCGCGATATTCTACAGACACCAGGTCAATCCGCTCACACCACCGGCAGCCCCGACAGCGCCATGGCAATCTCTTCCTCGGCGTACTCGTAGTCGACAAGTTTACCCGCCTGATAGTCAATGTAGGCCTGCATGTCGAAGTTGCCGTGCCCGCACAAGTTAAAGAGAATGCTCTTCGATACGCCTTCTTCGCGGCATCGTTCTGCCTGTTCTATCGCCGCTGCAACCGCGTGGTTCGCTTCCGGGGCGGGAAGAATGCCTTCTGCCTTGGCGAACTGCACTCCTGCGCGGAATGTCTGAAGCTGGTTGTAGGAGATTGCGTCAATTTCACCAATGTCGTGCAGGTGGCTCACAAGCGGTGCCATGCCGTGGTAGCGGAGGCCTCCAGCGTGGAACCCGGGTGGCACGAAGGTGCTTCCGAGCGTGTGCATCTTGGTCAGGGGCGTCAGGTGGGCGGTGTCGCCGAAGTCGTAGGCGAATTTTCCCTTCGTCAACGACGGGCAGGCCGACGGCTCTACGGCGATTACCTGCGGCCCGCCCTCGCCGCGGAGCTTCTTTCCGATAAAGGGGAATGCGATCCCAGCGAAGTTCGATCCGCCGCCGGTACAGCCGATCAGAATGTCAACGCCGTCGTCTGCCATCTCCATTTGCCGCATGCTTTCAAGGCCAATGACAGACTGATGTAAGAGCACGTGGTTGAGCACGCTGCCGAGTGCATACTTGGTGTCGTCGGAGGTCGCCGCGAGTTCGACCGCCTCGGAGATCGCGATTCCCAGGCTCCCGGTACTGTCGGGGTGTTCAGCGAGGATACTGCGGCCTGCGTTGGTCCTGTTGCTCGGGCTTGCGGTCACGCTCGCCCCGTAGGCTTCCATGAGACCGCGGCGGTAGGGCTTCTGATCGTAGCTGACCCGCACCATGTAGACCTCGCACTCGATGTCGAAAAAGGCGCAGGCCATGGCGAGACTCGATCCCCACTGCCCGGCTCCGGTCTCGGTCGTGAGTCGTTTCACGCCTGCCTGTTTATTATAGAAAGCCTGCGGAACTGCGGTATTCGGCTTGTGCGAGCCGACCGGGCTTATGCCCTCGTACTTGTAGTAGATGCGAGCGGGGGTATCGAGCAGCTTCTCGAGGCGACGTGCACGGTACATAGGTGTCGGGCGCCACTGGCGGTATATGTC
>SKXQ01000109.1 GCA_007128315.1 Spirochaetaceae bacterium | reverse complement strand
CCGGACTGATGGCCGATCAAGTACCGTCACATTCATCACCGGAACTGAACAGGGATCGTTTTCCCGAGGCCCTTGGCTTTCAGTATGGTCTGATCAGCGGTGCAGGGCTCAGTTATCAACGCTGGTTCGGTCCCACGGGCTTTCAGATTGCAGGCGGAATCCTGTATTTTCCGGCCCAGACCGAGACCACCTATCCTTTTGTTCTGGACTACTCCATTGGCTTTCAGGTGAACCGCAGTGTCTTCGCGTCGGACTACAGTGACCGGGTGTCCGGACAACTGTATCTCGTCGGAGGTGTCTCGCACGGAGGCCGAATCGATCGGGGTGACTTTGACACCTCGGCCTCGGAACCTTTCGTCCCCAGCATTGGTCTTGGTGGTGGGCTCGGGATCGAGA
This sequence comes from Spirochaetaceae bacterium, assembly GCA_007128315.1. Lineage (GTDB taxonomy): Bacteria > Spirochaetota > Spirochaetia > DSM-27196 > SKKC01 > SKKC01. Next base: position 39,305 of record SKXQ01000109.1, on the reverse strand, counting down.
TCGTGCTTTTCGAGCATTTCTCGTTTCCGATCGAAGTTCTGTACGCCGGCGTCTGGGAAGGTATCGATCGCCCGTTCAACGAACAGATACGGATCGATCTCGTTCCGCAGACCGGTTTTCGCTATCGATACTGATCGTTCCCCGTTTCTCGACGCGCGTCATGTCCCGGGTTATACTCACTTTTATGATGGACATGCAGAAAAATCGTACTGTCTACACGACGCACACGAGAATTAATCGTATAGCTGGACTATGCAAGCGGTTTTTTGGAGCGTCCGGTCCGTATTTCATCGCTGTGGTCTGCGTTTTCCTCGTTCTATCCTGTAACCGTGGGATCGATCTATCGGACGGGGTGTATCGGGGCTACGCCGATGAAGTAAACGAGTACGGTTGGACCACTGCCCTCGAGCTCAGCCTTCGAGACGGTATAGTTGTCGACGCATACCTGGATATGATTGGCAGCCAGGGTGAGCTTCTGCGGCACGAACGATTCGCGCAGCAGGCCATTGAAGCGGAATATGGCGACTCGGTTATCAGCGTGCTCGATCGTCTTGCTGAAGCTATCGTCGAATCCAACGGAGGAACAGGGTCTGTTTCGAGTTCAATTCCAGGCCTGACCGAGCAGTTTCGTTCGCTCTCAACGGCTCTGCTCAGCCGTGCAGAGACAGGCGACACGACACCAGTGCTCGTCGAGACGGGCTCACGCGGTGGCCCGGCACCTGCGGATCTTCTTGAGGCTTCATTCTCAGCGGAGGCCCGGACCGACCTCAGACGCGCAGTGCGTGGAGGTACCGCAGCTCCTGGCCTGTACGCCGGAGGTTTCGCCGCAGTGGCGAGTCACTACGCCGCCGTTGACGCGGCAATGGACGTTCTTGAAGCCGGTGGTACCGCTGCGGATGCGGTTTTTACCCTGGCAACCGTGATATCGGTCGTTGAGCCTTTTCTGTCGCACGCGCTCGGTGGAGGAAGCTGGATTCTGTACTTCGACGCTATGGATGGCAGGGTGTACGCTATAGACGGGGTCGGACCGGTACCGATGGCCGCGACACCGGAGTTCTTCCAGGAAAACGATCGCCATCGTACGAACGGTGTTCACCGGTCGAACGTTCCCGGTGCGTGGGCCGGCTATATCGCCCTTCTTGAAGAGTTTGGAAGTCTTCCTCTCGACGATCTGCTTGCTCCGGCGATTGATACGGCCAGGAACGGTTTCACGGTCACCAGACAAATGATGAACTGGCTCCCCTCACGGTCAGGTTTTATTTCGACCCTCCCTGATTCCGCCGACGTGTTTCTTCCTGGCGGTGAACTGCCTGAGGTCGGCGAGACGCTTGTGAACGAAAACCTGAGTCGTACCTTCGAAAACCTCGCCGACGCGTACCGCTCAGCACGCAGTCTTGGTGAGCGTACAGCGCTGCAATCCGCGCTCGACTATTTCTATCGGGGTCCTGTTGCCGAAGATATAGTTCGTTTCTCGAATGAAAACGGGGGACTCTTCGTTTTATCGGATTTCTCCGAGTTTACCGATTTCGGTCTTGTTGATCCTATTACCATCGACTACCGGGGGCTGCAGGTTTTTCAGGTTCCTCCAAACAGTCAGGGGATTACACAGCTTCAGGCGCTGCGTATTCTGGAAGGTTTTGACTTCTCGGAGCGTGAGCCGCTCGATGCGGACAGCGTACACATGATGGCGGAAGCAATTAAGCTCGCCTTCGCGGATCGAAACCGTTACGTTGCCGATCCTTCGTTCGTTGACGTTCCTGTTGATCTCCTTCTTGGTGATGAGCATATACGCGCTCAGCGGGATATGATTTCTATGACGGGATCTCTCGAACATCCCGTCGACGACATTCTTGGAATTGCACCGGCCAGCGGGACCAATACATCAACCTTTCATGTTGTGGACCGCTACGGAAATGTGGCGGCAATTACGTCCTCGATCGGGGCGAGTTTCATGATTGCCGGTGAAACCGGAATCACCTTCAATGAACGTCTTTCGTTCATGCAGTCTGATCCGGACGATATCAATCGCATAGAGCCGGGAAAAAAGGTCAGGCATTCGGCGGGGCCATATCTCGTTTTGAGGGAAGGGACTCCCTACATCGCCGGAGGGAACACGGGCGCTGACTTCCAGCCACAGGGGCAGTTACAGCAGTTCATGCATATCGTCGAGTTCGGCATGCACCCTCAGGATGCTGTGGATATGCCGCGTTTTCAGCCTCAGGCTTTTGCCGCCACAAACTATCCTTTTGCTGTCCAGACGCGACTTGCTCTGGAACAGGACCGGTTTTCTCAAGAGGTGTGGGACAGTCTTGAGGCTCGTGGTCAACGCGTCGAATGGGCGGGGTATTTTGGCAGGCAGAACGTCATCGTCGTTGAAGATCACGCGAGCGGAGATATACTCACCGGTGCTGAGAGCAGAGAAGAAGATGCTCGCGGCAGGGCAGGGCGACCGTAGAGCGGTTGCCCTGACGGAAGCCGGTGTGGCCGTTCCACGGCGGACGAGTGTGAACGTTCGGGTAGTCTGATCATGGCGATAATGCCTGCGCGATGCGACCGGCGACCACCCGATTGCGGCCGCTCTCCTTGCCGCAATAGAGCGCTTCGTCCGCGTCTTTCAGGACCGCGTTTATGACTGATGTTCCCGTGCAGACGGATACACCTATGGTGCAGGTAATCGGTGTTGGTGTGCCAGCCTTCACGTGCACGTCATTCTGCAGGTTCAGGCGCATCTTCTCCGCGACAGTCAGGGCTCCATGGAGATCGGCGCGGGGCAGGATTGCCAGAAACTCTTCGCCACCCCAGCGAGAGAGAAAGTCGTCCGCCCGCATATTGCGGCGAAGACTGTCGGCAGCGTGTTTGAGAACGAGGTCGCCACGGTCATGGCCCAGGGTGTCGTTTATTTTCTTGAAATGATCCAGATCAACCAGTAAGACGCCGAATGTGCCGCCGTCGCGCTCAAGGTGCACGTGGTGCAGATCCAGCGTTGCCTGAGCCTCACGCCGATTCGCTATACCGGTCAGGGCATCCTTGCGGGCAAGCGTGTCAAGCTGCACGTTCTGTATCTGCAGTTCGTATTGAACCCTGCCGATTGCCTTTCCGTAGAAGAATGAAAGTAAGGAAAGAATAGTCGCACCGAACAGCAGATTACCGTACCTGAACCAGAGAACAAAGGGTCGAGGATCTTCCGAATATAGTCGGCCCGCGGTCCATGCGAGGGCCACATATACGACAGCGACAAATATCGAGCTGGCAACGCGATATTGCAGCGGCCAGGGATCGAAGAAGTATACCAGTGGCACCAGGGTAAGAACGTAAATGTGAAAACCGGATGACCAGCCGAGGATGGCCGTCGCAACCCACGCATGTATGATCACTTCGGCCAGGCCGATCATCATTACGGCGACGTATGCCCGGCGACGGTTCAAGACCAGTGCAGTTGCATAAATTACGACGCTGGCAACATTTATGGCAACGAGTATGGTAAGGCCTGCTGCCCAAACCGCCACGAGAATCGCAAGATGTCCGGCTAATGCGAGTTTTGCCAGATGGCGCAGAAGGGCCTGCGACTGATGTAGTGCCACCGGCTCCCGTGGTGTCCGGACAGAGCCACTTGCTACCATGATGGCTGAGTATACAGCAGGGGGTCCGCTTCTGTGAACATGTCGGGAATCCGGCAGGAAAGTCAGAGCCGGTTGTAAAGTCGGACTGTCTCCGCCGCGATGTGATCCCAGCTGAAGTGCTCTACAGCCCGTAGTCGTCCTTCGGTGCCATAGCTGCGTGCACGTTCGGGATCGCGAAGTACCGTGTTTATGCTCTGTGCAAGCCTTCGGGCATACAGTTCGGGGTCACGGGGGGTAAACGTATCGGGGATCAGATCCGGATCAACGAGAATTCCGGTCTCTCCGTCGACAACAACTTCCGGAATCCCTCCGACCGATGAAGAAACAACGGGAGCTTCGCAGGCCATTGCCTCGAGATTGATGATGCCAAAGGGCTCGTACACGCTCGGACAGCAGAAGACGGCGGCGTGACTGTACAGGCCGGTTTTTTCCTCGACCGAGAGCATCTCCCGAATCCAGAATATTGCATCGTGGGCGTTCTGGGCTGCGGCGATGTGCTCCTGCATTTCCCGGGCGATCTCCGGTGTATCGGGGGCACCGGCGACGAGCACGATCTGTGCTTCAGGGTCAATATGTCTGATGGCGTCGACAAAGTGGATAATGCCTTTCTGTCGCGTAATTCGGCCGACGAACAGCACATAGGGACGGCTATCATCGATTCCGAAGCGATCGGGAATCTCACGGCTGGGTACCGGTCGGTACTCGTTCGCGTCTATCCCGTTATAAATGACTTCGATTTTGCCGGAAGCGCCGGGATACACTCTCTCGATGTCTCGAGCTGTCTCGTTCGAAACGGCAATCACACGGTCCGCAGTCTCCATTGCCTGTCGTTCAACCCAGCTGCTGACCTGATATGCTCCACCGAGTTGCTCGCGTTTCCATGGACGGAGCGGTTCCAGTGAGTGAGCGGTCACAACGAGAGGGACTTCCCAGAGCTCCCGAGCGACCAGCCCGGCGAGGTAGGTATACCAGGTATGGCAGTGCACAACGTCAGCCTCGAGGTCGTCGCGGATCATCGCCAGATTTGTGGTCAGGGCGTTGAACGCGCTGAGGTGCTCGGGTCTGCCTCGCGACGCTAATTCCGCCCATGGCCGATAACCCCGCACGGACAGCCCGTCCGATGCAGCCTCCTGATCCCCGAAACACCTGACGTCAACCTGTATGAACTTGCTGAGGGCCCGGCTGAGATAATCAACGTGAACACCTGCCCCTCCGTAGATCTCAGGGGGATATTCATTGGTACACAAAACGATCCTGCTCACGCTCTCTTTTGACATTCTTACCGCGCCTCCACGTACGGTACAGGATACAAGTTTGTTGCAACCGGGTATCCTGTAACCTCTGTGCGCTGATTGTAGTCTTGTTTTTCGGTATTGGGAATCCAGCGCGGATCGCGCAAACCTGATCTCCCGGAGGTCGAAAACGACCACTATGACGTCGTCTGTTCGCGCGTGTCGCTTGTATTGCAGGGCGTATCAGAATATGCTGACTCAAGATCAGTCCCGAGAGGAACGCATAATGGCCCCAGTGGAGCAGTTACAGTTAGTAAGTTTTCAGCTCGGCCCGGAGAAGTACGGCATCAATATCATGGATGTTGAAGGTATCGTTAAGGTCGAGGATGTTCGTCCGATTCCCAACGCTCCGGCATATGTGGAAGGGATCTTCAATCTCCGCGGAGACATCATACCCGTTATCAACCTGCATCGACGTTTTCAGATTCAGGCCGCTGAGCTCGACGAAGGTGATGAGCTGCTCAGTGGCTTCGTCATTATCAACCTCGACGGAGTTCAGCTTGCGGTCGTGATCGACAAAGTTGATCGGGTCGTTTCGGTGGAACGAAGCAGCATTCAACGCCCTCCCGAGATGATCTCGGGAATTGGCGCCGAGTACATCGAAGGTGTTGTCCATCGTGACGAGACCTATCTCATCATCCTGAATATCCGACGACTCTTTAATGTTCGCGAGCTGCAGCAGCTTAACCGAATCAGCAGTTGAGTACGAAAACACAATATATGCCTATATCAATCATACGTCCTTCAATACGTCGAAAAGACATGGATTCCGTTCTGACGTGCATGGTCTCCGATCGTCTCGGACCCGGAGAACTGCTTCAGGACTTCGGCAAGAACCTTTCATCGCTGTTCTCGGGCTCTCTGGGCATCGCAGTCCGGGAGTATGCCCGTGCGATCGACCTTGCGTTCCAGACGCTTTCGTGCGAGGAAGGCATCTCCGTCCTGATATCACCGCTTGCTCCTGACAGCTATCGCGAAGTCCTTGAGGCGAGCGGGTTTACCGCCGTGTACGGTGACGTTGATCCCGCGGACGGAACGCTCGACATGTCCGCTGCCGTCGAACGCATACAGGAACAGTCAATTGACGTGCTGGTATCGACAGCTCCGCTTGGGATTATGCCGGATCTTACTCCGGTGCTTGAACTCGGCGTGCCGGTGATCGAGGACGTATCGCACAGTCTCGGCGCGAAGCGGGGGGAGGTTTCAGCCGGCAGTTCGGGGCGCGTGGTTGTCATGAGCCTTGAACCGGACGATATCATTACTACCGGTGGTGGGGCCGCCGTGATTGCCCGGGGGCCGAAGGAACGCGCAGCACTCAAGCGCGCAATTGACGGAGCAAGCAGTTTCAGCCTGCTTCCCGACATGAATGCAGCCCTTGGTATTGCACAGCTGAAAGAGCTGCCTCGTTATCTCACCCGCCGAAGTGAAATCGCTGAACGGTTTGCAGCCCAGGTCTTGCGTTCCAGCAGACACCGCGGTCTTGTCACGCCCGCCACCGAAGGCGCTGCAGGGCACCTGTATCCCGTTCTGCTCAATAGTTCAGTGAAGGACGTAATCGCCTACGCAAGAAAGAACGACGTTGAGGTTATTCCTGCTTTTGATGATTCCATAATCGCAGTCTGTGAGCGCCGTACCGCCGAAGCTTCCGAGGATGAAATGGTCACGGATCAGCCCCCTGACGAAGATACCCGCCTGCTGAGCGCAGAGCAGTTTCCTTCAGCGTACAGCCTGTTTCTGCGGTGTGTTCTATTTCCACTGTATCCGAGTCTGACGAATCGGGAAGTGGAGCATATCGGAAAGGTGCTTTCCACGCTTCCATGACCGCGATATAGTGAAGCCGATTGTGGAAACCCGTACCGAAACCCGTCTCGACACAGCTCCCATATCCATTTCGCGCGTACTCGTGTTCGCCAATGGTATAAAACCACAGGCTGTAGAGCTGGCTGACCGGATCAGTGAGACCCTCACGGCTGAGAACATATCGGTGTTTCGCATGTCGCTTGGCCAGAACATTGCCGAGGAGATTTCTCTGGATACCATCGACATGGTTGTTAGCCTCGGAGGCGACGGCACCGTTCTTACCTGTGCGCGAGCCATCGCAGGATACGACATTCCTATCCTGGCGGTGAATCTCGGGCAGTTCGGCTTCATAACCGAAATCAGACAGGATGAATGGTACGACGCCTTTCACGCGTTTCTGGCCGGGAAGGTCGGGGTGAGTCAGCGCCTCATGATTCAGGTGCGACTGTTTCGCGACGAAGTATGTATCGCGACTTGTACCGGTCTGAATGAGATGGTCGTTGCGGCAACCGGCATATCCAAGATCGTTAATCTCACTGCCTCAACGAGCAGAGGTCGCCTCGGTTCCTACCGCGCCGATGGTTTACTGGTAGCGACTCCTACCGGTTCAACTGCCTACTCTGCGGCTGCCGGTGGACCTATTCTGCATCCGGATCTTGACGCAATGATACTGAATCCCATTTGCCCCTTCACTTTAAGCAATCGAACGCTCGTTATGCCGGGTCATGAAGTAGTGAGGATTCAGGTAGATCACAGTCAGAGGACCGACGTTGTCATGACGGTTGACGGCCAGGAAGTTCACGCGCTAAAGGCCGACGATATAATCGAAGTGTGTCGATCACATCACCGTGCTGGCATCATAGAATCGGATCGCCGATCGTTCTACGAAGTCCTCCGCAGCAAACTCCACTGGTCCGGAGGTCGGTGATATCATGATCGAAGAACTGACGATACAGAATTACGCTCTGGTTGATCGCCTGACTATACGCTTCAGCAACGGTATGAACGTGCTGTCGGGTGAGACAGGTGCAGGGAAGTCAATCCTCGTAGGGGCCCTGTCTCTTTTGCGAGGTGTCAAAGCCGATACCGGTGCCATCCGGGCAGGGTCCGAAGAGGCCGTTGTGAGCGGTGTCTTTCGTGTCAGCGGGAGTCAGCCGGTGATCGACTGGCTCAGTGAGCACGGGATCTCCGACGACGACGGTAGTGTTGTCGTGCGGCGGACTATCAAATCACAGGGCCGGGGGCCGGTCTACGTACAGAGCACTCCGGTCACACGTGCCGATCTCGAAGAGCTTGGTGCGCTCATGTTTGATATACACGGGCAGCATGCCCATCAGACGCTACTCGTGGAAGACAACCACCGGGTATTTCTCGATCAGTATGCAGAGCTCACCCCGCGTGTTCAGGCCTTTTCCAGACGCTTTCAGGATGTTGCAAACCTCAGAAAGCGGCTTGATAAACTCGTGTCGGATGAACGCGAGCGGCTTCGTCAGGCTGACATCCTTACCTTCGCAGTCCGGGAGATAGAAGACGCTTCGCTTTCGCCGAACGAAGAAGACGAACTTGAGCAGGAACGGAAAATCCTGTCCCAGCATGAACAGCTCTATGCCGCTGTTGACGCAGTGCACAACCTGCTTTCGGAGAACCGGGGAGGAGCCCTTCTTCGGGTTCGCGAAGCGCGCAACGCTGTCGAACAGGCGGTATCTATCGACTCCGACCTTGCGTCGCTGTCGACACGGCTCGACGACGCTTTCTACGAGATTGAGGATGTAGCCGAGACCGTTGGCGAGTACCGGACGTCCATGACGTTCTCGCCAGGTCGGCTGGAAGCAGTCGAAGAGCGCCTTGCGCTGATCCGGAAACTTGAGAAGAAGTACGGCGACACGATCGCCGACGTTCTCGGGTATCTGGAGGAAGCTCAGCAGGAGCTGTCTGATCTGTCGAACTGGGAAGAAGACAAGGAACGGTTGAGCGAGGAAATAGCAAAAGGAGAGCAGGAGATCCTTGCCGAGGCAAAGACCATTTCTGAACTCCGTCGCGTCGCGGCTGAAGAACTGACTGGAACGATCGTTAGCAGCCTTGGGAAGCTGGGCATGCCGAAGACGCGTTTCGTGATCTCGGTCGATCGGCGAACAAACGGCTCCGGGAAGCTTGCCTGCGGCCCTCATGGGCTCGACACCGTTTCGTTCAGACTGTCAGCGAATCCCGGCGAGCCACTTAAGCAACTGCGCTCCATCGCCTCGGGCGGAGAAATCTCAAGAGTCATGCTTGCCCTGAAAAGTGCGTTTGCCGCCACCGATGAAGTATCATCGCTGGTATTTGATGAAGTCGACGCCGGCATCGGGGGGGAAATAGCGGTTCAGGTTGGTGAGTATCTGAAAACCCTCAGCCTGCACAAGCAGATTCTCTGCATCACTCACCTTGCAACGATTGCCGTTCGCGCCGATAATCACCTCAGGGTCGAGAAACGGGTTCGCGGTGATCGCACAAGCACTGATGTCCGGGCCGTATCCGGCGAGGAACGGGTAGACGAGATTGCTCGAATGCTTGCTGGCGATACCACGGGCAGCGCCTCTCGATCGCATGCGGAGGATCTGCTTCGCACATACACCTAGGACCGGCCAACGGGAGCCACACGGGCAATGGGAAAAATTTCTGCGGTAGCAAAACAGAGATACTCGGAAAAGGTCAAAAAATATAAGGCTGAGGTAGAGCAGATGCTCGGCCGCGAACGGAGTATTGCAAGCACAATCCGCGATGACTCCGATGAAGCCTGTTTCAAGAGACTCGGACTCGCGGACGAGCGTCTTAATCTTGCCTCGCGGTATCTGCTTCTGAATCGGGTTTCGGTTGCCCTTCTCGGTGTTCGAGGCGAGGCGTTTCTGAACGACGCGAGAAAGAGCTGTTACCAGAGCGTCATTTTTCTTGAAGAAACCGTCACCGATTTGATCGATGCAGGATACAGTGAGTATTCCGAGCAACTCGAGCGGATAGAGTCGGTACCCGACGATGCGCGATATCGGCTTGTGCGTAAGCTCGGGTTTACCATCGAGGCCGTCGAACAGAGCTTTGGCGAGAACTCGAAATGGAAGTGGAGTTTTGTCGAGCTTGAAGGGCGGTTCGCGGCCGTGGCGAAAAATATCCTGAACATGAAGTCGCTGGTTGCCGGCCTTGACCCCCGTTCCGACCATTATGAGGAGCGTCTCGCCCATCTTGCCCTGGTAAAACGTCTGCAGCAGCGTGCCGCCGATCGATACCGCGAACGGTATGAGCTTTCGACGCTCAGGCTCGATGACTTCAAACTTGCGATCGCTCATCTGGCTGCCTTACGGCGCCTGCACCTCCTGCTTGGTGAGGCTGACCTGGCTGAAACGGTGAAAAAACGAATGGAAGTCTGGAAGCAGAAGATGGATTCCGACGATAAACGCGAATCATCGAACAAGCGGTAGAGGCCCGTTCCTGATCCCCTATGTCAATGCGCTCACGCCTGATCATCATAGTGCTTCTTTTCCCTCTGCTCACCATGGCGTTCATTGCTGTATCGCCCATCCGGCTCGCGTCTGAACCATCACTGGGACTGCTCTCGCTCATAGCTCCCGAGGGAGCCTCGACGCAGCAGGCTGCAGCGGGGATTGTTCACGAATGGTTTCGTGAACCGGCGCCACGCTTCCGTGCTACGAGTAGAACCGCTGAGCATGTCGTCGTCATGGACCACAGGGCCTGGCGGGCTGTGCAGATTGCCGATCCGTTGCGGCTTGATCGTTCCGACGCAGGTGCGGTAACCCTGATCGATGGAACCCCGGCGGTTCTGCGCGCGGGGCACGCCCCTGTGCGCCTTGTCAGCCAGCCGGCAGCAGTACTGAGAGGAAATCAGGTTTTCGCGATAGACCGGGACGGATCAGGCTTTGCCTGGCTCGATGGGAGCATGGAGGTCGCCGGACAGATCCGTCTGGCCGGACCAATCGTCGCGCTCGAAACATCGCCCGGACATGTCTGGGTTGCGGATGCGCTCGGCTTCGTCTACCTCTTCGACGGGAGTGAGGCTGAGCAGGCCGGTGAACTCGTATCGCTTCGACGTCCGAGCATTGAGTCACAAGGCGCGGTGTACGGGCTGTCGGTAAACCCTGACGGTAGAGCTGCCGTGGTCGAAGGGCTGCATCCGACTCGGGTGGCGATTCTGCGTCGCGGTGGAGAGGACATCATTTCACGCGAGGTGATGCGTCTCGACAGCTCAATGAATCGATCCCGACATATCACCTGGGTGTCGGACGACCTGCTCCTTGAAACCGAAAGCGGCGTTGCACGAATCGACGCCGGCAGCGGCGACATTACGCACCGGGAACTTCCTGGCCGTGTCGTCGGCCTCGGATGGCTTGAGTCCCTTGATCTGCTTCTCGTACTTACCGACAGCTACGCTTCCGATGCACGGAGCAGGCTTCACATCCTGTACGCTGATGATCTGAGCGAGCTTTCCACGCTCGTGTTTCCTGCTGCCGCGTATTCACTGTCATACGATGGAAGGCTGGTATCGATTGGACTTGAAGAAGTGGTGTTGTTGTATGAATTCTCTGATTAGTCTTCGCACGCTGTGTATCGCCGCGGCTTTCTTCGCGTGCATCTCCGGACACGACGATGTGAGCGCGTGGGAGTGGCCCGTTCCGGACTCCACACTCCGTGCCGGGTTTCTCTCGCCCGAGGGCGGGCTTCCGCTCCGGGGCATCTCATTCGATGCGACCGACGAGCCGCTCCGCGCAGCACACACCGGGCAGATTACCTTCCGAGGTGCGTTTGACCGCTATGCACCCGGATTCGTGCAACCCCAGGGAGGTTTTCTCGCCGTTGACCACGGAAACGGTCTCACGGCGCTGTACACGAACCTCGAGCCGGGTACTACCGGAGACGAACTTCGCATGCGTGATATCCTCGGTCGGCATGTCGGTGAGCCAGTCTATTTTGCGATTTTTGACGTTCAGGAAGGTGTCTACGCGAATCCTCTCGATATTCTCCCCCGGCGATGGGATCCCGATCCTCCTCGGATCTCTTCGGTTTTTTTTACGCAGGGGGAGAACAGACGAGGTGCGGGTCCGCGGGTGTCGCTCGATCGTGGTCCTGTTGACGTATCGGCTGCGGTACAATCCCACCTCATACCGTCTGCGATGCCCGTTCTGCCGGCGCGGATAGAGTACGCGGTCGGCGCACGGATTCACCATGTTATGGATCTCGATCGACTCGTGCCGGGAGTACTTGCCCTGAGACGACAGCCGGTCGAACGACCGGTAACAGAAACCGCACAGGATGAGCTTCCGACCGTCGTAACGACCGGTGATACACCGCTTGAGGTACCTTCGACAATCGACGAATCCCAGGTTCCTGGAATCGCTGTAACGGGAACCGTCGAACCGACTGTGGACGACAGTGTCTTCGTTTCCGCCTCGGAACAGGACAGCGACCACGGGATCGATGGATCATCAGACATCATTCTCTGGCAGGGAGGGTTCAGACGTGCGTCGCAGATGTACGATGTCGAAGGCAGTCTCCGCCTCGGTGTTATCAACGTCGGCGCACAATCGATAAACACCGGTGTCATTGTGTATGATGCAACCGGCAGTCGTGTTCGACGGAACGTGAGCATAGACCCCCGTCGTGGAGAGTGAGTATGAAGACTTTCTCAATGAGCCCATCAGACTCCGAACGGACCGATGAGGTAAGTTGTGTCGTGTGTGGCAGTGTTTCGGACCGACCGTACTGGGATTGTGGTGGTTTCAGATTCGTGCGATGTGCTGCCTGTGGTCACGTCTATCAGAACCCGCAGCCGGTATTCGACGATCTTCAGAACAGGTATCAGGATGACTACTTCGATTACGAGCTCGAAAACGACGCCTCGTTTCTCGATTTGATGCTTCGCGGTCTCGGCGATATCGACTTTGACGCTCTGACGGAGTCACTGCCACGGCCGCGTCGTTTTCTCGATGTGGGGTGCGCGACGGGGGCGCTTCTGCAGCACCTCCGAACAGAGGACTGGCAGGTCGAAGGCGTCGAGATCTGTGTGCCCGCGGCTGAGTACGGCAGAACGGTACGGAACGTTGACATTCATGTCGGGACCCTCGATCGCATCGAGTTCGCGCAGGGTCTTTTTGATGTTGTTCATTTTTCTCACGTCATTGAACACGTGCCCGATCCAAGACAGTTTCTGCGGGATGTGTGGCAGGTCATGAAGCCGGGCGGGTATACGATCATCGTGACCCCCAACACATCCGGTTTTCAGGCGAAGCTCTTCGGTGCACGATGGCGTTCGGCCATCGCCGATCATCTGAACCTCTTTTCCACGAAGAACCTGAAGCGTATAGTTCTGGAAAGCGGCTTTGACGTTCTTACACATCGAACCTGGGGCGGGATCGCGCAAGGTATGGCTCCGCGTTGGATCAAACACCCGGCCGACAGACTTGCAAAGCCTCTCGGATTTGGAGATGTCGTTCTTGTCCTTGCACAGAAGCGGCTCGCTTGACGCGGCCGAAGGTATTTTTCTACGATACATTCGAGCTGCACCTGCAGTGGGGGATTTTGAATGACACGTGAGCGTCTCGCCGGGCTGAGCGAAGAACTGTTGCACAAACTGGCCGACAAACTGGATGTAGATATACCGGATGACGCCGAGGTTGGCGGACTCGTTGATCTCGTGAGCGATGCGCTTGAAGAAGCGCGTGCTGATCATAACGAGTCCAATAACAACGCGATGCGAGTGGAAGAGCGGAAGTACGAGCTCGCACGGTTTTTCTCCGAGAAGGATCTTACGCCGGTTAATGACGACGAGAACGATCTCCCGGAGCGGTACAATGAAACCCGCATGCATCTGATGGTTCGTGACCCTGCCTGGGCATTCTGTTACTGGGACGTGCGAGATGAACAACTGGTGAGTGTTACAGCGGATCCCGAGTTTGAGGAACTGATCCTTCGAATCGTGGAAATGGACAGTCTTTCTTTCGACGACCACACAGTTGTTGATTCGTTCGAGATACCCGTCCGGCTGAACGACAAGAGTCGTTACATTAATCTTCCCCGACAGGACACGAGCTATTACACCGAGTTGACTGCCCTGTGTGGCGATCGACACATCTCGATCTGCAGAAGTAACCCGATTTCTGTACCGAGAGGAGGTCTGCCAGACGTGGTTTCGCACGCGAATGCTGTCGATGATCGTAAAGATCGCGTCCTCGCTCTCTCCGGGCTCGAGCAACTTGGTGTTCCCCGTTTCGGTTCCGAGATACCAGGCAGGATCATATCTCTTATCGATCGCTATGCGGGCAATGAGTAAGGTGGGAATCCACGGTACAAAACTATGAAATACGGCTCGGTAATGCTTCTTCTTCATGCTCATCTTCCTTTTGTCCGGCACCCGGAACACGATTCGTTCCTGGAAGAGATGTGGCTCTTTGAGGCGATTTCAGAAACCTATCTACCCATACTCGGCATGCTCGACCGACTCGAGCGGGATGACGTATCCGGCTCTTTCTGCATGAGTTTCAGTCCAACCCTGGTCTCCATGCTGACCGACGAGTTGCTGCAGAATCGATACATCGCGCACCTCGACAGGCTTATCGAACTCGGGCACAAGGAACGCGAGCGAACCATGGCCGATCCGGAGTTCGCACAGCCGGCAGCAATGTACCTCGACATGTATTCCCGATGTCGCACGGCCTTTGTAGACACCTATGACCGGGATATCATTGCGCGTTTCAGACATCACGCCGAAACAGGACGTATACAGGCTATTACGACACTGGCATCCCACCCCTTTGCGCCCATGTATCAGGATAGTGACGCAGCGATACGGGTGCAGATACAGGTCGCCATACATGAACATGCGGCAGTCTTTGGAAAACGCCCGAGAGGCTTCTGGCTTCCCGAGTGTGGTTACTATCCGGGGATCGAGGATCTGTTCGATGAGTTCGGCATCACGTTTTTCTTCGTTGCCGCCCACGGGCTACTTTTCGGTGAGGAACCCGCCGAGTGTGGCGTGTACGCCCCGGTGCAGTGCTCGAACGGCGTTCTTGCCTTCGGACGCGACATGGCGAGCGCAAATGCCGTGTGGTCCGAGTCCGAAGGGTACCCCGGAGATCCTGAGTACCGCGAGTTCTATCGCGATATAGGTCACGATCTTCCGATAGACTACATCGCACCATATATTCATCTCCAGAGTGAACGGATTAATACCGGATACAAGTACTACGCGATCACCGGTAAGACCGATCAGAAACGGCCGTATCTTCCTGCCCGGGCCAGTGAAAAAGCCGTGTCGCACGCTGAGAACTTCCTTTTCAAGCAGGTCAGGCAGTGCCGTATCGTGGGCCCGCTCATTGACAATGTACCGGTAATCGTCTGTCCGTATGACGCCGAACTGTTCGGGCACTGGTGGTTTGAAGGCGTGCAATGGCTTGAGGCCCTGTTTCGGCGCGCCCATCAGGCAGCCATCGCTGACGAGGACTGGGTCGAGTTCGTTACTCCACAAGGATACATGCAGACGCACAACGGCTTTCAGGTCCTTGACCCTGTGCTTTCGAGCTGGGGAAACAAGGGGTACGGAGAAGTGTGGCTTGATGGTTCCAATGACTGGGTCTACCGACATACGCATAAGGCAGTTGAGCGTATGATAGACCTGGTCAAACGGTATCCGAACGAAACCGGCCTCAAACAGCGTGCGCTCAATCAGGCTGCCCGCGAAGTTCTGCTGAGTCAGGCGTCAGACTGGCCGTTCATAATCCGATCGGGTACCGCCGTAAGCTATGCGGAGGCTCGGGTTAAGGAACACATACGCAACTTCACCCACATATATGACAGTCTCAGCGGCGGTATGATTTCAACTGAATGGCTCACCCGGGTCGAGCGCCGCAACAACTGTTTTGCCGATATTGACTATCGGCTCTTTGGGCGCCCCTGATCCAGGGCCGCCCCGCTATACTACTACACATACATATACCACTTCTCGTCGAGTAGACCGAATCTATGCACTTTATTCTGTCTACCGTGATTGACACAGGCCATTTCTCGCGTAAGATGACAGTGTCAGTGGGAAAAAGTGGGAAAAAATAGGGGAAAGTGGTGAATAAGGGATGCTGACCGGCGAATTTCGGAACTCCCTCGATGAAAAAGGGCGTCTGCTCATACCATCTCGGATTCGAAACGAAATTGCTGGCAATCTTCTCGTACTCACACGAGGTATGGATCATTGCCTCTGGCTTTTCCCCCCTGCTGAGTGGACTGCTCTCAGTGAGAGCCTGATGCGGGCGGCGAGCCCGTTTACCAAGAAGGCGCGAATGATGCAGCGACGTATCATTGCACCAGCACAGGAGGTGGAACTCGATAAAGCAGGACGCGTAAATATTCCATCGAGTCTGATGCAGTCTGCAGGCCTTAAGAGGGACTGTGCGATCCTCGGAATCAACAGATATCTGGAGATTTGGGATGTTGAAGCGTACGATGCGTACCTTGAAGAGACTGAGCCGGAGTTTCAGCAGGCGGCTGAAGAACTGGGAGGGTTCGTTTCCTTTTTCGACGCGGAATCACAATAAATGGAACGGTCACATGTGCCCGTTCTACCGGCAGAGATCGTCGAGTTTCTGAAACCCGATACGACAAATGCCGGGCCTGTTGTTGATTGCACGCTTGGAGAAGGCGGACATTCAGCGCTGCTCCTTGAGCATGCTCCTGACTCACGTCTCATCGGTGTGGATGCAGATGCGACCATGATTGAGCGGGCAAGATATTTTCTGGGTCCGCGTGCGTCGCAGGTGGAGTTTGTGTGCGCCTGGTATGATGACTTCTGGTTGTCATACACAGGCGCCCGACCTCATCGTGTTCTCTTCGATCTTGGCATCAGTACCTTTCATCTCGCAGGCTCAGGCCGTGGCTTTACGTTCCGGGAGGACGAGCCGCTGGACATGCGTCTCTCCGATTCCGTCATGAGTGCAGCTGAACTGCTGTCGGGTATCTCGCAGGAAGATCTGGCCGACATTATTTACGTGTTCGGCGAAGAGCGGTACAGTCGTCGCATAGCAGCGGCAATCGTGCGTGCCAGGAGCTCCGGTAGTCTTCGCACCACCGGTGATCTGGTTGAAACGGTAGCGTCGGCAGTGCCTGCGGCGTACCGCCGCGGACGCATCAGCCCTGCGACGAGGACTTTTCAGGCGCTCCGTATCGCGGTCAACGCTGAACTGGAGCGTCTCCGGATGGCTCTTCCACGAGCGCTCGCAGCTTTGTCCCCCGACCGTGGCCGCATGGCAGTCATTACGTTTCACAGCCTTGAAGACCGGCTGGTAAAATGGGCGTTTCGTGCTGCCGCCGGTGACGAAGCGGCTGTCGGTCGCTCTGCGGTCACGGCAAAGCACTCTACTGCTTCGAAGTTCGCGCCGAAACTAATAGATACGGTGGCAATGCCTGAGGGTGAACGAATAACAGTTCTTACCCGCCGGCCAGTTGTGCCGTCGCACGAGGAAGTCGCCGGAAATCCGGCCTCTCGAAGCGCCAAGCTTCGTGTTGTCGAGAAGACCCGGATCGAGGAGTCATGGTGAAGCGTCTTTCCATTGTTGCCTGGATACTCATTGCTCTTGTACCGGTTCTTCTGTTCGTCAATGCACATCAGGCCTTCCGTTTTGATCGTATGCAGCGCGAGATTCGTCAGGCGGAGTCTCAACAACGCACACTGCTTGAGGCAAACAAGCGGGCTATCACCAGCGTATCTGCTCTAAGCTCACCTGCGCGAATCGATCGACTCTCGCGGGATGTGTTCGGACTCGAGCAGACCTTCGCCGGCCCTCGCGTGGAAGCGCTCGGTCCCGCATTGGAGAACAGTCAGTGAGTGCGAAGGCTTTTCCCCGAGTTACGTCCGAGTTCTACCTGCAGGTGCTGTCGAGTGAGGCTATCCCGCACACGGTACATTCAGGTCTGAGGAATGACTTTTTCGGCGTCGTTGTCGACTCCCGTATCGCCACCGAAGGTTGTGCCTTCGTGGCGCTTCCGGGCCGTTTTGCCGACGGCCACGCGTACGTCCGGGACGCCGTCTCCATGGGCGCCCGTCTGGTCATTATTCGCGACGATCGGGTCGAGGACGTTCTGCGCGACCTTCGGGAAGGTGCTCTGGATCAATGCGTGACCGTTCTGTCGTGTGATGATCCTCTCCACGTCCTGCAACGACTGGCGAGAGCGCATCTTGCCCGGTTTCCCGGCCTGGTAAAAGTCGGGGTCACCGGAAGCAACGGAAAAACGACGACAAAGGAACTGCTCGCTTCGATACTCTCGACCGCCGGGACGACCTGGCGGAGCAGGGGGAATCTTAACAGCGAGATCGGCCTGCCAATGGCCATGCTCGAAGTTGGTTCCGATCATCGTTACGCCGTTTTTGAGATCGCAATGGACGGTGTCGGACAGATTGCACTGCTCACCGAGCTGGTGCGACCAGACTACGCCATCGTTACGAACACCGGTCTTGCGCACACCGAGTTCGTTCAGACACGCGAAGGTGTCGCCCGCGAGAAACGCATGATCTTTTCGCAGTTCACCGGGAAGCAGACCGCGTTTATCCCTGATGATGATGAATACGCCTCGGTGCTCGCCACCGGAATTCGCGGCCGTATCGTTCGATTCGGGCTCCGTGCAACGCCCGAGTTCGGTGGCTACCGTACCCGCGGTCTTGCGGGGGGTGTTCTGTCCTTTGGTGGCCGGAACATCGCCGTTAACCTGCTCGGTCATGCAATGGGCATGAACGCGCTTGCGGCTGCCGTCGTTGCTCGCACCATGGGTATCAGTCTCGACCAGATACAGGCGGGGATCGAGGCAGTGCTGCCCATGTTCGGCCGGGCGCAGATCCTCCGTGGCGTTTGCACGGTAATTCTTGACTGCTACAACGCGAATCCTCAATCGATGCAGGCATCGCTTGATCTGCTGTCAGATGGAGCAGGCAGTCGTCAGGTCTGTGTGCTCGGTTCCATGCTCGAGATCGGCGAGCTCTCACGCGTAGAGCACGAGCGCGTGGGTGGGCGTGTCGCAATGCTGCCGGTGCAGGCGGTCGTGTTCGTAGGGTCACACATGCGGGATGCGCATCGGGCCTGCGAGCTGGCGGGTTTCAGCGGTCAGAGTTACTGGGCGGCAGATGTCGGAGCCGCAGAACCGCTGGTGCGTAAGGTTGTTCGAGCCGGTGATGTCGTACTTCTGAAAGGCAGTCGTGCGATCGGGCTTGAGCGGCTTCTCCCTGCAGTTGATGCAACGCTTTCCGCGACGACGCAGGTCGGACAAGGGGAGGCTGTGTAATGGCATCCTACAGTTTCAGCGCTGAACGGGTGCACCTCAAGCGATCAGTCGATTCAATGCTGCTTGGCTCGGTGGTTCTTCTGACGGGGACCGGCCTGACGGTCCTGTTCTCCAGTTCTTTCTTTCGCGCAGGGCACCTCTTTGGAGATCCGTATCGCTTTTTCCGCACGCAGGGCCTGTTTACGCTCCTCGGAGCGACGCTTGCGATCCTCCCTGCAACAATTTCGCTCGACAGAATACGCAAATTTCTCCCGGTCATGCTTCTTGGGGCGCTCGTACTTATGTCGCTTACCTTTGTACCTGGCATAGGGGCCTCGCTTCAGGGTGCGCGCCGTTGGATCTTCGTCTTCGGGCGCAGCTTTCAGCCGAGTGAGCTCGTCAAGCTGGTCATGGTGATCTACCTTGCGCATCTCCTGAGTAACAAGCAGGATTCCATGGACGACGCAGTCAACACGCTGCTGCCCCCGTTTCTGGTGCTTGCGCTTTTTTCGTTCCTTATATACGTGCAGAATGACTTCTCGACGGCCGTGTTCGTGTTCGTGCTGGGTATGGCAATTTTCTTCGTCGCAGGTGCTCCGCTGAGGTATTTTATTGGACTGGGTCTGGTTTCGACTCCTCTCGCGGTGATTCTTCTTCTCAGCCGGGAACATCGAGTGCGTCGCTTACTCGCGTTTCTTGAACCGACACTTGATCCCTCGGGTTCCGGTTTTCAGATCCTCGCCGCCGAACGTGCGCTTGAGAGCGGTGGTGCATGGGGGGTCGGTATTGGACTTGGAACCCAGAAAATGGGTGCGCTTCCTGAAGTGCACTCGGATTTCGTGTTTGCCGTCGTCGCCGAAGAGCTCGGGCTCGTCGGAGTCGTCGCCATTATTGCTCTGTTTACGGTTTTTGCGTGGAGAGGTTATTACATCGCGATGCGCGCGCCGGATACGTTTCGAAGTTTTCTCGCATTCGGCGTTACATCCATGATCGTGTTTCAGGCGCTCCTGAACATCGCCGTTGTGGCCGGGGCGGTGCCGGCAACAGGCGTACCGCTGCCTTTCTTCAGCTCCGGCGGATCGAGCATGCTCGTCACTCTGCTTGCCTGTGGTTTCCTTTTGAACGTTTCACGATCGGTGTCCGATCCGGAGGAGCTTCATGGCTGATGACGCAGTGCGGACTCGCACACACGATGCATGGTCGCCTTCCCACGATGCCAGGTTCCGCTTCGCTCAGAGTGGTGCAGATCGGGTTTCGGGTCGTCAAAGCACACGAAACTCAGAGCACACCACCGTTCGGGGAGAGTCGACCGGTAACCGCATACGGCTCGTCCGAACGCTCATAATAGGCCTTGTTCTCACCGTGATCACAATCGCGGCCGGTGAGCTCACATTTCAGCACGTTATTGCTCCGAACCTCGCTATCTCTACCGTGCGAGTCGACGGTGATGTCGTCCTCTCGCGAGAACAGCTTTTGGAGGCCACAGGGCTATCGGGTCGGGTTCTGTACATGCACGTGGATACCCGCGAGATCGAGCACCGGCTATCGTCGATACCGGCTGTCCGCAATGCGCACGTGACGCGGGTGTTTCCGGATACGCTCATTATTGATCTTCAGGGCCGCACGCCTCTGTTTGTAGTCGACGTGGCAACGGAAACCGGGGTGATACCCGTGGCCGGCGACCAGGACGGTGTACTCTTTCGGGATGCACACGCGGGCGATCTGACCCTTCCGATAATCAGCGGGATACAGTTCAGGAATTTCAGCTTCGGAGATGCGTTGCCGGAAGAGATAAATGTTCTCTTTCAGGATCTTACCGTGCTGCGTCGCGAACATCCTGATCTGTTCAACCTCATCAGCGAGATCCGTCTCGTGCCGGTCGGTCGGCGGTTTGAGACGGTACTCTATCCGCTCAATGCGGCGATTCCGGTGCGTCTTGACGCGCGTGCCCGGCCGGAGACCTACGAACAGGCGCTGCGCATCATCAGTTACGTGCGCGCCGAATACGGAGAAGAGAATGTGGCCGAGATAGACTTGCGTGGTCGCGATGTGGTCTATACCCTGCGGGGAGAGGGCGATTCATGGCGGTAGACTCCACAATAGTGGCTCTTGATATAGGAACCAGTAAGGTCTGTGCGGTCATTGCCGAAATGACCGAGACAGGAGAAGCGGAATTTCTCGGTATGGGAGTCGCCGCGTCGTCAGGGCTCAGACGCGGTGTTGTTATCAATATTGAAGCGACCTTGCGAAGTGTCGCTGAAGCCATAGAGGAAGCCGAGCAGAACGCAGGCCGCGAAGTTCAGGCTGTTGTCACAGGAGTGGCCGGCGGCCACGTCGAGGGAATGAACTCGCGTGGTGTCGTGGCTGTGACCGGGCGTGGTCGGGAAATCACACAGGTCGATGTCGATCGGGTCATTGACGCCGCTCGAGCGGTGGTCATCCCTATGGACAGGGAAATACTTCACGTCATTCCGCAGGAGTTCATCGTGGATGATCAGGCGGGAATCCGGAACCCGCTCGACATGATCGGCGTTCGGCTCGAATGCGAAGTTCACATTATTACCGGAAGCGTGACCAGCGCACAGAACCTGGTCAAATGCATAAATCGGGCAGGGTTTCGAGTCGATCACATGGTCCTCGACGGACTTGCCTCGGCAGGATCGGTGCTTTCCACCGATGAACGCGAGTTAGGTGTCCTGCTTCTCGACCTCGGTGGCGGGACAACCGACATGCTCGTCTACTCGGATGGAGCCCCTTATTACACCGGGGTCGTCGGAATTGGCGGAGCGCAAGTGACGAATGACATTTCCATCATGTTGAAGACACCGGTGGACAGTGCGGAACGCATCAAGCGAGAAGCGGGGTGCTGTTACGTGGACATGGTCGACGACAATGAGCCTGTGATTATTCCCGGTGTCGGCGGGCGGCCGCCACTTTCGATTCAGCGTCGCGGCCTTGCAGAGATTATTCAGCCGCGAATGGAAGAGATTTTCGGCATGGTCAGGGAAAAACTCGACCGGAAGGGCTATCTGCGATCAATTGGTGGAGGTGTCGTCCTGACCGGTGGCGGTGCTTTGATGCCCGGAGCGGTCGACCTAGCGCAGGATATCTTCGGGAGCCCGGCTAGAATCGGGAGCCCCATGGACCGGAAAGGTCTGCCAGATGCGTATCAGCGACCCGAGTTTGCGACCGCAGTCGGACTCGTGCACTACGCCGCAGCGCAGATGGATCCGGTGCGGATCGATTCCGGACGAAGGGAAGGAGGTCGTACCTTGCAGACACTGGGGAAATGGATACGGAATTTTTTTGAGTAATCAGTTCAACAGACAAGACACATAAGTCAGCTGAATAGACTTGGGAGGGGCTATGAAGTTCGAGATTCTTGATAATGGAAGCGGGTTTGACCACGAAGTCGGAAGTCCGACGATCATTAAGGTAATAGGCGTCGGAGGTGGTGGTGGTAATGCCGTAAACCGCATGATCGCCGCCGGCCTGCGAAACGTCGAGTTCGTAGCGGTCAACACGGATCTGCAGGCCCTGCAGCGGTCTCACGCTGAAACCAGGATGCCGCTGGGAAGCAAGCTCACGGGAGGACTTGGCGCTGGCGGCGACCCCTCTGTCGGAGAGAAGGCGGCACAGGAAGACCGCGAGGAGATCAAGGACCTGATACAGGGCGCCGACATGGTCTTCATTACCGCCGGCATGGGCGGAGGAACCGGAACCGGAGCAGCGCCGGTCATCGCGGGCATCGCGCGTGAAATGGGTATCCTGACCGTTGCGGTTGTAACACGCCCTTTTAACCACGAAGGAAAGTACAAGTCAAGGCTGGCAGACGACGGAATTGCGCGCCTCAGGGAGCATTGCGATACCCTGATCACAATTCCGAATCAGCATCTGCTGAAGATCGTCGATCGACGCACGCCCATGACGCAGGCATTGCGCATCGCTGACGACGTATTGCGTCAGGGTGTACAGGGTATCTCTGACCTCATAACCCGTCCGGGCGACATAAACATCGACTTTGCCGACGTGCGGACCATTATGAAGGGAAACGGTGATGCACTCATGGGCATTGGAAACGGGGAAGGCGATAATCGAGCTGTCGATGCGGCGACCAATGCTATCAATAATCCACTCCTTGAAGATGCCCGTATCGAGGGGTCCAAAGGTCTGCTGGTGAACGTCACGGGCGGCCCCGATTTCTCGCTTACCGAGTACGAGGAAGTACTCAATATCATTACCAGCAACGCGGATGATGATGCCCTGATTATTGCCGGTACCACGATCGACGAATCGCTCGATGATGAAGTCAAGGTGACGGTCATCGCGACCGGGTTTTCGTCGGACGATATCCCCCGACGGGCCCCGGAGTCTGAAGACCGTTCCAAGAGCGAGTACATCAGTCTCGAAGAATGGGTCAATATGACCAGCGGTCGCACCCAGCGGGATCACTCGGGAGAGCTGTTTGAGAGCGATAGTCCTGAGAATCAGGAGCTCGGTGTACCGGCTGTCCTGCGTTACCGGCGGTCAACAGGCGGAGGGCAGGGTGCGTGAGTCGTCGGCTTTAGTTACTTCACGTGACACACTCGAGAGATTCGAGGACTATCTGTCCGTCGAGCTCAGGCTGAGTCGACAGACGGTCGAGACCTACATGCGGGAATGCAGGATGCTGTCCCGTTTCTCAGCAGTTCACAATGTGGACGTTGCCGATCTTGACACCGACATGATCGTCACCTACCTCGTCAGTCGTCGAGGTGAGAACGGAGTTGACCAGCGAACCATTGCAAAAATCATAAGCGCGATACGTGCGATGTATCACTTCCTCGTGATCGATGACTACAGACCGGACAATCCCGCACTGCTTCTTGAAGTTCCGCGCGCCGAACAGCGGGTTCCGGGGGTGCTCCGTGTCGAAGAAATCGACGAACTGCTCGCGAGCATTGACTGTTCGACACCTCGCGGAATGCGCGATCGAGCGCTGTTCGAGTTGATCTATTCCTGCGGGCTTCGGATCTCGGAGGCCGTTGAGTTGCGCTTGAACAGCATCTACCTCCGAGAGGGCGTGGTACGGGTGAGGGGTAAGGGCGATCGCGAACGCCTGGTTCCACTCGGAGAAGAAGCGGTGCAAAGGTTGTCGGATTACCTCGAAAAGGGCAGACCACAGCTGGTGAGAACGAAAAAGCGCACTGAGAGTCTGTTTTTAAACAATCGGGGTGAAGGTTTGAGTCGTAAGGGTATGTGGAAGCGGTTTCGCGAACTCTCGGGAAAAACCGGAATAGACGCGAAAGTTCACACGCTCAGACACAGTTTTGCCACTCATCTGCTCGAGGGAGGAGCGGATCTCCGCAGTGTTCAGGAGCTTCTTGGTCATCAGGATATTTCGACGACGCAGATATACACCCATGTGGACCGGGATGCTCTCGCGGAGTACCACAAAACACATCATCCGCGAGGATAGTCGGAAATATCGGAGAAGGCGTATGCAAGCGAAAGTCATCAGCATAGTGCGTGTAATACTTCTGCTCGGTTCGGCAGGCCTCATGCTTGCCGCGTGCAGGCCCGAACGCGACGGCGCAGTGGATCGTCTGCTCATGACGGAACCGGAAGCGATCGAACGCAGCGAGGCCGATCGGGCGACCATACGCGAACTCGAGCAGGATGTTGATCGCTATCTCGACGAGGTGGAGTCAACGCTCCGGGCTCTGGGCAATCTTGCCAACGCGCACCGGCTCCTGGGTATGCGTCTGCTCGATCAGCGAATGTACGGTCCGGCGCTGGAGCAGTTCGTTCACGCATCCGGAATTCAGTCGGAAAACCCGACGATATTCTACTACATTGGGGTTTCCGCAGGATTGCACGCTCAGGCCGCAACTGTAGCGGCCGAACGCGAGGCGAGGCTGGAACAGGCGGAACGCGCGTACCGGAGAGCCCTTGAACTGAGGCCACGGTATACAGCGGCTGCCTATGCGCTCTCTGTGCTTCTCGCCTTCGAGCTCGACCGCCCCGATGACGCGCTTGTCTACGCAGACACGGCAGTCGAGTCGCAACCTCGGAACGATCGTGCCCACGCCGTGCGCGCCTACGCTCTGGCTACTCTTGGTCGCGTAGAAGAGGCTATTCGGGCGTACGATCAGGTTATAGAACACGCGGTCGACAACGAGACCCGGGACAGGGCGAGATCCCTGCAGATGGAGCTTCGCAGCCAATGACCCCGATTACCCCCGTGCTTCTGGCGATTCACCGTATTTCGTCTCTCCGATGCGGTGAAAAGGAGTCCGTGCTCAAAGCTGTTCGAACGGATTCCGGATTTTCGACGTTCGATCAGGACCGACTTTCGCGCGTTGCGGGACGCGGACTGAAGATCCGCTCGTTCGACCCGACTACCCTGCTGCGCGCGGGTGAGCGGGACATGAAGATCTGCGAGGCACGTGGAATTCGGATTCTGCCGGTCTGGTCTTCCGGGTATCCGCCGCTTCTGCGTGAGACCTATGATCCGCCATTCCTCCTGTTCGTCCGGGGAAAGATTGCCGACCCCGATACACCACAATGTGCTGTTGTTGGCACTCGACGTCCGTCTGAAGCTGCACGGCGTGAGGCCCGGCGTTTCGCCTCCGATCTTGCCGGCCACGGTATCCCTGTCGTGAGTGGACTTGCTGCCGGGGTTGACGGAGAGGCGCATCGCGGAGCCGTAGATGCGTGCGGTCATACGACCGCGGTGCTTGGAAGCGGAATCGATAACCTGTATCCGGCTTCGCATCGCAGCCTCGCCGGGAGGATGCTTGAGAGTGACAGCGCCATTGTCAGCGAGTATCCGCCCGGTACTCCGCCGCTCAAGCATCATTTTCCGCAGCGAAACCGTATTATCAGCGGTCTTGCGCGCTGGGTCGTGCTGCTCGAGGCTCCCGAGCATAGTGGCGCGCTAATTACCGCGGACTACGCTCTGGACCAGGGTCGTGAGTTGTGTGTCCACTCAGTCGGTGTGTCGGCAGAATCGACAGCAGCCGGAACCCGGGCCCTGTCTGACGAAGGAGCACGGATCGTGGCCTGTGCATCGGATCTCTTTGAAGATTCTGCAGACTCCGCGTTTGCCGAACACGCTGCAGGTAAACGGGGCGGGTCCGTTCGACCGGCACATACCCGTGCGGATATTGGTACCCTGCTTGCCCGCTCGCTCCAGCAGGAACTTGCGCTGACACAGAATCAAGGAAGTACCCTGCATGGCAACTGAGAAGCACGAACTGAATGTAGCACCAGCCCTTTCGGACTCGAGCGTCCGATTTCTTGAGTACCTTCGCGCCGTGCGCAGCATGAGCCCCCAGACATTGCGGTCCTACGAGACAGATCTTCGGACGTTTACCGCGTGGAGGGCGGCCTCTGCGCTTGAGGACGTACCTGAAGATCGAGAGATGCTGCGTGCCTTCGTAGCGGCAGAATCGCGAGCAGGCAAGTCTGCGCGAAGCATCTCCCGCGCTCTGTCCGCCCTGAGCGGACTGTTCCGTTTCGAGCAGAGAATGGGCTTGCGTGAGAACATGCCCACCGAATCGCTGCGGCGGCCGAAGCAGCGGAAGAGTCTTCCCGAGGTTCTTGATCAGAAAGAGATCGAGCAGGTTCTGTGTGTAAAAGGCAACGGGTTGCGGGCACGACGCGACAAGGCCATACTTGAGATGCTCTACTCGACCGGGTGTCGGGTGGGTGAACTCTGCGGGATCGCGCTTCGGGAAGTCGACATGAGGCGCGGCCGCGTAGTCGTGCACGGAAAGGGCGGAAAGGATCGTGTGGTATTCCTCGGCGCTCCCGCACGAGAAGCGCTCGCCGCCTATCTGCCCTGTCGTGAGGCTTTGCTCAGTCGCCTCGGAAAACAGGGGATAACCCCATTGTTTGTGAATCTCCGCGGCGGTACATTAAGCTCGCGAGGCGTGTTTGGAATCGTGGAAAAACGGTGCAATGAAGCAGGTATTTCGAAGCGGGTTACCCCGCATACATTCCGCCACAGTTTCGCAACACATGTTCTTGACGAAGGTGCTGACATCCGCGTGGTGCAGGAACTGCTCGGTCACAGCAGGCCTTCCACTACACAGGTGTATACGCATGTGGGCATTGCAGGGCTGAAGCGGATATACTCAAAGGCTCATCCACATGCCCGTTCGGCACGTCGTCCGGAACCACAGGAGAATGAAAAATGAAACGAATACGTAGTACCACCGTCGTGGCGGTACAGAAAGACGGGAAGACGGCCATGGCCGCAGATGGGCAGGTCACCCTTGGTGAGACGGTTATGAAGGGGAACGCACGAAAGGTCCGTACCGTCTACGATAACAGTATACTTGTCGGCTTCGCCGGCGGCACTGCCGACGCTTTCACGCTTTTTGAGCGTTTTGAAGCAAAGGTCAAGGAGTACTCCGGGGACCTCATGAGGGCTGCCGTTGAGCTGGCGAAAGAATGGCGAACCGATCGCATGCTCCGAAGACTCGAAGCCCTGCTTCTCGTGGCAAACAGGGAGCGTATGTTCCTTATTTCGGGAAACGGCGATGTTATCGAGCCTGAGGAGGGGGTTCTGGCAATCGGCAGCGGCGGAAGCTACGCTCAGGCCGCTGCCCGGGCATATCTGGACGGAAGCGAACTGACGGCCGGGGAGATTGCCGAGCGAAGTCTGCGTATTGCCGGTTCCATTTGCATCTATACCAACACGAACGTAATCGTCGAGGAGTTGAACTAGACATGAGAGAGTACCAGGATCTGACGCCACGCGAGATCGTTGCTGAACTCGACAAGTTTATCATCGGTCAGGAAAAAGCCAAAAAAGCCGTTGCAATCGCCTTGAGAAACCGTATGCGTCGCCGGAAACTGCCGGAAGAACTTCGCGACGAGGTTGCACCGAAGAACATTATCATGATCGGGCCGACCGGCGTAGGCAAGACGGAAATAGCAAGACGACTCTCGAAGCTGACAGGCGCTCCTTTCCTGAAGGTGGAAGCGACCAAGTACACCGAGGTCGGGTACGTCGGGCGAGACGTAGAGAGTATGATCCGAGACCTCGTGAGCGTTTCGGTAAACATCGTCAAGGCCGAGCTGCAGGAGGATGTCCGAGAAGAAGCGGAGAAACGTACTGAAGAGCAGCTTCTCGATCTGCTGCTGCCGGGGGTAAAAAAGCCGTCCGGGCCTCAGGCGGTCGAGGGAGTCGGGTTCAAGCCCGAGCAGCCGGATTCCGGTGCTGTCGAGGCTCAGAGTGCCACCCGGGAGAAGTTTCGTGAGCGACTCAGGCGCGGTGACCTTGACGAGAAGGACGTGGAAATATCGGTAACGAAGAGCAATATGCCGGCCATCGAGATTTTTCAGGGCAGCAGTTTTGAGGAAATGGATCTGAATCTCGGTAATCTCGGCAATCTCTTCGGCGGTAAGAAAAAAAAGAAACGCATGAGTATTAAACACGCACGGGACGTGATCATGCAGGAGGAAATGGAGAAGCTCGTCGACCAGGAGCAGGTCAGTGAGCTCGCGCGGGACCGAGTCGAACAGATGGGTATTGTGTTCCTTGACGAAATCGACAAGATTGCCGGCAGTTCCTCCAAGAGTGGTGTTGATGTAAGCCGCGAAGGGGTGCAACGGGATATTCTTCCCATCGTTGAAGGCAGCCAGGTGAATACCAAGCACGGCATGGTCGATACCAGTCACATTCTGTTCATCGCAGCCGGTGCCTTTCACATGTCAAAGCCCAGTGATCTGATACCTGAACTTCAGGGTCGCTTTCCACTCAGGGTCGAACTCGAGGCCCTTGATGCCGCCGACTTCGTGCGCATTCTCACTCAACCGAAGAACGCTCTGATTCGACAGTATACGGAGCTCCTGAAGACCGAAGGTGTCACTCTGGAGTTTCAGGATGATGCGATACAGGAGCTCTCGACGATTGCCGCCACTGTTAACAGCAAGACGGAGAACATCGGTGCGCGGCGCCTGCATACCATACTTGAGCTTCTACTCGAGGAGGTGAGTTTCGACGCTCCTGATCTGAAAGGGCAGACGATACCGATTTCCGCGAAATACGTGCAGGAACGGCTTTCGTCGGTGGTGCAGGATCAGGATCTCAGCAGGTTTATCCTGTAGAACTTAAAAATGCCGTGCAGGTGCCGAAATATAGGGAAGGAACCTGCACGAGGATAGGGAGGAATGGATAGCCGTGTTTACGAATAACTCGTGGGGCAGAAACCTGGATGTTCTCCAGCGCACCATGGATGTCAGCATGCTCAGGCAGAATGTCATCGCAAACAACATCGCAAATGCCGATACTCCCGGCTTCAAGCGCAGCTTTGTTAACTTCGAAAGCGGCCTCCGACGCGCGATCGAGAGCGAGAATCGTCCCCGGAGTTTCAACGAGTCGCTGACAAACGAACGCCATATCGCCTTCGAGCGTCCAACCGACTATCGCAGTGTAAGGCCGCGCAGAATCCTCGACTGGGAAACGATGGCCCGGAACAACGGGAACAACGTCGATATCGAAGTTGAGTCAATGAACATGCTGAACAATATGCTCAGTTATCAGCTTATGGCACAGAATGTTGGTGAGCATTTTAACCGACTGAATATCGTGCTCGGGTAAGGAAACGTATATGGGACTTTTTTCAACCATTAACATCGCAGCAACAGGCCTCACGGCGCAGCGTCTTCGTCAGGATGTTATTGCCGACAACATCGCAAATGCGAACACGACCAGAACCACCGAAGGGGGACCGTTTCGTCGAAGCCGGATCGTATTCAGGCCTCGGGTCGAACAGCCCTACTGGAGGAGTCAGTTTCTGCCGGAGCGACTCGATAACGGCGTCGGGCAGGGTGTCCGGGTTGTTAACATACAAAAAGACATGGATGCCGACCCGCGACTTGTTTACGATCCGAATCACCCCGACGCTATTCTCGACGGACCGCGTGCGGGTTACGTGGAGATGCCGAACGTGAACATCGTCGATGAAATGGTCGATCTCATTTCGGCGTCACGAAATTACGAGGCCAATACCCGCGTCATCGATGGTGCAAGATCAATGTTCCAGGGAGCGTTGCAGATCGGTCGTGGTTAGTCGATTCCACCCGGAGCTCCGGGTGTGAGTGATCTCTGTGGGAGGGGATGCAGATGAACAACATAGGATCAATGATGACACATGGTTTCAGTCCCGATCAGGTCAGGGGACACGATGTGCCCCTCGCACGAACGCGTGCAGGGCACTTCGCGGGACCCGGTGATGCTGTACAGCGGACTGATGGTGACGAAGCGTTCAGCAGGATGCTGTTCGACAGTCTCGGCGAAGTCAGTCGACTCGAGCAGGCTCACACGGATCTGAGCATTCAGGCGATAATCGATCCTGATAGTGTGCATCCGCATGACGTGACGATTGCGGCTAATCAGGCGAGTCTGGCTCTGAGCCTGACCCGCAACGTGATCGATCGCGTCGTTCAGGCGTACAGGGAGATCACCAACCTGAGGTGATAACAAGGTGTTGCCACAGACCGGTGGCAGGTACATAATGACTGGGTTGTCGTTCTGATGATGTCCGTTCGCATTATCGAATCGCAACGCTCCGCATACATGCACCCATGGGAGGGGACATGAGTGACTGGATTAAACAGCGGCGGGAGCAGCTGACAAAGCTGTGGTCCGGATGGACAACCGTCCAGAAAATCGTATTCGCAGGCATAGCAGTAGCTGCCATCGGGGGAACCATAGCGCTTCTCTCGGTGAGTGCCTCACCGAGCAGGGTGCCCCTGCTGACTCGTCCGGTAACCGACCCTGACTTTCTCGACCGGATTTCATTCAGACTCGACGAAGAGAACGTCTCCTATACTATAGGAAATGACGGTCGCATCTATGTAGAAAACGAGTCTGCCGCGCGACGAATGCGGGCCATACTGACCCGTGAACAGCTGGTACCTCCGCGCACCGATCCATGGGAACTCTTTGATATAGAGCGGTGGACACAGACAGACTTCGAGCGGAACGTTAACCTGCAACGGTCTATCACCCGCGCCCTTGAACAGCACATTGTCGCGCTCGAGGAGGTGGATGCTGCGAGTGTTTCGCTTGTAATCCCCGGTGATCGTCTGTTCTCCGAGGATCAGCAGCCCGTTACCGCGAGCGTCATAATCGAACCCCGACCCGGCAGCGACATCAGGGAAAATCGCCGGAAGATCGAAGGTATTGAACGGCTGATCATGTTTGCCGTCGAGGGCCTCCAATCGAGTCATATAACGATTAACGATCGTTCAGGTGTCGTGCTCAACAACTTCGAGTCTCTGGCGGAGTTTGACGATCTGGAGATCAGACGTCGTGAGCTTCAGGTAACACGTGAACTCGAGGAACGCTACATTTCGAGTATTCGCAGCGCGCTCGAGGGGATCTTCGGTGCAGACCGCGTACGGGTCGCCAATATCAACGTTGACCTGGATTTCGGGAAATTCACACGGGAGTCGGAGGAATTCTTTCCCATCGTCACCCGACAGAACAACCCGCGTACGCCATTCGATGACAGCGAGTTTGTACTGAATATCCCTCGAAGCGAGCGGGATTTTCTCGAACGGTTTGAGGGTACCGGCTTCAATCCTGAAGGCCCGCCAGGACAGGAGGGTCAGACACCGCCTGAGTATCTCGACCGCGCCGGAGTTGTCGGAAGTTATAATCGGGAAGAGCTGACACGGAACTTTGAGCTGAACCGCACGGTGACCAATGAGACCGGTGCGCCAAGCGTACAGCGAATATCGGTCGGTGTTGCGCTCGATGGACGCTGGGAATGGGAGTACGATGACAACGGAAACGTTGTCATGAACCCTGACGGAAGCATTTCGCGGACCTACACGCCGATTTCACCCGAAGATCTGGAGATCGCGCGAGAGCTCGTCGAAGCGGCTGTAGGGTTCAGTTCCGGACGCGGTGATCAGGTCAGGGTGCAGCATCTTCAGTTCAATCGATCCGACCAGCACCGGGAGGAAGACGATGTGTTCCGCAGGCAGCGGCAGGTACAGCAGATCATACTGTTCAGTCTGCTGGGTCTGGCGGCTCTGCTTGCTCTGTTCATCGTGGTGCGTATCATACAGCGCGAGCTCGAACGGCGCCGACGCAGACGTGAGGAAGAGCTTGCACGGCAGCATCAGGCGATGAGAGAGGCTGCCCTCAGAAGCGCGGAAGAAGAAGGCACGGAAGTTGAGATGAGTGTCGAAGAGCGGGCACGCATGGAGATGCACGAAAACGCCATTAACATGGCACGCGAACATCCGGAAGATGTCGCCCAGCTTATTCGCACCTGGTTGATGGAGGAGTAGTATGGCCAAAGGAAGCGCCACAGCCGCGGGAGGCGGTGCACCAAAGAAGACCGGCGGTCACCGGAAGGAACTGACCGGTCGGCAGAAGGCTGCAGTGTTTCTCGTAACCATAGGCAGCGAGATCTCGAGTGAGATTTTCAAGCATCTGCGGGAAGACGAGATTGAGACGCTGACCTTCGAAATAGCACGGCTTGAAACCGTGGATTCGGAGGATCGAGATCGGGTGCTTCAGGAGTTCCAGGAACTCATGATGGCCCAGGACTTCATCACGACCGGGGGAATCGATTATGCCCGCGAGCTCCTCGAAAAGAGCCTGGGCAGTCAGAGGGCCGTCGACATAATCAACCGTCTCACCTCAAGCCTCCAGGTCAGACCGTTCGACTTCATCCGGCGTACCGATCCAACGCATCTTCTTAACTTCATACAGCAGGAGCATCCGCAGACAATCGCGCTTATCCTCGCATATCTCGAACCTCAGAAAGCAAGCGTGATTCTCGGCAGCCTTCCCCATGACGTGCAGAGTGATGTCGCCAAACGTATCGCAACAATGGACAGAACCAGTCCCGAAGTTCTCCGTGAGGTTGAACGCGTACTCGAGAAGAAGCTGTCGACGCTCTCGAGTGAAGACTATACCGCCGCGGGTGGCGTCGAGAGCATCGTCGAAATCCTGAACCTCGTCGACCGCTCGACGGAAAAGGTCATTATCGAAAGCCTCGAAGAGGAAGATCCCGAACTCGCCGAAGAGATCAAGAAACGCATGTTCGTCTTCGAGGACATTGTCATGCTTGATGACCGCGCCATACAGAAGGTTATGCGTGAAGTGGATACCAGTGAACTGGCGAAAGCGCTCAAGAGCGTTGATACCGAGGTGCAGGACAAAATTTTCCGTAACATGTCTAAGCGGGCGAGTACGCTGCTGAAGGAAGACATGGAGTATATGGGGCCAATTCGAATGAAAGACGTCGAAGAGTCACAGCAGAAGATTGTCAGCATAATCCGGAAACTTGAAGAGCAGGGAGAAATTGTCGTGGCTCGTGCGGGTGAGGACGAGCTTGTCGTCTGAGCCGGTCTGGACTGCGACGCTACGTGGAGGGTACGGTGGCAAAGAATGTATTTCGCGCACATGAAGTGCGACTCGCCGACAGCAAAGTCTTCGTTCAGCTGCCGGAGCGCGATATCCCGGCGCTCGCCGTGCCCGAGCTCGAGCCGGAGGAGTACGCCGGACCAACGGCCGACGACCTGCGGCGCGAAGCCGAGCTTTTTCGGCAGCAGTGGGAAACCGAAAAAGAGCAGCTCGTCAGCGCCGCCAGAGAAGATGCGGACCGCATAGTCAAGGAAGCGGAGAATCTGGCCTTCGAAGAGGTTCGCACAAAGAGCGAGCACGCACAGAGTCTGAAAAACTCCGCCGAGGAAGACGCCGAGCGAATCAGGGCAGATGCCCGGGAGGAAGCCGAGCGAATTCTCCGCGAAGCGCGGGATGAATCATCAGAGACGGAACGAAGCGCGTACGAAGAAGGTTTCGCCAGGGGGCGTGACGAAGGCTATGCGCAGGGACAGGCGGAAGTGGACCGCCTCATTGAACGTCTGCATGTGATTATTAATCGTACCATCGAGCGCCGCCAGGAGATCATCGAAGAAAGCGAGGCGCAGCTCATACACCTTGTTCTCGAGATCGCGCGAAAAGTCGTCAAGGTCATAAGTGAAAATCAGAAGAACATCGTCGTGAACAATGTTGCCCAGGCGCTTCGCAAGCTGAAAAGTCGTGCAGACGTGACAATACGGGTGAACATTGACGATCTTAATCTCGTTTCCGGCCATGCGAAGGATTTCATCGATCGTATCGAGCGCGTTCAGAATATCAGTGTTCTCGAGGACTCGACTGTCGACCGCGGCGGTTGCATCATCGAAACGGACTTCGGCCAGATCGACGCACGTATTGCATCCCAGCTTCGAGAAATCGAGGATCGCATACTCGAACTCGTACCGATTACCGAACGGCGTAAGAAAGCTCGCGATTCAGATCGGGATCCGGTCTTTGACCCGGTGGAGTAAGAAGCAATGTCAAGCGTCCTGTTCGAAAAATACTGTGACCTTGTTGACGACATCGACCCGGTAAAATACTCGGGGGTCATAGATCGGGTGCAGGGTCTAATGCTCGAAAGTATAGGCCCGCAGGCGGTCGTCGGAGAGCTCTGCCGCATCAATCTCGACGACGGGTCACGCAGTGTGCCCGCGGAAGTAATCGGATTACACGGCAATCGTGTTCAGCTAATGGCGTACGAGGATGTTGACGGCATAGAGGTCGGATGTACGGTAACCGGTGGCGGATCGGTCCTCCGTGTGGCTGTCGGCGAACACCTTCTCGGACGGGTTCTGAACGGACGCGGTCGACCCATAGACGGACTCGGGGAAATTCATTCGTCAAACTACTACCCGGTGAACAGCGAACCACCTGACGTTCTCACACGAAGCAGGATTACGCGTCCGATCGAGACCGGAGTCAGGGCAATCGACGGACTCGTGCCTGTGGGAACCGGTCAGCGCATGGGTATTTTCAGCGGCAGCGGAGTCGGCAAGAGCACGCTCCTCGGTATGATTGCGCGGAACACAAATGCGGCGGTCAACGTTATTGCCCTGATCGGCGAGCGTGGTCGTGAGGTTCGGGAGTTCATCGAGAACGATCTCGGACCCGAGGGGTTGCAGCGCAGCGTAGTCGTGGTTGCTACGAGCGACATGCCGCCGCTCGCACGGTATCGGGCCGCCGGTGTAGCGACAGCGATCGCCGAGTACTTCCGCGATCAGGGAAACGACGTGATGTTCCTGTTCGATTCGGTGACCCGCTATGCCCGAGCGATCAGGGAGATTTCGCTCGCTCGCGGCGAGTTTCCGGCCAACAGGGGGTACACTCCGAGCGTGTTCAGCGGATTACCGAAGCTGCTCGAACGCTGCGGAACGAGTGAAGTCGGAACCATGACCGGCTTTTACACAATTCTCGTCGAAGGTGACGACATGGACGAGCCGGTTTCGGATACCGTGCGGGGAATTCTCGACGGCCATCTTGTTCTATCCCGGCGGCTAGCCCAGCGGGCTCACTATCCGGCGATCGATGTGCTCGCGTCGATATCCCGTCTCGAGAACCGGATTACCGACGAAACGACCCGTCGCGCGGTCGCTGCACTGCGCCGACACCTCGCCGTGTATACCGAGAACGAAGATATTATCAGTCTCGGCGCGTATGCGCGCGGCTCGCAGCCGGAAATCGACAGCGCGATCGAGAAGATCGATGCAATCCGTACGTTTCTGCAACAGGGTGTGGAAGAAAAAGCCCCGCTTGAGGAAACGATTACGAGGGTCTGCGAACTCGCGGGAGTATCCCGGTCATGAAGCGTTTCCGGTTCAAGCTCGATCCCCTCCTTCGTATACGCAAATATCGTGAACAGTTGATCGAGCGAGACCTGGCTGCCGTGCACTCGGAACTGATTTCGGCAAATGACGAGCTCAACCGGCTGTCGGATGAGGTTCAGCTTACTGTCACCGATCCGTCTCCAACGCAGGAGCCTGACGGACGACTGAATCTTACTGGTATGTATGCTCGACACGTCTATCTGACGCGCATAGAGCAGGAAATCGAGGCGGGAGTGAAAGCCCGGTCCCGGGTCGAGGAGCGTCTTTCCGATGTCCGTGAACGTTTTCGGGAGGCTCACCGGGATACGGAGGTCCTCTCGCGCCTGCGTGAAGTCCGATCGACACGACATTACGCAGAGGAACGGCGTGTTGAGGCCGTTGCGCTTGATGACGTGGTCGGAACTCGGGCCGTACGGAACGTAGAAGAAGGAGTTGAACATGGCTCGTAGGTCGAATCGAGTCGGTCCCTGGCCGAGAATACTCGTTCTCGTGCTTCTCATCCTCGCACTTCTCGGTGGCGGTGCATTCTGGCTCGATCTCCTTGGAGTCGTCGACGCGCGTTCTGCGCTCAGACCGGTGCTGTCCCTGTTCGGCATTGCCCCCCGGATCGAATTCCCCGAGGAAGAGGACATGCTGCTCCTTGAACAGCTGCGTACGGATCGCCTTTCGCAGTCACTCGACCTGCGTGAGCAGGAGCTGGACAGACGTGAGCAGCAGCTCACACAGGAACAGGCAGACTTCGATCGCAGGCTCGAAGAACTCGAAGACAGGGAGCGGCAGCTCGAAGAACAGGAATTTTCATTCAATGAAAGAGTCAGATCGTACGAGAATAGAAGAGCGAACCTTGAGCGAAACGCACGCACGCTACAGAACATGACACCCGCTCAGGCCGTCGCGATTCTCGAAGGGTATGAGGACCAGGATGTGGTCAGCATACTGCGGATTACCGATGAACTTGCCGATGAAGAAGGTGAGTTCTCGTTATCTTCGGTCTGGCTTGCACAGTTCCCACCGGATCGTGCAGCCCGTGTCCAGCGTCTTATGACGCAAAGGCCGGAGTTATAGACCCTGGTCCGACTTCCGCGTTCTGCGCCGGAACTTGGTCAGGGTGACCGGGACCGGCTTCGAACGGGGGAGATGTGACAGCAGATATTATTGCTTCGGTACGGGTAACACCTCAGATTTCGCAGCCCACTGCGTTTCCTGCCGCAAATGGCATTCTCCACGATGGAGGATTCGCCGATCTTTTTTCACGTGAAGTTTCATCCGTCCGACCGGAGCGGCAGGATGCGTCGGGATATGCTCCGGATAGCCGCGCAGTCAGGCGTGAGTCGGAAAAAGAACCCGATACGCCGGTCGAAGCGTCCGCACCGGACGTTGAGGACGAAAAGGGATCCTCGCTGAAGCGGTCCGGGGAGCAGGAACCCCGACAGAATGATACCTCGTCGGTCAAGCGTACCGACGGCGACATCGACAAGATGCAGGAGAAGGCATCTGTCCAGGATGATTCGGACGATCCTCGCCATGCCAGCATGGCCATGGCGAAATCGGTGGAAACACCTCGCGCAGAGGCTCATAAGGGGTCGGCAAAAGCCGAATCCGAACACGGACGCAAGTACGCTGAAAACGAGCCAGTCGCGTTCCGAAGTCGGGCCAAAAAAGAAGTCTTTGCTTCGGAGCAGGCAGACAGGAAAGATGTGTCTGCTGATGAAGCAGCCGTGCAGGGCGACACTGCTTCGACGAGTGACGGAGCGGTTGTGACCGGGAAAACCAGTGCGAATGCGCGTTCCCGCTCCGGGATCGACGAAAAAACCGCTTCGCGCACCGACAGGCCCGATGCTGCTTCGATCGGCGAAGGAGCGCGGCGAGCGGGCGACCGGACTGCCTCCGAAAAGACCGAAGGATCATCGAGGACCGACGGGCTCGAAGGCGGCCGGACTCATCGGCGGACGGCTCCGGACGGTCACGAACAGGCCGCTGAGAAAGACTTCGAGCGTAAAAGTCTGACGATCGACGTTCGTGATCACAGACGTGGACGAAGCGATCGGTCGCAGCGAAACGGTGAGAGCCGTTCGCGCGTGGAGAACACCGCAGGCGACAGCGCGGAACTGTCACGAAGTCGTCCTGTCATACAGTCGCAGGCCGGCGGCGAGACGGGTAACAACGGACAACCCCGGAACTTCGGAGCTGAACAGGGTATGCACAGCAGGGCCGCGATGGCAGCGAGTCAGGGCGACACGCGTTCCGATGCCGCACTGCGCCTCGCACAGACGCTTCGCGATCAGGGTGCATCCGAAATTGTCAGACAGGCACAGGTTATTCTCCGGGACAACAATGAAGGTGAGCTGCGACTGCTGCTTAAGCCCGAAAGCCTCGGTACGGTGCGTATTCGCATGGAAATGATCGAAGACCGTGTAGCTCTGCGGATATTTGTCGACAATGAAACAGCGGGCGACGCGTTTCGCGACAGCATCGCTGATCTTCAGCGAAGTTTCGAGGAAAGCGGCGTCAGTACGGATACGTTCGAGGTGAGCGTTCATGACGGATCGCAGGAAGGCGCAGGACAGAACGGCGCTTCAGGCGAACGACATGCCGGGAGTCCTCCGAACGCATCTCGTGACCAGTACAGTGAAGTGGAACACATAACGGCCGATTATCTTGCATACAACGGCAGTGAGCACCGTGTGAATGTGATGGCATAACTGCCACAAGGAGAGGATGAGAATATGGATATCGCTTCGGCGTTAAACAACGTGTCTACACAAATGAGTTCGACCGAACGGGCACGAACTGCCCAGCAGGTAGATCAGGTGAACCAGCGTCTATCGTCAGGCGAAGGCAGCAGGACTGATCTTGGTCGGGACGATTTCCTGCGCATCCTTATTACACAACTTCAGAATCAGGATCCGACCGAGCCCATGGACGATCGGGAGTTTATCGCGCAGATGGCGCAGTTTTCATCGCTCGAGCAGATCACAAACATGTCGGAAGAGTTTCGTCGCCTGTCGGGACTCCTCTCAGGGAGCCAGGCGGTGGGACTGATTGGACGGACCGTTGAAGTTTCAGCGGGAGAGCGGGTCCTGGAAGGCAGAGTCACCGAAGTAACCCGAGGAAACGATCCTCAGGTTCTCGTGGATGGGCAGTATTTCGACTACAACGACGTTATTCGGGTAAAGGAGTAGCAAGACTATGATGCGATCATTGTATTCCGGTGTCAGCGGGTTGCAGAATCACCAGGTTCGTATGGATGTCATCGGTAACAACATTTCGAACGTGAACACCACGGGTTACCGGCGTGGACGCGTGAATTTTCAGGATCTCATCTCGCAGAATATGCGTGGTGCTGCTCGGCCCGGAATCGAGCGTGGTGGCGTAAACCCCCAGCAGGTCGGTCTCGGAATGAACGTTGCCTCAATCGATACCCTGCATCTGCAGGGCAGTCTGCAGACGACGGGTAAGCGCGATGATGTAGCCATACAGGGCGACGGATTCTTCGTGCTTTCCGACGGCGACCGGAACTTCTACACGAGGGCCGGCGCGTTCGGCCTTGATGCAAACGGAACCCTGGTAAATCCGGGCAACGGCATGCGTGTCCTCGGCTGGGCGGCTG
>SKXQ01000111.1 GCA_007128315.1 Spirochaetaceae bacterium | reverse complement strand
CGCGATCTGCTTCCAGTGTTCCTTTGGGAACCCGGTGAAAGCGAGCACGTCCGACTCTGCCTGGTCCATCAGAATCCCAAGCTTCGGGAACCGTTCGCGAAGCCGGTCAGCGGTCTCGCGCGACTGCGCTGTGGCCTCCGTACCGGTGGGCTGGACGAAGGCGGCAGGGTCACCGCCCTACCACTGGCCTGTCATGCCTGGTGCGCCTGAGTCAGCCGAGGCAGAAGGACTGCTCGGGCACACCTTTCGTATATTCAGTCTCGATTTCGGGACTATCGGGACTATCGGGATCATACAGTGCTACGACGGATATTTTCCCGAGAGCTGGACCTGCACGTCGCACCTCGGAGCCGAAGTGCTATTCTGGATCAACGGGCGCGAAGGCATGGTCGAACCGCATTATTGCCTGGCCTCCGCCGAACAACAATGTTGCATCGTCGGGGCAAACATTACCAACGGATTTAACACCTGGTTTGCCGGCCCTTATGGGCTGGGTGTCAGGGCGACTGGCGAAAGTGCGGAGCAGAAGTTCTCCTACGGAAGCCTGTATCCTGTCGTCGCGTCTCCCGGAGACGCCGCGGTTCATGCGGAACTTGACCTTGAAGAGATACGACGCAGAAGAAAACACCACAGAATGTTCCACCAGCGCCGGCCCGAACTGTATACATCACTGCTGACAGAAAGTGTGGGTGTCTGGAAGGACTATCCCGACATTCCATGGATACATCCGGAAGCTGCTACACAGGCAAACAAGAGAAATCTGTAGTACCCGCAAGTTTATATGACACACGCACCGAGGCATCGACGAGCCGACCTAACGCTGCGATCTCCAGCACCTCAACCCTACTCATATGTGCAGGGCTTTCCCGATAGCGCAGACACAGCTTACTGGTCGCCCGACCCACTCGCTCACGTACACTGGCCGGCTCCATCTGCGA
Source organism: Spirochaetaceae bacterium (assembly GCA_007128315.1). Taxonomy (GTDB): domain Bacteria; phylum Spirochaetota; class Spirochaetia; order DSM-27196; family SKKC01; genus SKKC01. The sequence goes on along the minus strand of SKXQ01000111.1, from coordinate 3,453 downwards.
GCGACGACCTCGAGGTCTTTGTATTGATTCCAGTGGCGGTAGAAGCAGATACACCAGATACAGCCTCTGATCTGCAGAGCCTGTGCGCCGAAAGCAGCCGAGCAACCGTCAGCGGACCAGGAACGATAGCCGTGGACTTCGGAGTCGAGTGCGCGGGATGGCTCGAGTTTGACAGTCCCGACTATCCCGGTGGTGTTCAGCTGAGTATCAGCGAATACAATCAACCCGGAATCGTGAATGTCGGAGCCGAACATCCTGAAAAAACGAACGTTCCCGAACACATCAGTGGGGACACCTACAGGCTTGTGCTGAACCAGGAGCTGTTCGAAGGTGTCCGATTCGCCTGGATTCACGTGTGCGAGTGTGCGAAACCGTGGCACATAACGGGTCTGCGGCTTATGTGTCAGACGAAACCTGTGAACTACAATGGGTCGTTTCGTTCCAACGACACCGTATTGAACGAGATCTGGTCTACCGCAGCGTACAGCGTCCGGGTCGGCCTGTTTCGGGACTACTTCGGGGCTATTCTGATGGATCGCAGCGACCGGTTTTCCTGGACGGGTGACGCATATACCGCCCAGGCCGGTGCACTGGTGGCCTTCGGAAACTACGACTTTATTCGAAAGAATCTGGACAATACGTCGACTCAAAGTAACGGTATTGCAAGCTACCCACTGTATTTCGTCCTGAGTCTGGTTGATCTTCTCTGGTACACCGGCGACCGGGAGATTCTCGAAGTGTACCGAAGACGGGCGCATGAGATTCTATCTGTAGCCGCTGCTCAGTTCATGAGTAATCCCAACCAGTGTTTTTACGGCTCGGACGAACGCCTCGGAGCCATGTTCGAAAACGCAAGTTGTTCCGAAGCACAACGCACATTCAATTTCCTGTGTGTGCGTGTTCATATTGAGTTCGCAGAGGTACTCGAGGCGTTCGGAATGGTTACCGAAGCGCTTGTGTACCGCACACACGCGTCGGAAGGTCTCGAGAGAGTCCGGCAGGATTCCCGGTGGATCGATGGTCTCGGTCTCTTTTCGGCGGCTGAAGCGGTTAACACCGGTCTACTCACGAGCGCGGAAAAGAACACGATTCGAGACAGATACTTTTCTGATCGGATGAAACGCATTGCGTACTCGGCCTTCTCTCACTACCACATCCTCCAGGCCATGGCACGTCTGGAAATGTTCGACGAAGCATTACTCTCTGTGAGGGATCTCTGGGGAGGTCAGATAGCCTACGGCGGTACGACGAGCTTTGAGTGCTATCACCCATCCTGGAATGACGATCTTGAAGCGAATGATCCAGTTCCCAATGGACAGACCGGCTACACGAGTCTCTGCCACCCCTGGGGAGCGGGCGTTGTCAAGTGGTTGCACGAATGGATCGCCGGTGTCAGGCCAACACGACCGGGGTTCAGCGAGTTCGAGACTCGGCCAAACCTGGGGTCATCGCTTTCGACGCTCGCAATAGAGGTACCTACCCCTCACGGAGTCATTCGCGTCTCTATCGACACGGAAAACCGTGTCGCTGACCTCACCGTGCCTGAGGGAACCCGCGCCACGTGCGTGGATACAGGTACGGTAACGTGGAGTTCAAGCCATGCCCCGGAACACCGTGACACAGGCGATCACCGGTTCAGCATCCATTGCCCCGAAAAACAGAAATACGTCGAGCCCGACATAGAGTACGATGCACAGGTAGTCAGTCTCGACCGTGACACTCAGGGAAACTGGGGCGGAAGCTACGGATCAGACGGGTATGTTCTCTTTGGAGCCAATCACGGTCACGATGTACAAATTCTTCCGCCATACGTTCACGGAGTACGCGTGTCCCGGTCAGCAGACAATCTTGCTACGTTTTTCAGCACCGAAGCACGAGTTCTGGCCCAGTCACGCAGCAACGAAGCGGAACGAATATTCGGAGGGCTTCGCACCCGAAACCCCGAACCAACAAAGCAGACCTTCACCGTAGACGTGTACCTGAGGGAACCTCGAACGTTTGAGCTATCCGTGTATTGTGTCGACTGGGATCGCGAAGGACTACAACAGGCCTTTGAGCTGCACAACGCTGACAATGGCGAAATGATCGCCCCCGTCCGCATTCTCAGGGACTTTGGCAATGGCGTGTATCTGACCTACCGGTACCATGACTCGGTTCGCATACGCGTAAATCATGTTCGGGGTACAAACGCAGTCCTCAACGGCGTATTTTTCGATTCCATGAAGTAACGTATACTTCTACCAGCGAAGCCAATCTTTGTTGCGTATCAGGGGATTAACGCTCAACGATACGTTATACCGGAGACGGGACTTCCTTCCGGCACTCGACCTCCTGTCGACTGCCTCCAGGCCGCCTCACTCGCTGCCGCCTCCATCCCTGGCGGCTGTTCCTCCCTCCGGTCGGCGCTCGCTCGGTTCAAGTCCCGCGGGGTTGCGCCCAGCGATTCGTGGTATTGCCTCGTAGCGTTGAACGCTCAACGATACGTTATACCGGAGACGGGACTTGAACCCGTACAGCTTTTTCAAGCCGGGGGATTTTAAGTCCCCTGTGTCTACCAATTCCACCACTCCGGCGTGTTCGCACATGAGCTGCGCGAGACCCGGCAAAGGTACCTGATATCCGCGTGCTGCGCAAGAAAGGTACACGATGTGTCCTCCCATTGACCTGCACGGCGACGCGGCAGTAGCTTCTCGACACCATGTCCGAACACGAGATACGCCTCGCCGGAGGCGAAATCGATACGCATTTTCACGCACTCCACGTTCGCAGCCGCGAGGTCGACGTTGCAGGTCTTCTTGAGCGGTGTATGGCATCGGGCCTTCGGTCCTGTCTGGATGTAGGTACCTCGGAAACGGATATTGAGGATCGGTACCGGCTTCTCGGCGGCATCCCGGATGTCTACTTTGCCCACGGGCTGTATCCTTCAAACGCAGATCGGGAAGACCGTGATGTCGCACTCAATGCTGTTGAAGACGCGCTTACGATGCCTCGTACGGTTGCTCTCGGAGAGATCGGTATCGACCGCTACCGGGACTACGCGACACCCGAACTGCAGCGGGAGCTTCTGTTGCGCCAGGTCAATCTGGCAAACCTGTATTCCCTACCCATCATCGTTCATAACCGCGACGCCGAAGATGAGCTTCTGTCAGCCTTCGACGAATGTTCACCAACCAGGGAAAGCGTCATGCATTGCTACAGCGGGCCTGCATCCTTAGTTTCGAAATTCCTTGATTTCGGGTTCAGTTTCAGTTTCGGCGGTAACGTGACGTTCAGGAACGCATCGGACGTGAGAGAGGCAATGCTGGCGGTGCCTCTGGACAGGCTTATGCTCGAAACCGACGCCCCCTACCTTTCACCGCACCCCCGCAGAGGACGTACGAACCACCCGGGCCTGATCGGCTACACCTATGACCTGGTAGCAGAGACGCGAGGTCTTGACCGCAACGAACTGGT
>SKXQ01000043.1 GCA_007128315.1 Spirochaetaceae bacterium | reverse complement strand
TGCGACCCGTCCGACCGTCGATCCGAAATACGGATGTTCACCAAGATAGGACTCCAGATTCCCGAAGCCGAGCGTTACCTCACCCGGTTTCTTGTCGCGATCCGGTACCTTGAGCGACAGCAGGGTCGCACCGTAGGCAATGACCTCCATCACGATGCGGTTATTATTGGTGATCGTGAACTTTTCTACCGTTTCGTTTTCCGGCGTCGTGCCGAACTCAGTCTTAGTGATTGTCATGGTTTCGTACCGGTAGAGTAGTCGATGAAGTGCAAATCCTGCAACGGCCCGTGCCACCTCGGCGATAATTTGCTACACTCAGGAATCATGCACACCACAGACGAAACAGCCGTAGAGTTCGAACAGGTCACGTTTTTCTATCCTGATGAAGCCGAAGAATCCCCCGGAGATCCAACCCGCGTTTTCTCCGATCTTTCGATACGTGTACCGCCCGGAATGACAGCCCTCGTCGGTGAAAACGGCATCGGTAAAAGCAGTTTTCTCCTGCTCGCCGGGGCGCGCCTCATGCCCATGTCGGGTACCGTTCACCTTTTCGGTCGCGATACCCGGGACTTCGCCGATGCGCCCATGGACCCCTCGCTCGAAGAAGAGCGGAACCAGCTCGCATCGTTCATTTATCAGAACATGGAATTCGAGACCGATGAAGCCATAGGCGGACTGATGGAAGCGGTATACAGCATGGGACGCTTCGAAACCCGCGACCCATTGTTTCTCGAAGAACTCATCAAGGTCCTTGAGCTCAATGACGCCCGCACGAAACGAATGCAGGAGCTCAGCAAAGGACAGATGCAGCGAGCCGTAATCGCCTTCAGCCTCCTCTACGGGTCACCCATAGTCATGATGGACGAGCCGGTATTCGCCCTTGAAGAGCCGCAGAAAGAACGGGTATTCGAGTATCTGCTCGCCTATTGCCGGAAGAACGGAACCTCAATTCTGTACTCGGCTCATAACCTTGAGCTGAGCAAGAAGTACAGCGATTCGACCCTGCTGTTCCGCAAAGAGGCTGATCCGATCGTCGGTCCCACCGGTGACATCTTCACACGGGATAACATCGAGAAAGCATACCAGGCTCCTATGGACACCCTCTACCGACGCGACAGCCTGTACCGGCAGATGCTTCTCGGAGCGATCAGCTCATGAAACATCTCTTTATTGGCGGCACAGGTAACATCTCGGCTGACTGCACGCACGAAGCGCTACGCAGCGGGCACGAAGTCTGGCACATCAATCGTGGAAATCGGGGGGATATACCCGGGGTACGAACCATTCTGATCGACGCAAAGGACGAAGCAGCGGTCGCCGCAGCACTCGGTGACGAGACCTTCGACACGGTGACCGACTTTATCGCGTTTACCCCGAATGACATCGAGCGCGACATTCGACTCTACAGCGGCCGCACCCGGCAGTTTGTCTTTATCTCAAGCGCATCGGCCTATCACAAGCCGGTCAGACACTATCGCATCGTGGAGTCTACACCGCTGCACAATCCGTTCTGGGACTACGCGCGTAACAAGATTGCGTGCGAGGACAGGCTCGTTGCCGAGTACCGGGCAAACGGCTTCCCGGCGACGATCGTGCGTCCCTCACACACCTACTCGGACGGATGGCTCCCATCGTCGTTCGGCTCGCGCGACTACACGGTCGCCGCGCGGATCCTGGCAGATAAGCCGATTGTCGTTCACGGCGACGGCCGCTCGCTGTGGACGCTGACGCACACGGAAGACTTTGCCCGCGCGTTCGTTCCGCTTCTCGGACACCCCAGAACTGTCGGCGAGGCATATCATATTACCTCCGACGAAGTGCTCGACTGGGATGCGATTCACCTGACGATTGCCGAAGCACTCGGCCGTGAGGCGCACCTGGTTCATATCCCCTCCGACTTTATCGCAGAGAGGGACCCGGCCAGAGGAGCAGGTCTTCTCGGAGACAAGTCCTACAGCGTCGTGTTTGACAACACCAAAATCAGATCCCTTGTCCCGGGCTGGACCGCGCGTATTCCCTTCCACGAAGGAGTCGCGCATTCGCTCGCATGGTGGGACGCCCGGCCCGACGCAAAGAAAAGTGATCCCGCGCTGGAAGCCGAAATCGAAGCCATACTCTCCGCGTGGAAGCAGTGAAGCAGAAGCGGGCAACATGAGCCCCGGACAGGGTTCAGTCGGCGGAAACCTCGTCATCTCCGGTGGTCGGTACACCGGCCGTTGATCCGGAGCTAACACCACGTACCTCTAACAGCCACGCTGTGAGTGCTGCGTTAAACGCCCCTGAGGCATCGAGGTTCGCAAGGTGTCCGGCTCCCGGAAGATCAACAACCCGGCTGCCGGGAGCTGCATCATCAGCCTGTTCATGAAGCGCTGATAGCGTGCCTTTCAGAAAACGGTTTATGTCCTTGTCGTACTCGCCTCGAAGAATGAGATACGGGACCGGAAGACTCCGAATGACCGGCAGGTAGTCATACGCGGCGAGCGCCTGCCTGAACCAGGGAATGCTTTCCTTCGCCTGCAGAAACATTGCAAACGCCCGATCCTGAACCTCGGTCTTGCGGCTTGTATACCGTGCAACGGATCTGAGCGACTTCTCCGGAGTTTTCGAAACGAGGCGTCGGTCGTACCATTGGGTAAAGGCTTTCAGGAGACGCGGGATAGCCATGCGACCGGTTGTCCCGAAGGTCACGATGCTCTTGAGAAGATCCGGTCGGGTCCGGGCGATCTCGTACCCGACGACACCACCGGCGGAATTTCCTGCGAAGTGAACATTCGACAGCCCACGATTATCGAGAAACCGTATTACATCCCCGGCGACTGCCGGTATTGTGTAATCCGATATGCCCGGTGACTCCGGTCGCCACGAGTCTCCGTGCCCGCGAAGTGAAATCGCGAATGCATGATAGTCCCGTGAGAACCATGAGACCTGCTCGGTAAACTGGCTGGCAGACGCGCCGGCACCGTGCACGAACAGCAACACCCCGGCATCCGCACTGCCCGCCTCAATAAAGGATAACCCGGTCGGTTCATCTCGCTTCTGTTCCATAACGCCCCTCGTTTTCCGGTCGGTCACCTATCCTGACCTCAGTATCCCGGATAATCAAGAAGCGCTCCCCCGTTGTACGCTCACAGGCGCTCGTTTTTCTCGTGCCCACTCGCGGTCTTGACCTTGGGACCGCTGCATGATAGCGTTCGGGCTCATTAGCCTTCGGGCCTCGGGCTGTAGCGCAGTGGTTTAGCGTACTTGTCTGGGGGACAAGGGGTCGGCGGTTCAAATCCGCCCAGCCCGATAAAGCCTGTCATTCGACTTTATGTCGGGGGACAGGCTTTTTTGTTTGGGCGCGGATTTGAACCGGAGTGAGCGCCGAGCGGTAGCGAGGAAGAGCAGCCAGGGATGGCTGCGGAAGCGAACGCAGGCGGGTCGCAAGGAGCCTGCACGATGCAGGCGACTGAAGACCAGATCCGCTTAAGCCCGATTTCGTTGCCACCCGCCTGTAGCAAACCGGTCAAAAACTACCTGCTTTTCGTCCAGCGGATCGCCACTGCGGACAGTCGCTCGAGCAGCGCAATGCCTGCTTCCGGTTCGACCCGGTTTTTGACTTCGAGGATGCGAGGCGACGAGAAGCAGATCTCGTCGAGAGCCGACAGAACGTCCGACCAGTCGATGGTGCCGTCGCCCGGGACGTAGTGATCGTCCCTCGCGATCAGCCCGCTTGTGTCGTTCAGGTGGAGTGTAAACAGTTTGTGGCCCGCACTGCGTATCTGGTTGGCAACCTGTTTCTGCGCGCTGTTACTGTGGCCAGTGTCAAAGCAGATACCGACGTGTTCGCCGAGTCCGCTTATGAGATCAAGAACTTCAGAAACGTCCATGCCAGGCCGCGTCATTGACCTGCCAGCCATGTTCTCCACCGCGAGCCGGAGCCCGAAGTCCGCCGCAATCGGCGCGAGCGTCTCAAGCGAGACGCGGGTCGCCTCGAGGCACGGTTCGTACTCTCCTGGAGGGTATTCATCGCGTGACTTGTTGCTGTGTACGACCACAACGTCTGCGCCGACCTCGGCGGCCGGTTTGAAAGCCGTCCGTGTCGCGTCTACCGCGTCACGACGGGCGTCCTCATCGAGGTCACCGAGACTCCAGCCTGTGCGGGGACCGTGCACCGACCACACCGACAGGCCGGCATCCTCTATTCGCTTCCTGATCCCGGTCGGCTGTCGCGTCCAGCGGTCAAAGAACTCACCTTCGTCTGCTGTCATTTCCAGGTAACGAAACGGAGAGGTCCTGAGTGCCTCGAGAACTCGCAGCGGATCGAGATATCCGAAACACGGTCGGACAGAAAGACCATACATGCCCTTCTCAGCTGTTGTGTTCACAGCTCCCTCCTTCAGAACGTAGTGACGGAAGCGTATCATGGAAAAGCGATACGTGTAGTACGAGAGCGCGCGTTCTCCGCGCTCGGTTGAACCGGCAGGAGGCACAGCGCGGATCGAACCAGCAGCAGTTCCGGCGGACGGTGTGTTCGGCCGGATACAACGTGTACCACGGGTCGTTTTCATCCGGGTTATCTTGACAGTTCGCGACCACAAACGTATGTTTCGGGAATACATATTAGTTCCGTCGAGAGAGCGCATTCCCCCGGAATGCCGCCGAAGGTGCAAGGACTGCGTTTCCTGAAGAGACGCTTCTGAATCTCTCAGGCCACAGGATCGATGGTACGGGTAACGCTCTGGAGAGTCACCGCGGGAGTTCGCGGTGCACCGAAGGGGAACGCCTGAAACGGTTTGTACCGTGCAGGAGAATCTCTCAGGTTCCAGGACAGGGCGCATTTCAGAAGGGAGACCTCATGAACCGTACCAGCCTGTACCAGTGGCACCTCGACGCCGGCGCCCGCTTCATCAACTTTTCCGATTGGGAAATGCCGCTCAACTACCGTGCGGGAACAATCCGCGAACATATCGCAACGCGAAATTCGGCCGGCCTCTTTGATGTCTCGCACATGGGCAGGCTCATGGTACAGGGACAGGACGCCGCGGCATGGCTTGAACAGCAGGTGACCGCCAGAGTTTCATCGCTCGCCGAAGGCATGAGCACCTACGCGCTGCTCTGTCGCCAGGACGGCGGTATTATCGATGATCTGTTTATCTATCGCACGGGCGACACGCGCTACCTGGTAGTAATAAATGCCTCGCGCAGAGACCGCGACATTGCGTGGTTGACCGAACACCTGCCACAACGAAACAGCGGCCTCGATGTGACGCTTGAGGATATCTCCTCCGACCTGGACATGATTGCCCTGCAGGGACCACGAGCTGAGGCGATTCTTACAGCCTGCGTTCCCGCGTTCGCGAAGAACCTTGCCCGGTTCGGCGTGACAAGCCTTGCGATTAATGGTGCCGAGGTCCTGGTCGGACGAACCGGCTACACCGGGGAAGACGGGTTTGAGCTCTTTCCCCCGACGGAGGCAACGGTTGCGATCTGGACGGGTCTGCTCGCGGCAGCAAAGCGAATCGGGGTAGAGGCGCTTCCAGTCGGACTCGGAGCCCGCGACAGCCTGCGTCTGGAGTCGGGCTTTGCCTTGTATGGACACGAACTGAGCGAAGATCTGACCCCGGTTGAAGCGCGTCTGTTGTGGGCCTGCGACCTCGACCACGAGTTCTGCGGACGCGAGGCGATCATCGCACGGAAGAAAGCGAAACCCGCACGCACGCTTCGCCGCCTGGTAATGGAGCAGTCAGCTGTTCCCCGCGAGGGCTATCCCGTTCTTGACGAAGCGGGAGTGGAAGTCGGCGTCGTTGTCTCGGGCGGCAAAGCCCCTTCGCTCGACGCTTTTATCGCGAACGCATACGTGGACGCGTCCGTCTCCGCATCTGCCCACCTTCAAATACAGATTCATAGCCGCACCGCACAGGCACGACAGAACAAAGGGCCGGTTTATCGGCCGCAGTACCGCACCATGCCACCGGTTGGCGAGCTTCTCGACAGGCATAGGGAGTACGCCGGCAGGCACATTGGCCCCGGCGCGACCGAGCGTCAGGAAATGCTTGAAGCAATTGGTGCTGAGTCCATGGAAGAGCTCATCGCCGAGACCATTCCGAGCAGCATACATCGTCCGTTCCCACTCGCGCTTCCACAGGCGCTGACCGAGGAGCAGCTACAGGCCTCACTGAAAGGAATCGGCGCGCACAACAGCGTTCTTCGCAGCCTCATCGGCATGGGATACGCCGACACGATCACCCCTGCGATCGTTCGCCGGATGATCCTCGAGAACCCTGGATGGTACACGCAGTACACTCCCTATCAGGCAGAGATTTCGCAAGGAAGGCTCGAGGCGCTCCTGAACTTCCAGACCATGGTGACCGACCTCACCGGCATGGAGATCGCGAACTCATCCATGCTCGACGAAGCAACCACCACAGCCGAAGCAATGGTTATGGCCGTGCGTGCTGTGAAGCGACGCCCGGGGAATGACGAACGCGCCCGTGTGTGGGTCAGCACCGGACTTCACCCTCAGATTATCGCGCACCTGCGGGTGCGAGCCGAACCGCTGTCCATCGAGCTGGTCGAAGCACCGGAACAGGACTGGAAAATCGAGCAGAGTGATGTCGCGGGCATCCTCGCGTATCCGGCAACCGACGGACTCGTACACGACCACCGCTGCATCGTCGAAGACCTGCACGCCGCCTCGGCACTTGCCATCGTCTCCACCGATCTGCTCGCGCTCACGCTCCTGACACCACCGGGGGAATGGGGTGCAGACATCGTGGTCGGTAACAGCCAGCGCTTCGGTGTTCCGCTTGGCTACGGGGGACCGCACGCGGCATTTCTCGCAACCAGAGAAGTACACAAGCGGCTCATGCCGGGACGTCTCATTGGCGTCAGCACGGACCGGCGCGGTCGCCCGGCTATGCGCCTGGCGCTTCAGACCCGCGAGCAGCACATCAGGCGGGACAAGGCGACAAGTAACATCTGTACCGCGCAGGTGCTCCTGGCGATCATGGCGTCCATGTATGCGGTATACCACGGCCCCGAGGGACTGCGGCGCATCGCGAGTCGTATTTCGCTGCTCACTGCAACGCTCAAAGAGATCCTCAAGGAGTACGGATTTCCCGTACTCGAGGGAACGAGCTTTGACACTCTGCTCCTGAAGAGCGACGCAGTCACGCAACAGCGACTCCTTGCATCGGCGCTCAAGCGTGGCTTTAACCTTCGGCCGCATGCGGACGGAAGTCTCGGCATAAGCCTCGACGAGCGCACCGACGTCGCTGAACTCTCAGAACTCCTCGAAGCCCTCGGGATCTCGCTCGGTGTTGACCGTCTGACCGAACGGATGGGTTCCACCGTCTGGCGGCCATCCACAGCACTCGAACGCAGCACACCCTATCTCGAGCAGCGCGTGTTCAACACGTACCACAGCGAAACCTCCCTGCTTCGCTACATTACCGAGTTGCAGAACCGGGACCTCTCACTCGCCCATTCCATGATCGCTCTCGGCAGCTGCACCATGAAGCTCAATCCCGCGGCGGCCATGGAGCCGATCTCGTGGCCCGAGTTCGCCTCCATTCACCCCTACGCACCGGCGTGGCAGGCCGGAGGATATGCGATCCTCGCAGACGAATTGTCAGCGTGGCTCAAGGACATTACCGGCTTTCACGGCTGCACGCTGCAGCCAAACAGCGGTGCTCACGGGGAGTTCACCGGACTCCTGGTAATCCGCGCCTGGCACCGAAGCCGCGGAGACCTGCAGCGCACCGTATGCCTCGTACCCGACTCCGCCCATGGGACCAACCCGGCGAGTGCCATCATTGCCGGTATGGAGGTCGTCGTCGTCAAGAGCGCCGACAACGGTGACATCGATCTGGAAGACCTGAAAGCGAAGGCAGCCGAACACCAGGAGCGCCTGGCGGCCATGATGGTCACCTACCCCTCGACGCACGGCGTCTTCGAGGAGAAGATCCGTGACGCCATTGCGATCGTCCACGAGCACGGTGGGCAGGTGTACATGGACGGAGCGAACATGAACGCCCAGGTGGGAATTACGAGCCCCGGCGAGATCGGTGCCGACGTCTGCCACCTGAACCTGCACAAGACCTTTGCCATACCACACGGTGGCGGCGGTCCGGGCATTGGTCCGGTTCTCACGGCAAGCCATCTGACGCCCTTCCTGCCGGGAACACTCGACCAGCCCGGACCTACCGGGGTCATTGTCGGTGCACCACTTGGAAGCGCGGGGGTACTCCCGATTGCGTACGGATACATTGCAATGATGGGGAGCGACGGACTGCGCGCAGCAACCGAACAGGCGATCCTTAACGCAAACTACATTGCGACCCGACTCTCTGAGCACATACCGATCGCTTATACCGGAAAGAGCGGACGCGTTGCGCACGAGTGCATCCTCGACTTCCGGGCCATGGAGAAAGAGACCGGGGTTACCGTAGAAGACATTGCCAAACGTCTTGCAGACTACGGCTTTCACGCACCCACCATGTCATGGCCAGTTCACGGGTCACTCATGGTCGAACCTACCGAGAGCGAGAATCGCCCGGAACTCGACCGTTTCTGTGACGCAATGATCAGCATTGTCGGCGAGATAGACCGGATCCGCCGCGGCGACATGGCACTGGAGGAGAGCCCCTTGCGCATGGCACCGCACACCCTCGAAGACGTAACCTCCACGGAATGGGACAGGCCTTACTCACGCGAAGAAGGTGCATACCCCGTTACGTGGACACGCACCAACAAATTCTGGCCTGCGGTCGGGCGCGTGGACAACGTACAGGGCGATCGTAACCTCGTGTGCAGCTGTGCTCCGCTGGAGGCGTATCGGTAGACTGGAACACCGGACATACCGGGTTTCTCGTCTACGCACAGCACGATATCCCGAAGGGCCCGAATCACTCGGGCCGACCCTCAGTTATTTCGCTTGCAGCAAAGCCGGGCTGAGTGCAGAGGCGAGAGCGACAAGCCCCGCACCTGCGAGCGCGGTGATTAACTGCATTGTTCCCATCGCGTGTACCATGGCCTCAGGGATCAACCCGCTGTGTGCGAGCAGCGAGGCTGAGAGGTACAGAAACGCGACCTTGAACGCACACGCGGCGATAACCGCAACAATCGCCGGACACCGTCGGCAGGAACACAATTGTATTCCAGAGACGAGGATCACGTTGCCGATCCAGATGCCGGGCATTAGCACCACAAGAAATGGTGTAAGACCACCGAAAATCACGCCGCGCGACAGTACCGCAACGCTCGGCAGAAGCACGATCGGAAGGACCCGTGTCCATCGCCCGCGCAGGGCAGCGTAGATCAGCGTTCCGTTGACAACCGTCCCGACGAGAAGCTGAGGGCCTCCCAGAAGAAATGGTACGAGAAAGGCGACCGAAGCGATTCCGAGCATTTCAAGCGTTCGGGTTTCATCGGTACGTTGAGCAACGGGTATTACCGTGGTCATATCAGAGCCTCCTGAAAGCGGTGAACCGGGGGTTACCGCTTGTATTTCTTTCGAGCTGTATACGTTGTATGCAGCAGTTCGTGGGCCTTCGGGCCCATGGGTTCTCCGAGGAAGTCCCGGTAGAGCTCTTTGATCGCCGGATTCTCATGCGCGAAGCGGAGTTCACGATCGCGATCGTCCTGATACAGACCTTCCATTCGCTTGACGCGAATATTCTCGCTGATGTTATAAGGCTGACCACCGCCGCCAAGGCAGCCTCCCGGGCAAGCCATGACTTCGATCATGTCATACAGCGACTCACCACGCGCCCGGGCGTCACGCACCTTTTCGAGCAACGCGTCGACGTTGCCCATGCCGTGAGCAATAGCCACCCGGACCTTCGTACCCGCTATATCGATCTCGGCTTCTTTCACGCCCTTCATTCCCCGGACCGGCAGAATTTCCAGCGCATCTTTCGCGAGATTCTCTCCGGTTACCATAAAGTGTGCAGTCCGCAGCGCCGCTTCCATGACGCCTCCGGTTGTGCCGAAGATGGTGCCCGCACCGGAGTAATGACCAAGGAGCGAGTCGGCGTCTTCGTCTGGCATATCCTGAAACACAAGCCCTGACTGCTTGATCAGGCGTGCGACTTCCCTCGTCGTGAGGGTTATATCAACGTCCTGGTACCCGGAAGCAAACATTTCATCGGTACGTTCAAGCTCGTACTTCTTCGCCGTGCAGGGCATTATTGAAACCTGGAAATGCTTTGCCGGGTCTATGCCCTTCTTCTCCGAGTAGTAGGTCTTGGCGAGTACCCCGAGCATCTGTTGCGGGCTCTTTGCTGTGGAGAAGTTCTCTATGAAATCCTGATGATTCTTCTCCATGTAGTCTGTCCACGCCGGGCAGCAGGAGGTAATGATAGGCAGCGGCCCCGACCCCTCGGTGAAGCGCTTCATGAACTCAGTCGCCTCTTCCATTATGGTCAGATCTGCGGTCACTGGCGTTTCGAAAACCGCGTCAAAGCCGACGCGGCGCAGTGCTGCGTGAATCTGACCGGTAAGATTGGTCCCTGGCGGATATCCGAACTCTTCACCGAGTGCCACACGGACCGCCGGAGCGATCTGCGCCGAAACGAACAGGTCCGGGTCGCGCAGTGCGTCCCAGACCGCTGACGTCTCATCGTGTTCGACAATTGCCCCGGTCGGACAGTGCGCGGCGCACTGTCCGCACTTGATGCAGGGAGACTGCGCAAGCAGGATGTCACCGGCAGGAGCCACACGTGTATGAATGCCTCTGTTCAGAGATGACAGTGCCCAGACGTTCTGAACCTGCTGGCATACCTGTACACAGCGGCCACAGTTAATGCACTTACTGAAATCTATGGTGATCGAACCGTTCGAACGGTCCGACGGAACGTCGCAGATCCGCTTCTCCAGGCGGTCCTCGGGCACACCGAACTCTCCAAGCAGCGTCTGAAGCTCGCAGCTTCCGTTGCGCCCGCAGGTAAGACAGGAGTTTGGATGCGTCGAGAGGATCAGCTCAAGCACGGTTCGCCGGACACGGGTCAGGTCACCATCGTGGGTAATGACGTCCATGCCGTCCGCAAGAGCCGTCGCACACGCCCGCGGCTGCTTGTTACTTCCGGCGATCTTCACGATACACAGGCCGCACGCAGCTGTCGGAAGAAGATCGGGGTCCGAACAGAGAGTGGGAATACGGACTCCTGCCATACGGGCTGCGTCGAGAATGCTTGTGCCTGCGGGCACTTCCACCGCCGTACCGTTGATTTTCGCTTTTACCGTCGTCGCTGTTTCAAGCATTTTTCCGCCCTTTGCCGGATGGCGTGACTGTTTCGGGTGTCGTGACCAGATCGAGATACTCGTGTTCGAAGTACTTCAGAGTCGAGAGCACAGGGTTTGGTGCGGTCTGTCCGAGCCCGCACAGGGAGGCTGTCTGCATGCAGACGCAGATATCGCGCAGGGTATCAAGATCCGCAACCATTCCGTCCCCTGCGTGAATCTTCTTCAGCAGGCTCAGCATCTGAAACCCGCCGATACGGCAGGGAGCGCACTTGCCGCATGACTCCTCGACGCAGAAGCCAAGATAGAACTTCGCTACATCGACCATGGAATCGCTTTCATCCATGACAAGCATCCCGCCGGAACCCATAATTGAACCGAGCTCAAGAAGTGCTTCGTAGGTAACCGGTGTGTCCATTTTATCCACAGGAATGACTCCTCCGGAGGGTCCGCCGGTCTGCACGGCCTTGATCGGTGACCCATGTCCGGCGCCGCCGCAGATGTCCTCGATAATCGTGCGAATAGGAGTTCCCATGGGTACTTCGACAAGCTGGGGGTTCCTGACCTTGCCGGTAACGGCAAATACTTTGGTGCCGCGTGATTCCTCGGTCCCGAATCCCGCGTACCAGCTTCCATCGTGTTCCAGAATCGCAGAAACGGTGGCGAGGGTTTCGACGTTGTTGATACTCGTCGGCTTTCCCCACAGCCCTTTTATCGACGGATACGGGGGACGAGGTTCAGGACTTCCCCGACGGCCTTCAATCGAGGCAATAAGCGCCGTCTCCTCACCGCAAACGAATGCACCGGCACCAAATCGAACTTTCGCCTCAAAAGAGAAGCCGGTACCCAGAATATTCTCTCCAAGCAGGCCCGCTTCGCGGCACTGCCTGATCGCTTTCTGCACCCGTTTAACGGCGAGCGGGTACTCCACTCGAATGTAAAAAAACCCGGTGTCCGCTCCTATCGCGTAGGCTGCTATCAGCATACCTTCGAGAACAGAATGAGGATCGCCTTCGAGAATGCTCCGGTCCATGAATGCGCCGGGATCCCCCTCGTCGGCGTTACAGATTACGATCCGCCGGTCAGACTCCTGCCCCCGTGTGTTTTTCCACTTCAGCCAGGTCGGGTACCCTGCTCCGCCCCGGCCGCGCAGACCGCTGGTTTTCAGCTCTTCGATCACCTGCTCCGGGCTCATCTCTACGAGCGCTCGTTTCAGTCCCTGGTAGCCGCCCGCGCGAAGGTAGGACTCTAGTTCCGATGGATCGATCGTTCCACAGTTGCGCATGGAGATGCGTTCCTGCGGGTCACCCCCCGGAACCAGTAAGTCCTCCAGAACCATGCCGTGGCGCAGGCTTTCATCCACAAGCCGCCGAACGTCAGTCCCTGTGACAGAGGCGTACGTTACCCGTGATGGCAGCATCTGGACGCAGACGCCACGGTGATACAATCCCATATCCAGAGCACGGTATACGGCGACTTTCTGTTCAAGCCCACGAGCCTCGAGCTCCTCGAGAATCAGATTCCGAAAAATTGTGGTCCTGTGATGGCTGTCGCCATCTCCGGTATCCTTTACCAGGATTACCGCCTGATGAGTATCGTCAAAACCTGTGCCACGGTTCTTCGTCGCGATTACGCGGTCGTCGAGCAGTCGCCCGTCGCGGAAGTACCCTGCGAAGAGCTCGCGGGCCGATTCGGCATCCATGTCACCGAGTACGAGCGTCGGAACGTCATCGCCTCCCACCAGGACCACAGGATCTGCGTACGACAGACCAACGGATCCGGTCTGCTGTATATCGATATCCAGACCACTGGCATCCCGTGCTTCGATAAGTGTGTCGTATACCTCCTGGGCACCTGCCGCGATGCCCCCGGTGTCCATACCCACCCGTATCCAACGTGTTGAAACAGAACCTTCCTGTGTGTAGCTGTCGAGTTCGCGCGTGGTCAGCGGCTGTTTGTCCATGTGATTATACCCCCGGCTTCTGTTTCAGGATCTCAGGTGAGTCTTCGGGATTCAGACGTCCGTAGGTTTTCCCGTCCATAACGACAGCAGGCGACAGGCCGCAACAACCGATGCAGCGCACGCAGTCGACCTGAAAATCGTCCTTCGGACCGCCGGCGGCTTTCATGAGATCGATCTGCTGCAAGAGCCTGGCCTGGATGGACTCAGCTCCCCGCAGGTAACACGCCGTACCCATGCACACATGAATCTCGTGATTCCCCGGCGGGGTAAGCCGGAAGTACGTGTAAAAGGTGATGACCTCGTAGATTCGCGCGAGGCTGATACCGGTCGCCTTGGCGAGTTCGTTCGCCACACCGCGGGGTATATACCCGATCTCGTCCTGAATCGCGTGCAGGATCATAATCAGACTGCCTTCCTCGTCCTCCCACTCTCCGGCAATCTCGTGCACCCGCTTGCGGACCCCTTCCACCCATTCAACAAGTTTCTCAAGTTCACCGTCTGCGTTCATACGTTTACCTCAATCGGCTATATTACTAGGTCATTTTATCGATATTTAATTATTTGTATATGGTGATATGGGTCTGCGTGACGAAAAACACCAGTAAATGTGTACGTCCGACGACAGCGCGGTAACTCAAACGGTATGATGCCCCCATGGAACCAGTTTGAATCGCAATGCTCGGAGCCGGAGCGAAGACTCGGCCCGGCTCAAGGACGAGACCGGTGCAGTGGCGGGAATTATCACCGTCAACTACGCCGCGAACGGGAAGGTGGGAATCTTTCACTGGACGAATGTCGGATACGACAGCGCGAAGACGGCTACAACCCCGAGTGGCACGACGACGAGATTGGCGTAGCAGGCTGCATTCAGAGCCTGCTCGACGCGATCCGGAACGGAACCGCGCCGACTCTATGCGTGCGAGAGAGCCTTCACGCCGCTGAAAATAGTCTCCATCTCTGTCTCCTCGGCAAGTCGGCGCATCTCGTCGTCAGTGGGGCGCTCGCCGGTATTCGATGCGGCCTCGAGCACGAGGGGAAGGACGTTCACGTCTCCGACAGTGTTCAGGAACAGGTCTGGCTTCCCGAGCACCCACGAAACGGCGGTATGAATTTCTTCCTGCTCTTCAAGGGGCTTATACCAGCACGAACGTGTACGATCACCCGGCCATGGCATTCGCGCGATTGACTTGATCGTCTGCACAGCGATTTTTCGCTCCCGGCACGCGGCGACCAGCCGATCGAAACTCTCGGCGTACTCGGCGTCCTGATACAGAAGCCAGTTATACGGAAGGAGAACCGATGAAAACTCGAACCGCTCGATGCTCTGAAGGTGCATTCGTGCGACGGTGAACCCGTGTCCCGTCACACCAATGTGCTTCACCAGCCCTTCGTCACGTGCTTCGATAAGCGCCTCGAGCGCACCTCCGGCTCCCATCGCGGTTTCCCATTCGTCGGGGTCGACCAGGTTATGCAGCTGAATGAGATCGACCGAATCGACCTTCATTCGCTCGAGCGACGAGTGCACCTCTTTTTTGGCGCCTTCGTATGTGCGGTCACCGGTTTTGGTCGCAAGAAAAAACTCGTCCCGATGCTTTGCAAGCCACGGAGCGAGTCGCTTCTCGGCCTCGCCATTTCCGTAGCTCGCGGCCACGTCTATATGATTCACGTCGTACTTTTTGAGAACTTCGAACGTCTCGTCGGCGGTGTCCTGTGTTACGGTACCCAGTGCAGCCGCTCCAAACAGTGTGCGGCTACTCAGGTGTCCGGTCGTACCAAATGGTTTCTTTTCTATCATATCACTCGTATCATACCGGCAAAGATACGGTGGGTACTACCCGACCTTCAGCTGCGGACCTACCTGCGCAATCGCAGCCCGTTCCCAATAACGATCAGTATCGACAGCTGGTGTACGAGCATGCCCCCGGCCATGTGTATCTCGCCCATGAGAACGCCGGTGAAGAGCAGGAGCACCGTGGCAAGCGCAATGCCCAGGTTTTCCCGGATTACGCGTACCGTGCGGCGAGCCCGTAAAACCGCGTTCGGGATCTCCGTGAGATGCTCGGACATGAGCACCATGTCAGCTGATTCAACGGCCAGGTCGGATCCTGCTGCACCCATGGCGATGCCGACGTCTGC
>SKXQ01000115.1 GCA_007128315.1 Spirochaetaceae bacterium | reverse complement strand
TCGGGCGTCTCCTCATAAACAGCGCGACGGCTGCTTCGGGGACTACCGGTATTGTCCTCGTTATTGCATCGCTCGCCGGGTTCAGCCTTGCGAAGTACCGATGGGCACGCTGGTGGGTTGCGCTTATCCTCGGTATGCTGCTGCTCATTCAGATGCTCCCTCCGGTTGTTTTTGCCGGACCGTTCTACCTCATTTCCCGACAGATCGGAATTTACAATACCCCGTTCGCACTGATGATGGCCTACCTGGTACTTCAACTTCCTCTAGCCGTACTTATTCTCCACAGGTTCGCATCCTCGATTCCCGAGGAGATGATCGAAGCAGCCAAAATGGACGGAGCCGGAAACTGGACTACGTTTTCGCGTATCGCCATGCCGCTCATGGGTCCGGGTGTCGCGACCGCGGCTCTGTTGACATTTGTGTTCAGCTGGAACGACTTCATGTTTGCCGTCTCGTTGACCAGCACAACGCGAGCCATGACAATTCCTGTCGGAATCGCGAACTTTGCACAGGACTTTCAGGTCCTCTACGGAAACATCGCCGTGGCAGCCTCATTCGCCGCGATACCAGGCTTCCTCATGGTGCTGTTCGCTCAGCGATACGTAACACGCGGGCTGACGCTCGGCGCAATTAAGGGATAACGTCCGCGTTACAGGTACGCCCGCCTCCTGACGGTTCATACCAGAAGCATTACCTTAGACATACAGCAAAGGGGTGCGGTATGTCTGACCACAAAAACGATCACACAGAACATCACCGGAACATGATCAGGGATTTCCGGAGACGATTTTACGTTACGCTCGTCCTGACCGTACCGGTGCTCGTGCTGTCTCCGCTCATACAGCAGTTCCTCGGGTTTACATTCGGATTTCCGGGGGATGGTGCTACGGTATTTGCGTTAGCAACCGCCATCTTTTTCTACGGAGGCTGGCCGTTTCTCTCGGGGCTCGTGAGCGAGCTCAGGCAGAAGTCACCTGGCATGATGACTCTGATCGCCCTCGCGATCACGGTGGCCTATGTCTACAGCGCAGCGGTTACCTTTGGTCTTGAAGGCGATCCGTTCTACTGGGAGCTCGCAACGCTGATCGCCATTATGCTTGTCGGTCACTGGATCGAGATGGCATCGGTTTTAAGCGCATCCTCCGCGCTCGAGAAGCTCGCGCAGCTAATGCCGAACGAAGCGCATCGCAAGAACGGGGACGATGTCGAGGATGTCCCGCTATCCGACATACAGACGGACGATGTCCTTGTTATTAAACCCGGCGAGAAAATTCCTTCGGATGGTATCGTTGTCAGCGGGGAAAGTTATATAGACGAATCCATGCTGACCGGGGAGTCGAAGCCTGCGAGAAAGGGCGTAGACGACAAGCTGATCGGAGGCTCGATAAACGGTGACGGCTCGCTCGAGCTTCGCGTAGAGGGAACCGGAGAGGACTCCTATCTCTCCAAGGTCATAACCATGGTCAGGGAAGCGCAGTCGGCAAAGTCCAGGACTCAGACTCTCTCGGACCGGGCAGCCTTCTGGCTTACAATCGTCGCGATTACCGTCGGAGTAGCGACGTTTTCGGTGTGGCTAATTCTTGGCCAGGGGCTTCAGTTCTCCATTGCCCGTATGGCGACGGTCATGGTCATTACCTGTCCACACGCGCTGGGCCTTGCGATCCCGCTGGTCGTATCAGTGTCCACCTCGAAGTCAGCGCAGAACGGCCTTCTGATCCGAAACAGAACCGCGTTTGAAAACGCACGTAAGATTACCACTGTCGTATTCGACAAGACGGGTACGCTCACCAAGGGAACTTTCGAGGTCAGTAGCGTGGACTCCCATAGTGAGCAGTATGGAGAGGACGAGATTCTCTCGCTTGCGGCAGCGCTGGAGGGTAAGTCGGAGCATCCCATCGGGAAGGGGATCGTCGCGCGCGCGAACACGAATGAACTCGATGTTCCCACCGCCGAAGATTTTCAGGCTATCAAGGGGAAAGGCGTTACGGGTACCGTGCAGAGTAAAAAGATAGAGGTCGTAAGCCCGGGGTATCTCGAGGAGAACAACATCGACATACCCGAAAAGGCCGACCGCGCAGGCGGCGTGACGCGTGTCTTTGTACTGGTAGACGGAGACCTCGCCGGTTCCATTGCGCTTTCGGACACGATACGGCCAGAGTCCTACAAGGCAGTTCGGGCTCTACAGAAACGGGGCATAAAGTGCTGGATGCTCACCGGTGACAACTCCGAGACTGCCGAGGCGGTATGCAGCGAACTCGGAATGGACGGGTTTTTCGCCGAGGTCCTGCCGGACGAAAAACAGGAGAAGATCAAGGAGCTTCAGTCGAAGGGCGAATACGTCGCGATGACCGGCGACGGGGTGAACGACTCGCCCGCGCTCGCTCAGGCACAGATCGGTATTGCCGTCGGGTCGGGCACCGATATCGCGGCCGCGACCGCGGACATCATCCTGGTGAACTCGAACCCTGTCGACATTACCGCGTTGATTCTCTTTGGTCAGGCGACCTACCGGAAAATGGTGCAGAACCTGATCTGGGCGACCGGCTACAACGTCGTCGCGATACCACTCGCCGCAGGGGTCCTCTATGGAGCCGGGTTCATTCTTTCACCAGAAGTCGGAGCGATACTCATGTCTCTGTCGACGGTAATCGTAGCCATTAACGCCCGCCTCTTGCGGGTCAGAAAAGAAGATATCGACGAGGCCTCAGCATGATACGGGACACAACATGATTCCCGCTTCCGGTAATGAACGCGTAAAATCCCGGTCCGGCTATCGTGGTGTATAGTAATGACAACCATTGCGAATGGTCGAGGCATGCCGTTTTGCGCTGTTGACCCGGGCCGCACTTCCGGGTACAGCATTCTATATGCAGGCTGACAGACGCCCGTGCGCAGCGGACATCGTTACAACCGTATACCTTATCGGTGCGAGTATCATTCTGGCCACGCAGTGGAACAGTGGCGCGGACTACCGCTCGGCGGTTATTCAGAATCTCTTTCTCTGCGCAGTCATGTGGGGAACCTGGTTACCGGTACAGAGGGCCGACGCGCGCGGGCAGTCCCGGGATATGCCGGTGTCTCGCGTAATCCGAGTGCTTCGCATGTTCTATCCCCTGTTTTTCATAGGGCTTGCGTACGTGCAGATCGGGCTTTTCGCAGGTATGATTTTTGGCGCTGGCTTTACTTTCGACCTCATGGTTGAGCGCTGGGACGCGGTTTTCTTCGGTGTCAGTCCGCATATGTGGTTTCACCGGGTGCTACCCGGGCGCTTCTGGGCAGAGTTCATGCACTTCCTCTACGTGCTGTATTTTCCGCTTCTGGGAGTCTCGTTCCTGTTCGTCATCGCGAAACGGCGCAGCGACTACAAACGTTTCGCGTTTGTGTTTCTCGCCTCTTTTCTGAGTTTCGTCGCGGTGTTCATTGCGTTCCCGGTGACCGGCCCTCTTGAGTACCGCGAAGGGCTGTTTCCCGACACTGTCCTGTTCTCGAATCTCGTTGACTTTCTGTTTTCCTTCGGTATTCCCGATCCGGGAGGGGCCTTCCCGAGCTCCCACGTCGGACAGAGTGTCGTCGTTCTGCTTCTCCTCCGTCCCCTCTCGCGACCCATGTTCAGTCTCGTTGTGTTTGTGATTGTCGGGGTCGGGGTGTCCATGGGTTTCGCGTCCGTCCATTATCAGATCGATGCCCTTGCCGGCGTTCCGGCCGGGATCGGCCTGTACTACCTGTGGAATACCGTATACATGCGCTGGATTCGCACACGAGAGTAGCACGATACAGAAAATACGTGTTACCGTATCCTGACGCCTGATAGCGGGGGTCAGGAGGAAGTCTGTGCAGCTGTGCCGGTTTGGCGTTTCCATGGAGCAGGAGCTCGTCGACAGTCTCGACGCGCTCGCGACTCAGCGCGGTTATGCGAACAGGTCCGAGGCACTGCGGGCTATGGTCCGGCGTGAACTCGCACACGAGGTGCGGGGAGACGAGGGGCAGCAGATCGCCGCGCTTGTTTCGCTTGTATATCCCTACGGCACGAGTCTCAAACGCGTGCTGACGCAGCCGTATCCCTCAGTGGAGATTTCCGCCAACCTGCAGCTGCATCTGAGGGGAAATGTATGTCTTAAGCTGATGGTGGTTCAGGGTTCCGCCGGCGATGTTCGCGCATGGACGCGCGGACTCATGTCGCAGAAAGGGATCACCGCCGACTATCAGGAGATCGCCTCGGAGGCGATGTACTCGGTTCTCGACCCGGACGGGCGCAATGCCTGAGTTACAGGGAGGCCCCCGCGGTGCAGACGGGGATGCTCCCGCCACTTCTCCTGTGCTGAGGTTGAGTCGATCGGGCACGGTCATTTTCGCCAGTTCACGGCCATGGCTGCATCCGCTGCTCGATCTGACCAGCTTTCTCGAAACACGACACGAGACAACGGCTGACTGCGAGCTCTACGACAAGGTTGTCGGCCGTGCTGCCGCCCTTCTCATGGTACGCCTCGGTATACGGTCGCTTCGAACCGGGCTCATGAGCGAACGGGCGATTCCCGTTCTCGAGGCGAACGGAGTGGCCTGGCACGCTGACACCAGGGTTGAGCGCATCGACTGTCGCACGGAGGATATTCTCGCAGACGAGACAGACCCCGATACCGCGTACCGGGTCATACGCGCCAGAGCGCGCGCGGCGGCAGCGCATGACCCCGCGCAGTGCGCACTGATTCTGGAGAACGTAAGTCTAACCCGAGGCCGACAGACTGTCCTCCACGGCCTGAATCTCCGCGTCGCGCGGGGAGAGAAGATTCTGATTACCGGTGTGAACGGCGCGGGCAAGACGACGCTGCTCAAAACGATACTCGGTTCTCTCGCCCCGACGACGGGTTCCGTACGGTTGCCCGGTGATCACACCGGTGGGTCACACACAGGCTACGTGAATCAGGAATCCGTGTCGGTGTCATTCCCCATCTCCGCATGGGAGGTCGTTGCAATCGGCGTTGCCGCAGCGAGCGGGACGCGCAGCGAGAAGAACCAGCGTGTGCACGACGCGATGGTCGCCACTCGATGCGTGACGCTCGCGAAGCGCATGTACGCCACCCTCTCAGGAGGCGAGAAACAACGGGTGGCGATCGCGCGTTGTCTTGCGCAGGACGCACGCATACTGCTGCTCGATGAACCGACGGCGAGTCTTGATTCAGCCGGGAAGCGGGACCTCGTATCGCTCGTCGAACGTCTCGCCGACGATCAGGAGATTACGGTGATCATGGTAACCCACGAGTTTGACGGCATGGACCGCTCCGGCTGGCGCCACCTGATAATCGAAAAGGAACCTTAATGGAAGCTTTCGCCATTCTGCGCTACGCGCCGATCCTCCGCGGTTTTCTCGTCCTGATGCTCGCAGGGGCGGTCTTTCCGCTCGTCGGGGCGCTCCTGCTCGATGCTATTCTGATTCTTCCGGCACTCATGGCCGTGGCCTGCGCACGCAGTCTTCGGGGAACCTTCGCGTGGGCGTCGGTTCTGGGAGTTGTTGTCGCGTTCGGCGGTTTCGTGTTCGCGATTCTCGCCGACCTCCCGGTCAGTTCCGGAGTCACAATTTTTGGTGCCCTGCTGTTCGCAGCGATACACCTGGCTGCTTTAAGGAGAAGAAAATGAAATCTGTACATATACGATCACGCGCGGCAGTGCTGCTGCTGGCCTGTCTGTTTGCCGGTATTGCCGCGCGCGGCTTCGCAACTGAGGAACTCCGCGTGGTCGCGACAACACCGTGGACCGCGGCGTTCGCGCTCGCAGCAGGGGTGGAAAACGTGCGCGTGCTCGCTCCGTACGAAATGCAGCATCCGCCGGAGTATGAGCTTCGCGCAAGCGACGTGGTCAGGGTGCAGATCGACGAGCTGACGCAGGCAGCTCCGGCAGTTGTTGTTGATGTCTGGCACAACGAATCGGCAGGGCCCCTGCGGGAGACGGTACCAGGGGCGATTTTTGTTTCGCTCATTAACTTTCCCGGTCGTGACGGTACCCGCACGCTTATGGACGTCCTGCAGCACAAGCGCAGCGCGTTGACCGAGGCGGTCGAGGGGTTGTGATTCCGCGTGTGAGGCACCCCTGTCTGTACTCGCGACGTCGCACAGTCCTGAGGGCCGTGCCAGTCGTTGTCACATTCGTCTGTGTACGACCTCGTCGGACGGAGCGGCTTGACGAAAGGGCAGGCGTGAGACGGCCGTCTGGCCAAGACGCCGGAGGTCCACGCTGTCTCCATGATCGAGAAACGTATCCAGGTCCGCACCGTGTGACTCGTCTCCGTACGGCAGCGCGCCAGCTGCGTATCTGTTCCCGGCTGCTTTGCACGGGAGCGTAGACGTATTGTACATCGCAAGACCATATCCTGATTTCCACGTAAGACCGTGTTGTCTGACCTCGCGCAGCTCCGGTTTGGCAGTATCCCCGGGTCCTGCGAAGGTGTTTCCGTAAAAGTGATTGTCGCCGCCGCTCGTCGGAGCAAGGCCGGCTATGGCCGTCGAATCCGCTTCCTGCCAGGGTGTATCCCGTCGATGCTCAGCAGCGCACTGTATTTCCCCTGCGATATAGTTGTATGCGTACACGCCACTTTCCGAGAGATCCCGTATGCTGACCCGGGAGAGAAAGGCGTTGTTATCGACGAGATAAGGACCATGATTCACCTCAGCGAAGAAATCTTCATCCAGATCATTGTCGTAAAAGAGATTTCCTGTCACCCGCGTGCTCTGGGTCATCCAGTCCAGCCAGAGGCCGCGGTTCGTATGGTGAACACGGTTCTGCCGAATAGTCGTCTTGAGCGGTGCGTGCAGTTTAATGCCAGCCTGCTCGGCACCGCCAAACCTCCGGATCACGTGTATGCTGTGAATCTCGTTCCTTTCAATCAACGATCCGATTGCGCCGAGACTGCCGACGATTCCCGCCTGTTCACAGTGATGAATAACGTTGTTCCGGACCGTGTGACCGCCGACGTGCTCATAATCCCATCCATTCTCTAGACCACGCTCTATCGTCGCTACATATCCAGTGGCCGTGTCTGCCGATGTGTTATCCCAGGCGTCGCCATACTTACCGAGCGAGAGGCCCGCACAGCGGGAGTACGATATTTCGTTGTTCTCAATTACCCAGCCGCGGCTCCAGTGTGTCCCTGTCAGCGCGATCTGCTCCGCGGTAGGTGGAGCCCACGGGGTTGCCGCGTGACGCAGGCGAAAGCCATCAACGGTGATAAAGTCGCATCCGGGCGTGTCAGGATAGAAGACCGCCTCTCGTGCGGTGACCTCGACCAGCGACGCGTTCGGATCCCGCTCGCCGAAATCCGCGTACAGGGTGGTCGTATCCGCAGCCAGTTCTGCAACCCAGAATCGTCCAATCCGGGGCCGGTCTGAACGGTCTTCGTAGATTTCGTCCAGACTGTCGGCCTCAACCATCCAGTGACCGTCAAGGAACACCATTCCCGGATGATGTCTATGACCGAACGAGTCAAACCAGTCGCCTGCGAGTTCGGTAGCAAAGGGATTGAAACTGCCAAACAGTTCGTTCCGGAGGTCCGCTTTCCAGACATGGCCCTTCTCTCGTGTCCAGCCGTAAACCGCTTCGGATCCGCAAATCGCAACGGTCTCGCCGCGTGCAGCCCGATAGGTAATACGCCTCTCGTAACTCTCCCCGCCTCGGGGCGGGTTTACGCGCTCGCGGTATACCCCTTCATGAACAACAACGCTATCTCCAGGCTCGGCGACGTTGGCGGCCCGGGTAATCGATGCGAAGGGCTTTTCACGAGTACCCGCGCGATCGTCGTTACCGGTACTTTTCGAGACGTGGAACTCCATGCGAAAGGATTATACCATACGATCTTCGAAAGAATACACAAGCGCAGGACGTCATACCGGTGCGGACTGGGGGCACGGAGGGTAAAAGACAGCCTGGGCATTAATGCTCAGTATTATACGCCCTATGTTGATAATTTATGTCGAAATGGCTTGATTTCTCGCCAGGAATTTCGCAACTTACGCGAATACTTGTAGATGCAAAGCGCTCAGTGGAGCTCAAGGAGAATATGGTGAGAAAGTTCTGTCTTATAATTGGTATAATTCTGCTCCTGCCTGCGGCCGTCATGGCCGGTGGTCGTCAGGAAACAAACGCATTACGCGTAGGAATGGATCTTCGCTATCCACCTTTTGAAACCCGCGACTCGGCGGGAAACCCCGAAGGGATCAGCGTCGACGTTGCTTCCGCATTCGCTGAGTACCTCGGTCGTCCGGTGGAGATAGTCGACACGAATTTCGCATCACTCATTCCCGCGCTTGATGCGAACGAGATCGATGTGATCATTGCCTCCATGAGCAGGACGCCCGAGCGCGCCGCGGCCATCGATT
Source organism: Spirochaetaceae bacterium (assembly GCA_007128315.1). Classification (GTDB taxonomy): domain Bacteria; phylum Spirochaetota; class Spirochaetia; order DSM-27196; family SKKC01; genus SKKC01. The sequence goes on along the minus strand of SKXQ01000115.1, from coordinate 6,974 downwards.
TTTCCGATACCTACTTCTATTTCAAGATTATCAGCCTGGTAAACAGACAGTTTGCAGAGGCGAACGGGATTACGATCGACTCGTCACGTGACGAACTGACCGCTCTCGACACCGCATTCACCGGTATCACCGGCCAGGTGTCGGCGAGCATACCCGAGTCGCTGGGCTTCGATGTCGATATCGTTACCAATCTCGAGGCGGCCGTTCTGAACGTGGTCCAGGGTGCTTCAGATGTTCTGATGATGAGTGCATTTCCTGTGACCCGTGGGTACCTCGCTAATCCGGAGGACACGATCGTGCTCTGGGATCCCTTTGTCTCAAGCCCCATAGCGATGGGCGTACGTCAGGGAAACAGCGAACTTCTCGAGCAGGCCAACTCCTTCATTGCGACCATGTCGGAACCCGGTGGTCTGTATGATCAGCTGGCCGATCGCTGGGACGAAGAGATTCGCGAGCGTCTCGGACGCTTCGGTCTAGAGTTCTTTATTACTGAAGACTGATACGCCGGGTTATGATGCGAACCAACGGGGCAGCACTCTCGCCGCAGGAAGCTCGTACTGAGCGACGTGGCACACGTGCTGCATACGCGGCAGCTATTGCAACCTTCGTTCTTCTCGCCATTTTCGTAGTTGCACGGCAGACCCGCGCCTTCAACATCGAGGCTCTGCTGCCGTACAGGGACGATATACTGAAGGGTTTTGGCAGGACGATCTGGGTGTCACTGGTCTCCCTGATCGGGAGTACCTCGCTGGGATTCTTCTTCTACCTGCTGTCGGCATCACGGGTGCGCTACTTTCGTGCCTTCACCGACGTATTTACCGAGATCATCTACGGCACCCCGCTTCTGGTCATGATCATGATCATGGCCTTCGTGATCGGGCCAGCCTTCGGATCGACGAACCGGGCGCTAATGGGCTATGTCGGACTGATCGTGTACATAACCCCTTATATGACCAATATTTTCAAGTCGGCGATCGCGAGCATAGGCGCCGAGCAGTATATGGCCATGGATCTGTTCGGTTTTACGCCGTATCAGCGTTACCGTTACATCATTATCCCCCAGATCGTGCGAATTCTCATGCCGCCGCTCATGAATAATTTCTCGCTCATTATCAAGGGAAGCGCACTGTTGAACGTGCTCTCATACCGGGAGTTGTTCTACGAGATTACCCTCATGACCAATAATAACTTCCGTTTCGTGGAGGGCTTTCTCCTGATGTGGGGACTGTATCTGCTCATAACGATACCACTGTCACAGGTGACCAAGTGGATCGACCGACGGTGGGGAATCTGAGGGGCGTATGAAAATTGAACTGAACGAACTGACCCATCGATACGATGTCGACGTCCTTCGAGACCTGACCATCACCATCGAGGGTTACAAGTCGATTGCGATCATCGGCGTGTCCGGCAGTGGAAAGTCCACGCTCCTGCGCATACTTTCGGGGCTGGAACAGCCCACACAGGGGCGTGTGCGTGTCAACAATCATGACGTAACCGCTCCCGAATACCGGAACTCGGTTGGCTTCGTGTTTCAGAGCCACAACCTCTTTCCACATCTGACACTCCTGGAGAATATCACGATTGTTCTCGAAAAGACCCGTGGTTATTCGAAGAAAGACGCACACGAACAGGCCCAGCGTTTTCTGAGTCTTCTGCATCTCGGTGACCAGACCCACAAGCTTCCCCGCAACGTCTCGGGCGGCCAGGCACAACGTGCCTCTATTGCCCGGGCGCTCTCAGTCGACCCAGAAGTCATTTTTCTCGATGAGCCGACCTCGTCGCTCGATCCGGTGCTGACCTACGACGTGCTCAATGCAATCAAGGAGCTCCGGGAACTCGGTATGGAGTTTGTGCTGGTATCCCACGTCATGTCTTTTGTCCACGACTTCGCCGATTACGTCGTTTTCATGAAAGACGGTGAGATTGCCGAACACGGCCCGCCGTCTATTCTCGAAGACCCGCAGACCGAGTCACTGCAGGACTTCATGGCGAAAGTGCCGTAACGTTTCAAGCCTGCCAGGGTCTTTCAGGCCAGGTTACGCATGGCTCGTTTTTCCGCTTGGCGGCGCTCGATAAGCACTCTATAATTATAGAACGAATCAGCGCTCACGTGTGTTTGTGCAGCGTGCCTATGTTGATTCTGGAGGATGTTCGGTACGACGACGTGCCGTGCCGGTCTGGCTGTTTGTCAGAGGAGGACCTTCAGATGCGGCGATTTATCATCACATTTTTTTCTGCGTGCCTGCTGCTCGCGCTTCTACCCGGGTGCGAGACGATCAGACGTTTTACCGGTGTCGGGCCGACCATTGCCACACAGACGCTGACGATCGATTTTCGTCCGGGTGAACAACTGGTCAGTATCCGGGACCAGGATAGCATTGTTAGCGACCGGTTTAAGGCCGGGCGTATCATGACAGTTCCGAGCGAGGCTACCCAGAACCAGGCCGAAGCGATTCTTGCCGATGGAACCCGACGCTGGTCGAGGCACGTTCTCGACACGCGAAAAGCAACACCCGCAGACCTCTATGTTGGTCGTATGGTTCTGTACATGCGGTGGAGTCACTACAGCAACGACCGTATGACGCAGGACACGTATCGAAACTCGGAATGGTACTTCGGTCGGGTAACATCCGTTGATCAGCTCTTTCGCGGTCGGGTGGAGATTGCCGGGAATGACATGAACGTCAGCTGGGTGCGAGTGACCGACGCGCTCGTTGAGTAGCGAACGTGAGCTTGAGAGGAGCATGGTTTGGATGACGCTGACAGTTATGCAGCTCGTACCCTCGGCTTCATTCTCGACAGCTCCTCTGACTTTGTCACGCTCATTACCAGGGACTACCGCTATGAGATTGTAAACGCCGCATACTGTACGGCGATGGAGAAGGAACGGAATGCCATCCTCGGAAAGACGGTTGCCGAGGTCTGGGGCAGCGACAGTTTTCACAGCCGCATCAAGCATCACCTCGATGAGTGTCTGAATGGCTCCAATGTGGAGTACGTTGGTCGATTTTCCTTTGGCCCATTCGAGCGCCACCTTCAGGTCACCATGCATCCCTACAAATCCAACGGAGAGCTCGTCTCGCACGTACTCGTCTTTACGCGCGACATTACAAACCTCAGTCAGGTCGAGTCCAAACTGCACGAATACGAGTATCGCGATCCAACGACGGGTCTTCTGAATCGAAAGTCACTCGAACACGGTCTGCAACGTGAGCTCGCCTCTGACGCGGTATCGGCATCAGCAATTGGCGTGGCCGTTCTGTTCGTGAAGCTCAGCGGGATCGCAGAGGTCAACCGCATCTACGGGCATCGTTTCGGTGATCTGCTGCTTGAAGACGCTGCATTGCGAATCCGAAAACATCTTTCGCCGATCGACGATCTGTTCCGGTTCAATGGTGATGACCTCGTGGTCGTTTGCCCTGAGAATGCCCGTAAAAGTGATGCAGCACATCTCGCGCAATGTATAACCGACGCGATCGCCGTGCCCTATACTTTCCAGAACAACGTTTTATCAATACGAGCGGCCATCGGCATTGCGCTGTTCCCGGATGACGCGGAAGACGAGCTTGAGCTTATACAACACGCGGCATCGGCGGCGGTGGAGGCGAGCGATCATCCGGCTCCCTTCCGCATGTATAATCGCAACCTTCACGAAGCGGCCACCTCGAGGCTGAAGCTTCTGTCGGATCTTCGAGGTGCCTTTGACGAGCAGCGGCTTCTCCTGTACTACCAGCCCATTGTCGATCCGGAAGGCAAAATCCTCGGAGCCGAAGCGCTGGTACGCTGGCAGCATCCCGAACTCGGACTCCTCCCTCCCGGCCGCTTTGTGGGTCTCGCCGAGGAGTCCGGTCTTATAGCACAGCTTGACCGATGGGTGTTGTTCGCTGCCGCACGGCAACTGGCGCAGTGGAACAGCCGGCCGGGGTTTTATGTCTCGGTGAACCTGAACGCCGGTGAGTTTTCCCAGCCTGACCTGCCCGGGGTCGTTGTCGGTGCACTCAAAGCGGGCGGTGTCGGCAACCCGGCGCAGCTGAAACTCGAGATTACCGAGAGTTGTTCGATGAAGGACCCGGTGGTCGTTGTCGCGCGCATACACGAGCTCCATGAGATGGGAGTTGATGTCTGGATCGATGACTTCGGTACCGGTTACTCGTCGCTCAGTTCGCTCAAACGGCTTCCGGTTCCGATTCTGAAACTCGACCGGGCCTTTGTAGTCGAGCTTGATGAATGCCCTGAAGACGTCGTCTACATATCAACCATACTGAACAGCGTACGATCGCGCGGGAAGGAAACCCTGATCGAAGGTGTGGAGACACAGCAGCAGTACACAATTCTGCGCCGGATCGGTTGCGCGGCCATGCAGGGCTACTACTTCTCCCCACCGGTACCGCCGGAAGTGCTCTCGGAGCTGATTGCGGCGGATACCGCTCTGCCGGAAAAGCCGTAACATGCGCGTGATCAACGGACGTCTATAACGGTACGGCGAAGCGAAAGGCCGCACCGGATGTATATCCGCGAACGACTTCTATTGTTCCTCCGTGGGCTTCAACGGCGAGCTGGCAGTACGCGAGACCGAGACCACTGCCGGTGCGCTTTCCCGGCTCCTGTGTGTATGCATCGAACAGACCTTCCTGAAGCCGGGACGAAATTCGTGGCCCGTTGTTGGAGATCTGGACGTTTATATGATCGTGTTCCGGCTCGGATCGACAGGAAGTTCCTGAAGTTCGAGCTGACCGCTACCAGCAAGTTTGTTACGCGATAGTTACTGAATTGTCAATTACTGATCGGCCTGTAAGGTCACTGCCTGAGATTTCGTCGACTCGGAAGAACGCCACGGTCTGCTGCAGTTGCTCCGCCTGTCCGTTGAGCTCTTCGGACATGCTTGCCATTTCCTCCGACGCACTCGCGTTCTGTTGTACGACCTGGTCGAGCTGTCCCAGCGCCTGGTTAATCTGATTTGCACCACTGTTCTGCTCCATACTTGCAGCGCTGATTTCCTGTACCAGATCAGCGGTCCTGCGAATGTCCGGTATGATCCCGTTGATCATCTCTCCAGCGCGTTCCGCGACTTCGACGCTGCTGCGGGACAGTTCCGCGATCTCGCCGGCCGCAAGCTGGCTGCGTTCCGCCAGTTTGCGTACTTCGCTCGCTACGACGGCAAACCCTTTGCCGTGGTCGCCGGCTCGAGCTGCTTCGATCGCCGCATTGAGAGCAAGCAGATTCGTGTTGCGGGCGATTTCGTCGATGATATTGATCTTGTCTGAGATCTCCCTCATGGCAACGACCGTCTTGTCGACCTCTTTGCCGCCGTTTTCGGCGTGTTGTGCAGCTTGAAGTGAAATCTTCTCGGCCTCCCTTGCGCTATCGGAATTCTGGCTGATGTTGGCGCCCATCTGTTCCATCGATGACGAGACTTCCTCTGCGCTTGCGGCCTGCTCCGTAGCTCCCTGTGACAGTTGCTGCGCAGAGTGATTGATTTCCGAACTGCTTTTTGTGACCATGGAGCTGGCGTCGGCGACATGTATCACGACGCCTCTCAGGCTTTCGATCATGCTCTTCATGGACGCGGCAAGGCTGCGTGTGTCACCCTGGCTCACCACGACGGAGGTAGTGAGGTTTCCTCTCGAAATCTCCCAGTTCTGTGCGGCCAGAACCGATGGTTCTCCACCAAGGATCTTTCCGAGCACCGTCCGGAGCATGAAACCAACCAGCAGGAGTATCACGAGGACGATTACAGCCTGGACCGAGAATGAGGCGATCAACAGAACCTGCTGCGAAGACTCCATAGTGTCAATCTCGGCGAAGATCCGCTCGTCCAGCATCGTCACGAACTCGTCCACCGTACCCCAGATACTGTAGACCTCGTTGTGATACGTATCGTCGTACAGAATCCGGATCGCAAACGCCTGCACATCTTCGTCCGGCAGGGGGGCGGCCGGGCCGTCAAGAATTTCACCAGCTCGCACCGAACCCATGGCCTGGTCTTCGAGATTGACCAGATCGTTCGACATGTTCGTGATCCCGTCGAGCATATTGAACTCGGCGGTGGTAAAACCGATCCGCTCCATGATTACTCGCTGGTCAATCGTCTCCCCGGGATAGAGTTCCGGATGGACGGTCGACGGGCGCGGAGCGTCACCGGCGCGCCATTCCACAATGCTCCAGTATTCGTCCCGGTATTGTTCCTCGCCGGTGGCTGCGTAGGTACGGGCCAGGCGGGTGAGATCTATCGAGGTCTGTCTGAACTCATCGGCGATCGCAAAAGCAAGGAATCGCTCGCTGTGCTTGTCCTGGATTTGTCCGACAAGACGGGAAGAGAAGACGTTCAGCACCGCCGCGCCGAATACCAGTGCGCCTATAACAGAACCGATAAGAATAAATGTGTGGCCCAGTTTCATACGTTCCTCCAGATAGCCGTCATGGGGTGTGATGGGGTTGTTGTGGGGTTTGACGACTAGCTATGCAACAAAATAGTATAATAGTCCAAATACAGTGATAACGTCAATAAAGGGACCGCGGGTGGAGTGGAATAACCATGGCAGGACAGGTATGCCGGTTCGGTGAACGCGGCCCGGATGTTGCAGTTCCGGATAGATCGCTTTTCCAATGCGCGCGTACAGTCCTGTATCTGGTGCTGCTACCGTATTCGTGCGAGCTCAACCCGGTACGCGAGCTGCAGAGCGCTATCTACACCCGGGCGCTCGATACGTGCCCGGCGAAGCATGCCCGTGCGCGTGCAGTACTGCTCGTCGTCGAGCGAAATGCTGGTGCCGGGGGTGCACGCCGTAATGGTTTCGGATGATCCGCGGAAGCGCACCGTGACCGAACTGCCGTCCGGCGACGGTTCAAAGACGCTTCTTTCCTCGCCGTCGAAGGCAAAGAGCGGTATGTCCGCTGCCAGTGCGGTAATCTCGCCTTCGGCCTCGTAACTCACGGTCAGCGAGTCGTGTTCGATGCGATACCGCGCGAGC
>SKXQ01000029.1 GCA_007128315.1 Spirochaetaceae bacterium | reverse complement strand
TCGGCGGCAATTAGCTCTGCGGCGAAGTGGTGCACGTAATGTGATGCGTCCAGACGCTGATACCGTGCGCCAGCTGTTCGCGCATACTCGATAAGCAGCTCCGTCGAGTCCGGTACCGCGAGGTCGGAGCCGTCCGATACGAAAAGATACATCGGTACATCCGGAATGCCCGGTGCGCGAGGCAAAGGCTGTGAGCGCCAGACTCAGCCGGCGGGAAGGTATCGTTTCGTAGACCGAAGGGACCGCTGGATCGAGACCGATAATAGCGGTCACGTCCTGAAGGTGGTCGATGGGTACCTCGCTCCCGATTCAGTTCTATCCGGTGGTTTACGAGCACGGCCACGAACAGGAGAACGATCAGAATCATCAGCCCCAGGGCCGGGCATAGGAGTCAAACTCCCGCCGGTGTCGTTTGTTACACACCTACTCGCCCGCCGCCGCCCGTTCGAGCTGCGCGATGTCTATCTTCTTCATATCAAGCATCGCCGACATTGCACGTCCTGCTTTGTCCGGATCCGGATCCCTGAGCAGTTCGTTGAGCCGCTCCGGGACAATCTGCCAGGAAACGCCGTATGCGTCCCTGACCCAGCCGCACTGCCCGGTTTCAGGATCAGCCGACAGCGCTTCCCAGTACCGGTCGACTTCGGCCTGGGTGTCGCACATGACCATGAGCGAAATCGCTTCGCTGAAACCGAAGTCGTGCTCCTGAGCGCTATCCATGGCGGCGCACCAGGTATTTCCGAGGCGGAAGTCGGTGAACATAATCGTGCCTTCGGTGTCTGGTTCCATGCCCGCAGGATAGCGAGCTGTCAGCCCGCGTTCTGCGTCCCCGAACACGGAGATATAACGCTCACTGGCCTCTTCGGCCTTGCCACACACATCCCCGGTGAACATAAGCGATGGAACAATAAACGGCCTCGGGTCGCCTTCGGGGTCGGTCAGCATAAGCTCCCAGGAAACCCCGAAGGAATCCTGTACCCAGCCGTACCATTCGCAGAAGGGATACTCCCCGAGTGGCATCAGGACAGAACCTCCGACGGACAACTGCTTCCACGCGTCGTCGAGTTTTGCTTTCGTCTCGCTCTTGTGGTCTGCACCACCAAGGCGCAAGGGGTCAAAGTTGACCATGAAAGATATCGAGGGATTCAGCGTCAACCCGGGCCCGCCGTTGAGCGCGACAATTTCAAAGCCGCCAATGGAGAATTCGACCGTCAGAACACTTCCCGCCGGCTTTCCCGACACTGCTGAACTCGCCGCATCGTAGTGATCTATCGGACCGATCGCAACGTCGGGAAAGACGCGTTCGTAGAACCGTGCTGCCTCGTGGGCCTGATCGTCAAACCAGATACAGGGGACAACGTGCTGCCGTGTGCGCTTCATACCACACCTCCCGATACGCAGATTGCTGCAGATACACACAGTCTACCACGGCCCCGCTATTCTGCACAGAAAAAGCTGCCTACCCGCCCCACTGGCCGTAGAGTTCATCGATTCGTTTGCGAACCTCGGTCAGGTCCGAGCCGAGCTTCCGGCCACGCCGGTAGTCTCCGGCTGCAAAAGCATCGGCCATCTGCGACTCGAGCTCCTTCTGCTTCGCCTCGAGGGCCATGATCTTCTGCTCGGTTTCATGCGTATTTCCCGCCCGGGCACCCCGGTCGCCCGATTCCTGCCCACGCGTCCCGTTCGATCCGGTACTCACGGCCGACCTGCGGCGGTTCAGATTGGCCCGACCGGACGAGGAGGTCGACCGCGGACGATGGCTCATCCAGAACTCGGAGAAGCTTCCCTGATGTCGCTGCAGTCGCAGGTCAGTCAGCTCGACAATGGTCTCGGCGATCGCGTCGAGGAAGTACCGGTCGTGAGACACCGCGATAATGGTCCCGTCAAAATCGTCGAGCGCTTCCTCGACCGCCTCCCGGCTCGGTATGTCGAGGTGGTTCGTCGGTTCATCAAGAACAAGCAGATTCGCCTTCGCGATAATCGCAATACCAAGCTGCAGACGGTTCCACTCACCGCCGGACAGCGACTCGACAGGCCGGTCAAGATCCTCCCAGGCAAAGTTCAGCTGCGAAAGAACCCCGAAGATTTCGTTTTTGCTGCTGTGTCCAGGCGTCAGCATTGCATCGGTGACTGATGTCCCGCTCGCAAACCGCTCCCGCTTCTGCGCACAGTACCCGATCCGCATACTCGGCCCGACGCGAAGTTGCGTGTTGTCCCACGAGCCGGTCGCCACAAGCTCTTCGAGCAGAGTCGTTTTTCCGCTTCCGTTTGGTCCGACGATCCCGATTCGCTCTCCGACGTGAACAGTGAGACTCGCGTCTTCGAAAAGCACCCTCGTGCCGAAGGCCTTTTGGTAGCCTGAAATGTCGACTGCGATATCGGCTTTTACTCCGGTGCGTTGAAAGGCAACTTCGATGCGGCTGTCTCCTATGTTCGGCGCAGCCATAGCCTGCTCGCGCGACTTCTCGAGCATGGTTCGCCGGGCATGGAGTCGCTTGCCCCACTTGGGATCACCCGTCACGCGGGCGCGTTCCTCGAACACGCGCACGAGTTCGGTCAGGCGTGCGAGTTTCCGCTGCTGCACCGCATACGTCGCCTGGTCGCTCAGAGCCTGCGCGAGTCTGGTAAAGCGGTAGTCGGAGTAGTTACCGGTGCACTCGCTCAGGGCGCCCCGTTCGATCTCCCAGATGGTCTCGGCCACGCGGTCGAGAAGGTAGCGATTGTGAGACACGATACAGACCGCCCCCGGGTAGCGGCGCAGGTACTCTTCCAGCCACGCGAGACCGGCAAAATCGAGATGGTTTCCCGGTTCGTCGAGGATAAGCAGGTCGGGACGCGAAAGCACCGCCCGACCGAGCGCGAGCACGTTCTGTTCGCCACCGGAGAGCGTTGACAGATCCTGGTCGAGAGCAGCTGCAAGGCCAAGCTCGCCGAGCAGACGCTCCGCGCGCTCTTCGGCCGTGTCTCCGTTGGCCGCGTCGTATGCCTCGCGCACCTCCTGGTACTCCGCAAGCACCCGCTCGAGCCGGTCCGGCTGCTCGCTCATTGCGGTCTCGAGGTGTCGGAGCCGCCCACGCAGCGGCAGCACGTCGGCGAGCAGGTACTCTCCAACAGTCCGTGCACCAGCATGCTCCATGGACTGCGGAACATACCCGATTCGGGTACCGGGGTCACTCGTAACGCTCCCACCGGTCGGCTCGAGCTCGCCACAGAGTATTCTCATGAGCGTCGTCTTACCGCAGCCATTCGCTCCAACTATCCCGATGTGCTGGCCGGGGAGTACCGCCGCCGTTACACCGGTAAGAACCGGCGTGCCACCGTAGTCGTGCAAAAGGCCGTTGATCTGAACTCGCATGAACGCAAGCCTATCAAAAAGGAGCTGAAGAAACGACCGCTATCGGTCCGCACTCCGATTCCCGATCGAGCCCAGATCAAAGGCCATGAATGGACGCAGCTGATCGCGGTAGCGGTACGTCAAACCGAGACGGAATTGCGCTCCGAACGCGTCGTTGAAACGAGTGCCCGCGCCGGCTGTAGCGGTCCAGTGGGTAGAAACCAGAGGACGTGAAATGTCGTTGAAATTCTGCAGAACGGTCCCCTGGGAACCCTGCAGCACGGCGAAGGCAGGAAACCCGGTTGCCCAGAGCGCCTCGTTCAGCTGATACGTCATTTCGAATCCGGCACTTGCAAGATGGCTACCGATGCGTTCCTGCACGGTGAGAGGGCCTGGAAAGAACCGTCGATCAGAGATTCTCGGTTTCAGGTGCGCGGGGGCCGCACCGGATGAGTCCACCGAGGAGCTGAAATCGGTTCCTGCCGTGCCGGAAAGTGCCAGAGAGAACGGGACATTAAGGTCCGGCATATAGAAGCCATCGATAGACAGGGTTCGAAAAACCGCGGAAGATTCTGACCAGGTCACAGACTGATCGTAGCGGGAAAGTATCGAGAAACCGGCCGTCGGCAGTATCGGCGAGTCCAGTCGGTAGGCGGAAAATCGAAGGCTTCCGATCAGACCGGACTCCCGGGTCTCTCCCTCGGAAACCAGCTGATATCGACCACCGACGGTTATCTCGGCCCAGGAAACCGGATTGATACCGAGGTTCAAACCTGCTTCAAAGATACTCGTCTGCTGAAGGAATGCGCTCGATGCAATCTCGAAATGGGGTTCGCTCTGGCGACGCTGTAATGCGAATCCTTCAACATACAGGTCTCCGCCTATAGGCTGCAGGACAAGAAACTCAATGGCCGGTGAATCAAGGATGCGTGCGTTCACAACTACCCGCGAGTGCTCGGTCAGCAAGCTGCGAAACACCAGGTTGGTCGTAAGACCAGCACTGCTGAGACTGCTGCCCGAAACGGTCGATGTATAATCAAAGCCCAGCCGCAGCGAGTGCCCAGGAGGATCCCGGCGTTCAAGAGTAACTGTTAAGACGGACGCAGATCCTTCGCTGCTTCTCCGCAGGCGAATGTACTCGTAGCTGCCTGTGGCTTCCAGGGCAGCAACTGCCACTTCCAGCGCAGAATCGTAGAGTATTCTTCCGGTCAGGGGATGAAACAGAACGCGGGCTCGTTCACGGTCGCGCCGTTCACCGCCTTCTACGTCGATACGCTGTATCGGAGCCCGATCTGGCTGGTGTATGCTGGCAGTGTATTCCGGAAGGACACCCAGTTCGGATCTGAACCGTGCCAGCTCGCCGTGCATTTCGTGTGCTGCCCGTTCACCGAGCGTAATGATCTCCAGCGCGTCCTGATAGTCGCCGCTGTCAAACCCCAGTAGATCCACTCGAACGACAAGGTCTGCATCGAGCATCTGCTGCTGAACATTGGAGCGGACCATGATATCGATGGACCGGGACATGGTTTCCAGCGGATTGCGCGTCAGTGTTTCCGGATCAAACGGAGCTTCCCGGTCAAGGTTGACTGCGATAATCAGATCGGCGCCGAGATCCCGTGCGACACCGACCGGCAGATTGTCGATAATGAACCCGTCGATGAGGTAACGATCGTCGATGAGGTACGGGGCAAGAAGGCCGGGAACTCCCATACTCGCCCGCATCGCGTCGGCGAGCGACCCGGAACCGATCACGACCCGTTCACCGGTTGCAAGGTCGGCTGCGACAGCTCGATATCGCCGAGGCAGCGAATCGAAGTCGGTTGGAGAGGACACACCAACGGTCAATCGGTCGAGGTAGTACATCATCTTGCGGCCTGAGAGCAGGCTGCCGGGAAGGGTAAAACCCCCGCGGTCGAACTCGATGTACGCGAAATACCTTGAGTGATCGACACGGTCGAGGTAGCGTTCGTCGACGAACGCGATCTGCTCTGAGAATACATCGTCCCAGTCGATACTCAGCACAATCGCTTCCAGACCCGCCGAGTCGTGACCCAGGGCGTAGAAGCCACCGACCAGAGCGCCGATACTCGTCCCGACGACGATATCAATGGGAATACCGAACTCTTCGAGAACGCGTATTACACCTATGTGGGCAAACCCGAGCGCGCCTCCTCCTTCCAGCACGAGCGCAACCGTCGGTCTGGTGGGTACAGGAGCATCCTGCGCCCGAAGCGGGGCGCACAGAAGCAAAAGAGAAATCGGCACAACGAGCCACGCACCCGAAAAATGATGTTTCATGTAATCGTATCCACCAGTCAGGATACGTTGAGATTATCGCCCCGCGGGATGCCCGTCTGTTCGCTATCGTACTGATCAGCCAACACGCTGTAAGCGTAATGACCTATACAGGCAACGCGACTTTCGGTACCGAACAGACCATGGTATACGCCGGGTCGAACACATTACCGACCTCGTAGATAGCATGGTGTCCCATGAAGATCGAGGCCGCCACCGGATCCATGCCGCAGGACTGCTGCAGCCGGCGGTACATTTCGGTTGTTGCGTGCTGCAGGGCCTGATCGAGCGGACGCGCGTTACCGATCGTGCAGATCCGGTCGTCTGTATCTACCCACGGCCAGCAGATCCTGAGTCCGGGCACAAGACTCAGTCGGAACTGAACATCGAGCGAAATCTCAATGCCCGTACCATTAATCTCGCCGTCACCCTGGCGCGCGTGTCCGTCGCCGATAAAGAAGAGCGCCCCGGGAACGGTGACCGGGAAGTACACCGTTACCCCTGCTGTGAGCCGGCGATAGTCCATGTTCCCGCCGTGTGGACCCGACGTTGCAGTAGAGACCGCCTCGGGTGCCGGTGGTGCAACCCCGAAACAGCCGACCATAGGTGCGATCGGCACCGAAAAGCTCCCGATGGCGGTATCGACCGGGTCAACAAGACGGGCAGTTCCGGCGTCGGGATCGACAAGCCACCGCCCGAACTCCGGCCCGGCACTCTTCCCGGTAAGAGCGACAAACTCCGGATCGAGTACATTGGGTGCAAGCGCCGTTCGACTCCAACCATAGGGGCGGTTCGGGCACACAGAATCGAAGTGCACCGCCAGGGTGTCTCCCGGCTTCGCGCCACGAACGTAGAACGGTCCGGTCATCGGATTGCCCGGAGGCGTTATCTCCGTATCGGTTGAGTCACGCCCCGCTGCGCAGACGGTAGTCGTTGCGATGGTGTCTCCATCGTCCACAGAAAGAACTGGATCGAACGAACCGAGCGCCCGATAGTAGGTTTTTGGTAGAAACGAATGGAATGCCATGGCAGTACTCCTTACGGCATAGTATCAAATCGCTGAAACAAAAAGCATACGTCGACTCCGGATGTTTGATAGCCACGCTGTTGTAACGTGTTTGCTGCTCACGACAGTGACCGTTAATTCGTGAACAAATACTTGACACGTCACTACTCCGACCCTACCATGAAGTTAACATGTGATCAGGTTGAGACATTGGAGAACCCTGGTTGCCCGTAAAAATCATACGCGATTGTGTATGCCCTGCGGTTGCAGGAAGACGGGTGCCTCGTGCAAGGACGTTCTTCGGTGTCAACAACATCGTGTTTTCCCGCGTACATCGAACGAATCTCCTTTAACTCGACACCATTCGCTTTGTGCTATCGGACAGGCGTACACCGTCGAAACACTGGAGGTGTTTCAAATGATGAGCAAACGTCTTTTGCTACTGTCTGTGTCGATGCTGCTTTTGTGGACAGCGGCAACGTCATTCGCGGCCGGGCGGCAGGAACCGACCACCGATTCGGTCAGAGAACTGAGTGTGCTCGGTGTCTGGACCGGAGATACTCAGGCACGGTTTGAAGCGGTGCTTACTGACTTCACCGAGCAAACAGGGATCCGGGTGATCTACGAGCCGGCCGGACAAAACATCGGTACGGTTCTTGGAACCCAGATCGAAGGCGGAAGCCCGCCGGATGTAGCCATGCTACCGCAGCCAGGTCTTCTGGTTGAGTTTGCCGAACGTGGTGAACTGGTACAGCTCGAGGAAATCGTTGGTGATCTCGTTACCGCGAACTACGCACCGGTCTGGCGCGATCTTGCAACGGTAAACGGTGAGCTCTACGGTGTCTGGTATAAGGCCGCGAACAAATCGTTTTTCTGGTACAACGCTGATGTGTTTGCCGAAGCGGGTGTCGAAGCCGCTGTAACGTAGGACGATCTCATGCGAAACGCAGAGGTCATATCCGACTACGGTATACCACCCTTCTCCATTGGTGGTGCTTCGGCCTGGACCCTTACCGACTGGTTCGAGAACATCTATCTGCACAGTGCGGGCCCGGAGCTCTATGACCAGCTGACCAACCACGAAATACCATGGACCCATCCGAGCGTACGGGAAGCGATGAGCCTCTTTGTGAATATTCTCGAGCGCAGAGAGTGGCTTGCCGGCGGTGTTGCGGGTACGCTCGAGGCAACACATCCGGACGGGATCGTCAAACCGTTCATGAGTCCTCCGCAGGCAGCGATGGCCTATGGAGCCGACTTCTCCGTCGGAGCGATACTTGATCAGACCGATGCAGTCGTCGGTGAAACGGCCAGATTCTTCGATTTCCCGACCATCCGAGGTTCGGCCCCAAGCGTAGTCGGTGGAGGCGATGTTGCGGTCGCGTTTACCGACAATGACGAAACACGGCAGTTCATTCGATATCTCGCTTCTCCGGAAGCTGCTGAAGTATGGGCGCCGCTTGGTGGCTACACCTCGCCAAACCAGCAAGTCGACCCTTCGGTGTACCCTAATGAAGTATCTCGAGGGTCGGCACGAGCCTTACAGACTGCTGACGTGTTCCGTTTCGACATGTCTGATCTGCAGCCTTCGGCATTTGGTTCGACCGCAGGACAGGGACTATTCGGGTTGCTGCAGGAGTTGGTGCGTAATCCGCAGAACATGGACGCCATTCTCGAGCGGCTTGAATCGGAAGCGACCGAAGCTCACGGGCGACGTTAGTGACTTCTGGACCAAAGGCGGTCGGAATCGGCCGCCGGCGGCCTCGAATCGCCCGCGACTCCACAGTCGCGGTTGCGATTTTTCTGCTGCCGGCGATTTTCATTCTCGCGGTCTTCGTCGTCTACCCGATCGGGTTCACCGTTATTCGGAGTCTGTTCAGCGCAACCGGTAACGCATTCGTCGGCCTGGACAACTATCGAAGGATCGTGACCCAACCCCGCACGCTCGTTGCGCTTCGGAACAACGCAATCTGGGTGATGGTAGTCCCGATCGCGGTGACATCGGTCGGGCTGGTATTTGCCGTTCTCAGTGAACGCGTTTCCTGGGGACTCGCATTTCGTGTACTCATTTTCGTACCCCTGGTCGTTTCGGGGCTTGCTGCGGGAGTTACATTTCGCTTCGTCTACGCGCATGATCCGGACGTCGGACTGGCGAATGCGGTCGTTCGATCGGTTACGGACGTCCTGCGTCCGCCCGGAGCGTATGCGGGAGCTCGTCCTTCGAATCCGGAACGCGTTGCCGTCGACGGAGAAACGTTTCAAACTGCCGAGTCGCTGACAACGGGCGAGGTCGCGCATTTCGGCTTTGTTGCCATTCCATCTGCGCAGATACCGGAAAGCGCGGCTGCCGCACCGCATCACATCGATCCTGGAGATTTCGGTGATCCCGATTCCATCGTAGCGGGTGTCGTGTGGTTTGACTTCACCCGCGGTGGAGGAGGGACACGCGGTGCCGTCGATGACGGTGAACTCGGTCTTCCGGATGTTATCGTACATATCGAACACTACGGAGTCACAGTCGACACAACCACGACCGATCGAAGCGGACTGTTCGTGTTCGACGGGCTTGATCCTGGTGAGTACACCATTGTCCTTGATGAGCGTTCGTTCAGAACCCCATTCGGTGGCCTGGCCTGGCTCGGCCCCGGTCTGATAACAGGTGCGCTTATCGCCTCCTACATCTGGATAAACGCGGGATTCGCACTGATCATAATCGGTGCCGGTCTTTCGGGTATTAACCGCGACTACATCGACTCTGCGCGCGTGGAAGGAGCAAACGAGTTACAGATCCTTGTTCGCATTACGATTCCGCTCCTTCGTCAGGCACTCATGGTTGTTGTAGTAACAACTACTATCAGTGTTCTGAAAATTTTCGACCTGGTGATCGTGATTGCACCTGAATCCGTTCAGGCCGATGCGACCGTACTCGCACTTGAAATGTGGCGTGCATCGTTCGGTGGAGCGCGCGACTTTGGTCTCGGAAGCGCTCTTGCGATTGTGCTGTTCATTCTTATTATTCCGGCGATGGTTCTTAACGTCCGCCGGTTCCGACTGGAGGACTGACGTGATTCCTGGTAAATCAACGATGAATACAACCGCTGGCCAACCCCGTGGAAGCCTTGCACGACTCGCGAAGCTGTTCAGTTCTGCATCCGCACACACGATACTGGTACTACTTGGCGGACTATGGCTGCTGCCGACGTTCGGTCTGTTCTTTCAGTCGCTTCGCACACCACGGGCCATCAGCGAAAGCGGCTGGTGGACAGTGTTTACCGATATGAGCACGCTGACGCTGGACCCGTACCGCCGTATCCTCGGGAGCCCGATATTCGTTCGATCGATATGGAATAGTTTCGCCATAACCATCCCGACGACGCTCATCGTCGTCTCAGTAGCCGCGCTGGCCGGATACGCTCTGGCGTGTATGCGGTTTCGGGGACGAGACGCGGTCTTTCTGGTCGTTGTGGCCTTACTTGTTGTGCCGGTCCAGGTTGCACTCATTCCTGTTGCACAACTGTACAATCGGCTGGGGATCTTCGGCTCGATTATCGGCCTCATTTTTTTCCACGTTGGGTTCGGGTTGCCATTCGGTGTTTTTCTCCTTCGAAACATGTACGCGACTATTCCGTATCCGCTGTTTGAGGCAGCCCGAATCGACGGGGCAGGTCATGCGCGTATCTTCCTGACCATCGGTCTGCCACTCGTGTCGCCAGCCATTGCCTCCCTTTCGATCTTTCAGTTTGTCTGGGTATGGAACAACCTTCTTTCGGCAATGGTCTTCACCCGCCCGGATTCGGCGCCTATGACCGTTGCAATTCAACAGCAGATGAGAAACTTCGGTACGAACGTTGATATAATCGCCCCCGGTGCGTTCATGCAGTTACTTGTTCCACTGATTGTGTTTTTCGCCTTCCAGCGTTTTTTTGTAGAAGGAATTACCGGAGGCTCGGTTAAATGAAAAACCTGAACTCCCAACACTCGATGTGCATCATTTCCTACAATATCCGGTACGATACCCACACAGACGCGGAGTACCCATGGAGCTTCCGCCGATCGCACGTGATCGATCTTTTGCGTTTTCACAAGCCGGATATTTTTGGATTGCAGGAAGCAACCCCCGGTCAGGTTGCCGACGTGGCATCGGAACTATCCGACGAGTTCTCGTGGACAGGGCGCCCTCGCGATGGGGGCTCCGAAGGTGAAGTCACGCCACTGTTTTACCGTACGAAGCGATTTTACGCTCACCATGATCGGACACGATGGCTTTCCGATGATCCTGAGCAGCCCGGATCGCTCGGCTGGGACGCCGACGTACCTCGAACAGTCGTTTCGGCAACGCTTGAGGATACATTCACGGGAGCACTGCTGAGGGTATACAATACACACTTCGATAATGTGGGGCGCACCGCTGTGGCGAATAGTATACGGCTGCTCGAGGATTGGACGGCAAACGACTGGGCTTCTCATGACGCCGACACATCAGGAGCATTCGTTGTGCTCGGCGATCTCAATTTTACACCGGAGCAGGAGGAGTACCGCGCAATGTCCCGGTTCTCCCGGGATGCGGCCACATACGCACAAACACTCCGGTATGGTCCGGATTTCACCTATATCGGACCTGGTTTCGAGGTCAGCAGCACCGCAGGTACAAGATACGACTACGTCTTTGTCGGTCCGGCAGTTACCGTCGATACCCACGCCATACTTACCGACTCGTATCGCGGAAGCTACCCGTCGGATCACCTGCCTTTGCGGGTCGAGGTGCGTCTGTCGTGAACCTCAACACAACCCGGCACTTATTCCAGCAGAACATCGGCTCTGCGCTCGAGCGACGACCGGTAATTGCTGCGGCATCGTTCGAGAATGCAAAAGACGCCGTGCATTCGGAAGCGGGTGCGGTTCTTCTAATGAAGTGCAACGTCAATCAGCTTATGTCCGACGATTTTCGTACACTCAGTCGGGAGAAACCTGTACTCATTCACGCTGATTTCCTCAAAGGACTCGATCTTGAACACGAGTCCCTGGAGTTCCTTAAAACGCACGTGGCGCCTGCTGGTCTTGTTTCGACCAAAGGAAAGGTGGTGCGGGCAGCGCGAAAAATCGGCATTCCGGCAATTCTACGCGTCTTTCTCATCGATCTGACTTCGTTTTTTCGAACGGTTGATGGTGTGCACGAGAGCGATCCTGATGCCATAGAAATAATGCCCGGTATTGCTCCTCAGGTCGTGCCCCGGTTCCGGGAGTACATGTCTCTACCGATCATCCTGGGCGGCATGCTCACGAACGAGGACGAGATGGCCGCGGCATTCAGACATGGGGCCAACGCCGTGTCTGTCGGAGCGAGCAGGCTGTGGAACTACGATCCTGACACTTCACACCAGTGAACACCGAGAGGCATCGATATGATTGTATCGGCCAGAAAATCGTCGACTCTCCGTCCTTCTGTCACGATACTCGTCGATACCACTGCCGGTTGCGTATCGTGTGCCAACGAGGCTTCTATGACTATCGAAGCATATAGGTTGGTGTGATCGCCACACGGCACGAAATCATGTTATCACCGGCGTACGACCAGGTTTACGGCGCGGAAAGCACAGGAATCGTCAGTGGTCCGTCGGGGAGTATGCAGATGCTCGGCACATGGTCCATCCGTGCCGCTACGTTCCGGACTGCGTCTTCTACGGTAGGTGCCCAGCCGCAGAGCGCGTGCGGAATGTCACCCGCGATTAATCGGTCTGAGACAAGCGTGATCCCGGCTTTTGTCCGCAGAAGAGCCAGAATGTGAGCCTGCCACGCATCACGCACACGAAGCTCGTCACCACGCAGTCGATCGAGGAGCTCGTCGGCTGATCCGGCCTCCATCACAAGCGTCGCGAAGAGGCCGTGATCGGGCAGACCGTCCCAGCACTCTGCGGCAACGATAACGTGACCTCCGGGTCGAACGATGCGACAGGCAACGCTCATTCCCTTCACTGCCTGATAGAAGTTCAGGTCGAGCGGGTAGCCGGCGTTCGACGTGACAACGATGTCGAATGCACAGTCAACCGGAACAAGCGCGTGGCGCGCGACGTGTTTGCATCCGTTTGAATGGGCTTCTACTCTGTCACCGGCGAAGACCGCTGTGATGCGCTGGTCGGCGGTCATCGTAACATTTACCAGAAACACCGGTTCCGCCATTGCCGCCGCCTCCGCCAGGTCTTCCCAGAGCGGGTTGCCATCGGTTTTACCCCAGACCGCGTCGGGGTGGTCCATGTGGTGCGGACCGTGGTTGTGGAGAATCGTATCGAGGTGCGCGAGCCCGGGGACCACCGCTTTACCTCCACCGGAGAAACCGGCAAAAAAGTGCGGCTCTATGAATCCGGTCGCGACCCTGATCTCCTGATCCAGAAACTGTGTCAGCACCTTGACCCGGGTTCCGGCTGACGTTGTACCGATCTCCGTGTGCGCCTCGTTAGCAGTGCAATCGTTCTGCACGATCGCAAAGCGCCGGACAAGGTCGTCGCTCAGGATCGTCCGCAACTCTTCAATGGTGTTCTGCCGGTGCGTACCGGTTGCGTTGAACAGCGTGATGTCGTTATCCGGAAGACCGGCATCGAGAAGCTCGTCTATGATGACCGGCAATATTACGTCGTTCGGCGTCGCGCGCGAGATGTCGTTGAACACGATCCCGGCCCGAACCCGCCCACCGGGGATTCGCTCAATCGCTCGCGCGGCAATCTGCCGCAGCGACGGAGAAGCAATCGGGTCGCGCAGCGCGCTCCGAAGACCTGCCTGCGGATCGGCGAGTGGTTCGTCCACCGATGAGCGAAGCACGACCGGATGGTAGGCGTCGGGAACCTCAACGTCGAGTCCCTGTTTTCCGTATGCGATTCTGATTTTCACGACATTGCTCCGTGGAGAGGTGCCTGTGCACGGACAGGGACAAGATACTTTCTAGTGCATCGTACATTGGCCACACCTTCATGCTTCGATTGACCAACGTCCACAACACAGTGGTGTTCCCGTAGATAACGCTACAGTACCACAGAAAACTTCACTCGGAACATGCTCCGGATTATCACCACCGTTTCGTTACGTTGTCGGTGGCGCTGCATTAAAAATAGAAGTCGGGAAGGTCACCACTGCCGGTGGCAGAGACGATTCCATTTCACCGATACGAGCCGGATGCATAAGTCCGGATAGCGGGTACGATACGTCCACGCAGCTTGGATGATACGCCGACAACCGCTGGACTCACACAAACTTGTGAGCACAAAAATCAACGCACCACGCACCAGATCAGGCTATGACATCCAGCCTGTTCGGACTAAATTGAGCCGTCGCTTCCGACATCATCTGATTTCTTGTGGGCAGGCATGCAGAAATGATTCGAACGGAGAACACGCAACGGCCGGATTACAAGTCCGATACTCGCGGCGTTCCTCACCGCCGAGCACCTGCTACACATTGCAGGAGCGGTCGTTGTCATTGGTTTCTTCGGAACCCGCTGCCTGCCCACGCCACGTATGGGGCGCGAAAATGCCATGTGATCATCTCGCGAATCGGATCACCAGAAGAGAAAAATACTCATTATGAACACTGGAAAATTTGTGTGGGCAGGCGTCGTTTCGACGGGGATTCTGGTCACGTTCGCTTCGATTGTCGGAGTGTCCGCGCTGCGTTTGCAGGACTGGCACACGGCGATAAACATTTTCGGCGAAACAGTTACGCTTTTTGGTGGAGGTATCTACGCATACCAGACCGTTTCTCAGGCCTACCAGGTAATCGCACATGACCTTGTGAATCTATTCGTTGCACTTCCCGTGTACGTGTTGACCTACTGGCTCATGAAGAAAGACTACCCGGTGGCTCCGTACCTGTTCGCCGCCACTGCCCTGTATTTCGCGTTTACGTTCGGGATTTATACCTTTTTTGCGGTCTTTAACGACCTCTTTCTGGTGTATGTAACGATTCTGGGTATCAATTTCTATATCGTAC
Source organism: Spirochaetaceae bacterium (assembly GCA_007128315.1). Taxonomy (GTDB): domain Bacteria; phylum Spirochaetota; class Spirochaetia; order DSM-27196; family SKKC01; genus SKKC01. The sequence continues at coordinate 775 of SKXQ01000029.1, read as the reverse complement.
TTAACATCGTCTCCCGCGTGTCGCGAGCTGACACCGTCAGAATGTACGGCGATCGGTATCCGAAGAGCTTGCTTGCAAACTATCTGGTGGTTGTTTCGTCGCTCATGGCTCTGTTCTGGATTTTTCAGGCGCTACCGACAGTCCTCGGTGGATCTGAGGCGGGACAGATTCTACCTGTCGGGACAACGCTTGTTCCGCATGCGATAGATCTGGCGTTTCTCCTTCCGATCGTACTCGTAGCCGGGTGTACGTTGTATTCGGGACACGCGGCCGGATACATAGCCGCGTCGATTGTGCCCTTGTTTCTGGTCATAATGATGTCTTCTGTTGTCGCTAAGGGCGTCATACTTACAGTTACCGGAATCGAACCCGCCATCGAAATGATAGTACTCATGGGACTGTTTCTTCTTACTTCGATGATAATGCTCATCGTCAATCTCGTGTACACAAGACGAGCCCGATAATACGAGCCCCGGTCTCAGAAATCATCGCGATTCTTTCACGTAATTTACCCGGACACCCGAAACGCCCGTTGACGACCCGACAATGCAGGCCTATTATGTGCCTATACCGACCGACCGTCGGTCGGTATAGGAGGAGTTGGTTATGGGGTCACCCGACACACGAGAACAGATTATCTACGAAGCGGTACGGCTATTCGCCGAGCAGGGGTACGAGAAGACCACGATACAGGCAATTATCGACGCGGTCGGCGTTTCCAAGGGCGGTTTCTACCATCACTTTCGCTCGAAGGACGAGATTGTCGAGGCCATTA
>SKXQ01000006.1 GCA_007128315.1 Spirochaetaceae bacterium | reverse complement strand
GCAAGTCTGTGAACCCGCTACCTCCGGTACCGGGACGCCCTCGGTCCCCCGAGGCTGGCGATACAGAGCTGTTGAAACGGTTCGTCACCGGCTTCTATCAGGACGCGCTGCCTGACGAGTACAATGCCGACCGCGTTGAGGCCTACGTGAAGCGCATTCTCTCGTCCGATCCTGCTCAGCAGGGGATGCTTCTCTGGCAGGCGAATGGCGAGGTCGTATCCATGGCGGCTTATTCCGGCCCGACCCCGAACGGCATACGCGTGAATGCGGTGTACACGCCGCCTGAACATCGCAGGCACGGCTACGCAAGCGCATGTGTTTCCGAGCTCACGAAGCGTCTTCTTTCGCAGGGTCGAACGTTCTGCTTCCTGTTTACCGACCTCACGAACCCGACGTCGAACAGGATCTACCAGGATATAGGCTACCAGCCGGTCTCGGATCACGTGTACTGGGAGTTCCGGTAGCGTTTTCTCACGTAACCGGAAACTCAATACGCACCCGGACCCCGGTTTCGTTTTCGAACGCTATGCGTGCATCGATCTGTTCGCATAGAGCATTCACTATGGTCATACCGAGGCCGGAGGAGTCTGGCGTGTCAGGAGCCTCCTCCATGCCGGGCCCGTTGTCTGCAACTACCAGTACATAGCGATCACCATGGTTTGTACCCGATACCGTAAGTCTCGGATCGGGGTTGTCGTGAAACGCGTACTTCATGGCATTGGTCAAAAGCTCGTTGACAATGAGCCCGAGCGCCGAAAGTTGCTTCACATCGTACAGGCAGTCTTCCAGTGAGCCGTCGATCCGCACTCGATCGCCGTAGGGAAATAGTCTCATCGTGTGGGAAACAAGTGTGTTCAGGTACTCAGGGATAGATACCCCTGCGTGCGCGGTGCTTGAGTGCAGCTGATCGAAGAGAAGCTGCAGGCCGGTCAGGCGGCTCATGGTGTCTTTCAGTATGGCCACTGCAGCATCGTCTCTGACAGAGTCGATCTGAAGCGACAGCAGGCTGATAACTGTGCTCATATTGTTTTTAATGCGATGGCGCATCTCGCGAAGCAGTGTTTCTTTTTCGAGGAGTAGCTCGGCATTTTCCAGTTCACTGCGTTTCCGTCGGGTTATGTCGATCGCGAACCCGTCAATAATGGCTTCCGCTCCGTGCTGGGTCTTCCGCACGAAGCGATCGTGAAACCATATCCACCGCCCGTCGGCCGTCTGTATGCGATACTCGACGCTGTATTCGGCCCCGGCTTCGTGGCTGTCGATTGCGCTCTGCACCATCTGTCGGTCGTCAGGGTGGATCGCCCGGTTCCAGAGAAACGGGTCTGAGCGGACCTGAGCTGGTTCGTATCCGAGAATACTCCGGATCTGTCGTGACCAGAACAGTCCGCCTTTCGTACTCGAAAAACTGTAGGTAATGCCCGGCAGGTGTTCAATAAGGCTCTGATAGCGCAACTCGGACTGTCGCTGTTCGGTAATGTCCTCGAAGGTTGCATATACCTGATAGGGCGTTTGCTCATTGTTTTGAAAAAGAGGCACCGCAGTGATGCGGAGCCACACGGTCGAGTCAGTCTCGGGCCTGAACACACTCCGCACCACCGGGCCTACCGTCCGGCCGGTACGAAGGGCGACCATGGCCGGGTGTTCGGGGCCATCTATACGATTCCCGTCTTCGTCTGCCATGTGCCAGCGTGGGTCCAGTGAAGATCGGCCCTGCATCTGGTCGAAGTTCAGCCCGAGAATGCGTTCCGCCGCAGGGTTCGCCGAAACAATGGTGCCGTCGCGGGTCTGGTGAACAACGCCCTGCGGTATCGTTTCGTACAGAAGCCGGTACCGGGCCTCGCTTTCTGCCAGTGCCGCTTTCGCATTGGTCTGCTGCGTGACATTGTTCACGATCACGGTGAACTCGTCTGCTCGTGTTGCAAACACGCTTATATCGAACCACGAATCCGATGGTTCGAAATACAGGGTCTGTCTGGGGGTGGCTGTGCCAGCGAGTATGTCGGAATACAGCTCGATTACTGGTACCGCCTCGTTTCCCGGATAGATGTCGCGTATTGTGCGTCCGTTTACGGCCTCTTCGGACAGTCCCGTTTGTCGCTCGAAGGCTTCGTTTACTCGCAGGTACTCGCAGTCGAACGGTGTACCTTCATCATCATACAAAAAACGATGTACACAGACACCATGCATGGAATAGGTAAAGGTATCCTCGATCAGTCTGTGACTCTCGGAGAGGCGAAAGGCCATGCGGATCGCGGCGAGCAGCACCGTGTCCCCGGAGTCCTTCACGACGTATCCGTAGGAGGTAATTCCTTCGGTCTTGCGGACAATGTCCGGTTCGGTGTGCGAGGACAGAAAGACAATGGGCAGGTTACGAACTTCAAGAATTCGTTCGGCCGCCTCGGTACCGTCGATGCCCGGCCCGAGGTCTATGTCCATAAGAACGAGGTCTATTCCCGCGTCGGAAAAAGCTAGTTCGAGAGCTGCCTCGCCGCTTTTCGCCGTACGGACCGCGTATCCGGCCCGCTCCAGGGTTGCTTTTTCGGAAAGCGCAATGAGCGCTTCGTCTTCGACAAGCAGGAGCGTCCGGGTGGTTGCGTCGACTGCAGCGGTACTCATTCCTCAGGATATCCCCAGACACCGCTGGAGGCAATGAAAGAACTGCGGGTGTAATCGAGCGACCCGTTACACCCGCGCCATCATATCGTGAATACCACCACCGTTTTCGACCTGGGTGAACCCCATCTGCGAGAGCACGCGCACACCGTAGGCCGATCGGGCACCGGAGGCGCAGTAGAGAATTACGTGGCGGTCTTTGGCCCCGAGTTCGTCGGCGCGAGAGGACAGCTCGTCGAGGGTTATATTCACCGCACCCGGGTAGGCTCCCAAAGCAAACTCCCTGGGGGTACGAACGTCAATGACAATGGGCTCGTTGCTGTCGGTGGTTTCGGCTTCGACAACCTCGTCTTCTACCGTGCTGTCGGCTGGTCCTCTGTGCAGGTCCTCGATCGACTTCTTCTCTACGGGCAGGAGGCCGACCTGCAGCAGTTTGTATCCACCGGTGCGGGCGTGGCGTTCGATCGACATATATCCACCGCTCACGTTGTACACGCGCTCGAATCCGGCTTCGATGAGCATGCGTGCGGCGACGTGGCCTTTCTGTCCGTCGTCGCTTATCAGCAATATGCTGTGGTCGTCGGGGATGCGGTCGAGGTTCTCGCGGAGCATGTTCTGGCTCAGGTTCGTGCTTCCGGCGATGTTACCGCGTTTGAAGGCGATGGGGTCGCGCAGGTCGATCGCGATGGGCTCGTGTTCCTGCACGAAGGTTTCGAGATCCCTCGCGAGGACGGACGGGCTGAATCCGCTTCGGTGGTTTTCTGCGGTAAAAGCGGTCATGTTCACCGGCCCGTTTGGACTGTTGAACGGCGGTGCGTAGGCCAGGTCGATCTCGGCGAGATCGCTGACCGTGAGTCTCCCGAGAATAGCCGTTGCAATAACATCGATCCGTTTGTCGACACCGACCCGTCCGGCGGCCTGCGCGCCGAGCACGCGGCCGGTATCACGGTCGTACACGAGCATGAGGCTGACTTTCTCGGCACCCGGGTAGTAGGCGGTGTGGCTGACCTTGTGGGTCACAACCGCGTCGGCGTTGATCCCCGCCTCGCGGGCCTGGCTGAGACTCAAGCCGGTGGCGCCTGCGACTGCGTCGAAGACCTTCACCACAGAGCTGCCACCGGCGCCGCGGTACGAGCGCAGGGCGGCGGCGGTCGCAGTGTCGGCCGCGACCGGCGCGGCGCCCGCCGCCGAGGCGTTATCCGCCCCTGCGTTATCCGCCCCAGCGTTGTCCGTCGCGGGGGCGCTATCCACGCCCGCCACCGCTGCCGTTTCCAGGATCGCGAGCGCGTTCTCCGCGGCCAGGCGGCCCTGCCTGTTCGCGGGGCCCGCGAGCGGCATACGCACGGTGCGGCCGAGTACGGTGTGCTGTATTTCGACCATGTCGCCCGCGGCGAAAATGTGCGGGTCGCTCGTCTGCAGGTGAGCGGTAATTGACAGCCCACCCGCAGGCCCGAGCTCAAGCCCGGCGTCAGTTGCAAGCTTGAGCGTGGGCCGCACACCCACCGACAGGAGAACCATGTCTGCGCTGACTTCAGTTCCATCGGAGAGCGCGACGGTCGACTTCCCGATCTGTGTGAGCGATGTACCGAGATGCAGCGAGACACCAAAGTCCTGAAGCTCCTTTGTCAGGAAACCGGCAATCTCAGGCTCCAGGTTCGGCATGATCTGTGGCGCCATCTCTACGAGGTGTACATCGAGGCCTCGTTTCGCCAGTGCCTCTGCCATCTCAAGCCCGATGAATCCACCGCCGACAACCGCAGCCGTTGCCGGTTCAGTGTCGCGAATGTAGCGGTCTATACGGTCCATATCATCCAGAGTCCACAGCTGAAATACGTGATCCTTCTCGACCCCGGGAAGCGGGG
>SKXQ01000099.1 GCA_007128315.1 Spirochaetaceae bacterium | reverse complement strand
TCAGAATATCGAGTCAGGACGACTCATGTACCCTTACCCGGTGAACACGCGCTTTGATTGCAGATAATCATGAGAAAATCACCACGGTCGCGGACAGTAAAGGAATGTTGACAGACTGTGATCCTCGCCGGTACGCTCTTTAGCCATGGCCTCCGCACATAAACCACTTACCGAGAGCCTGGAAATGTATCTGAAAGCGATCTACACCGTGGAACAGCGAAAAAAAGCCGCCCGGGTGACAGATATCGCAGGCGAACTCGGTGTCATGGGGAGTTCGGTTACTGCAGCGCTCAGGAGCCTTCGAGACCGTGAACTGATCAACTACTCTCCCTACGACATTGTCACGCTGACGGAGACCGGTGAAGAAGTAGCGCGGGACGTGGTACGAAAGTACGCGACCCTTCGTGACTTTTTCGTGAAAGTGCTGGGCATGGACGAGCAGAGCGCCGAAGAGGACGCCTGCCACATGGAACACCGCGTTTCGCCCCAGCTTTTCGAACGACTAACCCGCTTCGTCGAGTATTACGAAACCTGCCCTATGGAAAAGGTTTCCTGGAACGACGATGTCGGGTATTTCTGCACACGAGCCGACCACCGCTGTGAGCAGTGCCCCCGCCCGCTCGTAAAAATTCAGACCGGCAAGAACTAGACCAGCTTCAGGAAACGCACCACACGCGACAGCCCGGGCCTCAGCGTACGCGGTGCAGATATGATGGAAACCACCCAGTACTCCCCGCCTCGAAACCCGTACATGTAACCGGGATGGACGAGAACACGTTCCTGCTCGAGAAGCTCGTGTGCCGATGTCTCATCGTCATAACCGTCGGGGAGGCGGATGACCCGGTGAACTCCGCCCTGTTGTAGATAGGGAACAGCCCCGCCGGGACTGGTGCGAGGCGTTTCAAGGATCTCGTCCGCAAGCTCCTTCCTCGCTCTCAGCTGCTCGTAAAGCTCACTTCGATACGGGGCACCGTCAGTGAGCATACGATAGGCGAAATACTCGCTCGGACCTGAACTGTTGAGGTACATGTCACGTGCGGTCTCAAGGGTGTCGAGCATGCGGGTGCGTATTTCCGGGAGAGCCTCCGTGAGAGCGATCCAGGACAGCTTCAGATCCGGCGAGGCGAAGAGCTTGGAAACGCCACTGAGACGCAGAAGCGGTCCGGTGTGCGCGGACATTTCACCACCGCGACCGCGGGCATCATCATCCCAGACAAGATCGGAAAATACTTCGTCGTGCACCATAGTGATCGCGCTTTCCGTGCACAGTTCCCGCAGACGGAGCCAGTCCTGCCGGGACAGACAGGATCCGGTCGGGTTGTTCGGAGAAATAGTCACCAGCAGCGCTGCAGGGCGCCTGAGTATGCCGTTCAGACTCTCAAAATCCGGTGAAAACCCCCGTGCAGGATCAAGGTCGTAGTAGTCCATGCGAAGCCGGGAGTACCGGCACAGATGCTCAAAAAGCGGGTAGCACGGACGCGGGAGAAGCACCCGGTCGCCAGCGTTGCAGAGTGACTGGAAGATGATGTTGTAGGCGTCGCTGGTTGACGCGGTCAGGAGGACGTCGGACGCCCTGCAGGCGATGCCTCGGCGTGTGTAGCTGGACGCGATTGCGTCGCGTGCTGCAGGAAGTCCCCGCGGGTCGGGATCATAGCTGCGGCGTGCAAGATATTCGACGAAATACGCTTTCAGACGATCATTGGGAAAATACAGGCCGTTTCGATGAAAGGACGTATCGGTAAGATCAAGGATATCAAGCCCTGCTGCTCGCATATCGGAGGCTTTCTGTAAGAGGGCATTTACCATAAAAAAACCTGCCCGCAGAAATCTCCGCAGGCAGGTGATCGTGAGCACGGCGGGATTCGAACCCACGACTTCCAGCTCCGGAGGCTGGCGCTCTATCCAGCTGAGCTACGCGCCCGTAGGGCAGAGCATAGACACAGCCCGGCAGCGCTGTCAATAAGCGTAAAAAACACCAGAGTCGCGGACAGTCCCGTCGTCTTGCACAGCAGCCGCATTCGGGGCAGTCTATGCGACATATGAAGCTCATTAAACGGAATATTTCCACCTTCATTATTCTCCTGACACTCTTTATCGCCATAGGAACACTGTCCTGGGAACTGCTTGAACGTATCCTCGCAAGTGCCGGTCTTCCGATAGACTGGACTGTCGGCCCGGTGAGTCTTGACGTTCGCGTCCTCAAACTGGAGCTGATGGTCAATCCGGGTACCATTATCGGGACGTTTTTCGGTTTTCGGGTATTCCACGCCGCATGAGCGCCTTAAAGCACGCGCGTTTCCTGCTCGCGAGCAGCTCCCCACGGCGACACGAGCTGCTTGCGACGCTTGGGTTGACCTTCGATGTTGAACACTACGACACCGACGAATCCATACGCGAGGGCACGGCTCCGGAGGATGCAGTGAGAGACCTTGCCGAGCGTAAGTACCGCTCGGTCCCTGATCCGACTCGATACGACTATGTCCTGACGGCAGATACTATCGTGATCGCACCCGACGGACGAATCCTGGGCAAACCCGGCAGCGTCGTCGAAGCCCGTGAGTTTCTCCAGAGCCTTTCGGGCGCCCGGCACAGGGTCATGACCGGTGTCTGTCTCGCGAAACCCGGAATCGGATATCGACGTGTGGAACATGACGAGACGGTCGTCATGGTAGAACCCTTGCAGGAAACCGACATCGCCTGGTATCTCACGACCGGCGAATGGCAGGGGGTTGCCGGAGCCTACCGCATGCAGGGAGCCGGCGCAGCGCTGCTTCGCCGTGTAGAGGGAAGCCCAAGCAACGTTATAGGCTTGCCATTGAGGCTCGTTTATTCTATGTTATGTGCCTGTCGATTTCAGTTTGACAGAATCTAATCTTCCGGCCTGTAACGACTTACATTCGTACAACAGACCGAGAAAAAGCGATGGATGCATGAGTCATCCCTGTTGAGCACTGATGCAGGACACCGTACCCGGTGTACGCTGCGTCGTTCAGTCCGGGCAGGTATGTGTTGATTCATGTGAGAGAGTGTTCCGAAGGAGGAAACATTGGCAGTAGTAACAATGAAGAACCTGCTCGAGTCAGGTGTTCACTTTGGTCATCAGACCAAACGATGGGATCCGCGTATGAAGCGCTTTATTTTTGCCGAGCGCAACGGGATTCACATCATCGATCTTCAGAAAACCATAGCCGCCATCAAGGAGGCCTATGAGGCAGTACGGCAGACCGTACTCGCAAACAAATCGGTTCTGTTCGTCGGAACCAAAAAACAGGCGCAGCTTGCCATTCAGCGCGAAGCTGAACAGTGCGGCATGTATTATGTGAATAACCGCTGGCTTGGCGGCATGCTCACGAACTTTTCAACAATCAAGAAGTCGCTTCTCCGCCTCAAGAAGATCGACAAGATGGAAGTCGACGGCACTTTTGAGAGCCTGACGAAGAAAGAAGTCGCCAAGCTGAACAAAGAACGCGCCAAGCTGGAAAAGAACCTCGGCGGAATCAAGGAAATGCGGGATATTCCCGGCATTATGTTCGTCATCGATACCCGCAAGGAAGCAATCGCAATCGCGGAAGCCCAGCGCTGCGGTATTCCTATTGTTGCGGTTGTCGACACGAACAGCAATCCTGACGGTATCGACTACCCCATTCCCGGAAACGACGATGCAATCAGAGCGATTACGCTGTTCACGCAGATCATCAGCAAAGCAGTAATGGAAGCTGACAACGAAATCGGTCTTGAAGTCATCGAAAGCATGCAGGATGAGGACGAGACCGCTTCGACCGACGACAGCACCATACACGAAGGTCGGGAAGACGAAGAAGGCTATCGTCCAAGCGTCCGCGTCGAACGCGAAGAAAGCAGCCCTGTTGCCGAACACGTCGCCGAAGAGACCCAGGAAGAGGCAAAGCCCGAACCAGCGAACGATGAACCTGTGGCCCCGGAAGAGGAAGAAAAACAGGAAGACGTCATTACCGACAGAGATTACTCGGAATACAACCCGAGCGAGGACGAGGAAAAGCGTGGTCTTCCGGAGCAGGAGTTTATTGAGGACCGTGTAGCAGACGAAGCTGGCATCGACGAAGAACGGCTGTACGGCGAAGACTGATACTCATTACAGGGATTTTGGAGAAAATAGTGGCAATTAGCGCAGATTTAGTGAAAAAGCTCCGGGATAAAACCGGGGCAGGAATGATGGATTGCAAGAAAGCTCTCGTAGAAGCCGACGGCGATTTTCAGAAGGCGGAAAAAATCCTCAAGGAGCTTGGACTTGCTGCCGCTGCGAAGCGTGAAGGTCGGGCGACCAACGAAGGTAGGATTTTCACCTGCGTCGGTGATTCACGTGCGGCTATCATCGAAATGGCGTGCGAAACAGACTTCGTGGCCCGCAACGAAAGTTTTATCGCTCTCGGGAACAGCATCGCGGAGGACGTCGTTACGCGTGGGGTCGCGGCAGCCGACGAACAGATCGAAGACAAGGTGAAAGAAGCCATTTCCACGATCAAGGAAAACATGACGCTTCGCCGGATTTCCCTCGTTGAGATCGCTGAAAATGAACTCGTCGCTGACTACATACACGGCGATGGCGGATCGATCGGTGTTCTCTTAAAGCTGTCGCTCGACAGTGCGGCCATGAAGGAGCACGCATCGGTGAAGCAGTTTGCGTTTGACTGCGCCCTGCACGTTGCGGCCTTCAACCCGTCATTCCTGTCGGTGGAGACCGTTGATACCGCGTATCTGGAGGAGCAGGAAAGCATCTTCAAGAAGCAGGCTGAGAACCTCGATAAGCCGGAACACGTCATGCAGGGCATCATCAAGGGCAAAATGAAGAAGCACCTCGCAGAGGTGTGCCTCGTCGATCAACCCTTCGTCAAGGATGACAAGAAGTCGGTTGCTGCGGTGGCCGATGCCATAGGCAAAGAGGCGGGCGGATCGGTGCGTATAAGCGACTACCGATACTTCCGCGTCGGACAGGAAACGGAGTAAATCATGGAACGAGTGGTCAAGGAAACCGAAAGCCGCATGAAGAAAACCATCGAAGCGGCAACTGAAGATCTTAACGAAATTCGAACCGGGCGCGCGAGCGCATCGCTGTTCGACAGGATCAAGGTAGAGTACTACGGGAATCCGACCCCGCTCAATCAGGTTGCCACCATCAGCGTGCCCGAGGCACGACTGGTGGTGATCCAGCCCTGGGACAAAGCAATCATAGGCGAGATAGAAAAGGCTATTCAGAAATCGGAACTGTCGCTGAATCCGAGTAATGATGGCAAAGTGATTCGGCTGAACATTCCTCCGTTAACGGAAGAACGCCGCAAGGAATATGTGAAACTGGCTAAAGAAAAAGCGGAACAGGGCCGGGTCGCGCTTCGAAACATTCGCCGGGACGCGAATGACGAGCTGAAGAAACTTCAGAAAGACGGCGACATCTCGGAAGACGAGCAGAAACGCTACGAAGACGAGGTGCAGAAACTCGCCGACACCTGCGTGAAAACCATTAACGATGTTCTCGAGGCGAAGGAGCAGGAGATCCTCGAGATCTGAGGAATGGCGCATAACGAGATGGCACCCTCGGAAGCGGCTGCAGATGTACCGTCCCACGTCGGAATAATCATGGACGGCAACAGACGCTGGGCGAAGCGGCAGGGTCTTGCCGCCACCAAAGGCCACGAAGAAGGCCTTAATGCGGCAAAGGCGGCAGTTCGAGCCGCAGCACAGACCGGGGTCCGATACCTGTCTCTGTACACGTTCTCGACGGAAAACTGGCAGCGCGGGAAGCGCGAGGTCAAGTTTCTTCTGAATCTCGTCCGACATCTTCGTGACGAGTACGACTTCTATCGCGAGTACGGGGTACGCATCGTCCATTCAGGAGATATTGCGGGCCTGCCCGAGGAAGTACGGAACGATATCCGTCAGACTGTTGAATATACGCGCGAGCATTCCCGCATTGTATGTAATCTCGCAATCAACTACGGTGGCCGCTACGAGATCCTGTCGGCTGTCCACCGCATGTACACGGACGGGAGCTGGGACGGCAGCAGCCGGCCAGAAGCGGACATTCTTGAAGCTCACTTTGATCAGCCGGAGCTTCCACCGCTGGATATGGTGATCCGTACCGGTAACCGGTACCGGCTCAGTAATTTTTTTATCTGGCAGGCGGCGTACGCCGAGCTCGTGTTCATGGAGACCCTTTGGCCTGACTGGACGGAGGCACACTTTATGACCGCATTGAAAGAATATCAGAGACGGACACGTACGTTCGGAGGCGACTCCTGATGAACCGAAAGCCCTTAAGCAATGTCGTCATACGCGTTCTTCTGTTTGTGCTCGCACTGCCGGCGATTGCAATATCCGTACTCCTCGTGCAGGAACCGTATTTCCCTCTCTTCAGCCTGCTCATTGCGCTGACAACCGTACTCGGGAGTTTCGAATCCTCAGTTCTGTTTGGTGAGTCCTCTGCACGATACGCAGGAAGCAGTGTAACAATTCCCCTGGTGGGATTGACTCTTCCGCTGACCGCGTATCTGCAGGTAAGCGGAGTCATACGCGAGCCGTACATAGGCCTGTTGGCAATCTCGGTATTGAGCATTCTTCTATCCGCACAGGTGTTTCGGCGGAACAGCGATAGCTTCGCCGGGATCATACCCAGCATAAAGATGCATACCATGGTCCTGGTCTACCCCGGATTTTTTATCAGCTATATCGTCTTCATGTATGCACTCGACGGTGCCGCAATGCTCATTCTCGTCTTTCTCGCTGCGGTATTCCTGAACGACTCTCTGGCCTACGTGTTCGGCAGAATCTTCGGACGTGGCAAAGGTGGTGTTGTACCTATCAGCCCGAACAAGAGTATTCCAGGCTTCGTAGGTGGCCTGGTGACTTCACCGGTAATACTGGCAGTCGCACAGAATCTGTACCCTGACCTGTTCCCCGGTTCTGTCTGGCGCTCGATTGTCCTCGGATTTGCCATCGGATTTGCTACGATTTTCGGTGATCTCATAGAGAGCGGCATGAAACGCTCGGCCACCGTCAAGGATTCCGGAAGCATTATTCCGGGTCGCGGGGGTATACTTGACTCCATTGACTCGCCTGTCTTCGCTGCTCCTGTGTACTTTTACCTGTATGCAGCGCTGTTTCTCGTGTAAGAGGTACCCCCTATGTTTCTGATTATCCTTTTTGGTCTTCTCGGCCTCGGACTTGTCGTCTTCGTACACGAAGCCGGGCACCTCATCGCGGCAAAGACCCTCGGCGTGGAAGTTGAAGCCTTTTCGCTCGGTTGGGGACGGCCCCTGGCCTCGTTCTCGTGGCGGGGAACCGAGTACCGTCTGAGTATGTTTCCGCTCGGGGGCTACTGTAAAATGAAAGGCGAAGAGTCGTTTCAGAAGGCCGTACATGAACGGGCGAGCGAAATTCCCCGGGAAGCGGGCACCTTCTACGGAGCGTCGGTACCGAGACGCATTGCAATTCTGTTCGCAGGCCCCCTGGCGAACGGGATATTTGCCGTCCTTGTTCTCTCGGCGATATGGTTTACCGGATTCTCGTTTGAGACATTCGAGAACAGGATCATCCTGGAAACCGATTTTCCTCAAGCGGGTACACAGACGGTATCCCGCGCTGATGAAGCCGGCCTGCAGACGGGCGACCGCATTATTGTCATAAATGGCGACCCTACACCTTATTTTCGGGATATACAGCAGATCGTAGCCGCGTCAGCCGACCGCGAGCTTGCGCTTACGGTCATGCGAAACGGCGATGAACGCAACCTGAGGGTCACGCCCGCGCTTGACCGGCAAACAGGAGGTGGACGCCTCGGCATCTATCCCTGGATCGAACCCGTTATCGCTTCGGTGGAAGGGCCGGCTGCGGTGGCAGGGCTGCAGGCGGGAGACATCATTCGAGAAGCGTCAGGAGTTGAGATTCCGCACAGCATAGCATTCAGCAATCGCGTGCAGCAGGCTGGTTCGAATCTTCGGGTCGTCTACGAGCGCGGTGGCGAACGATTCGAGACAAACATCGCACCCGACACTGCGGACACCGGAAGACGAACCGTTGGAGTCGTGTTCGCGAGTGTCAGCGCCCGTACCCCGGGGCTTGGACCAGTAGCCGCGCTTCAGAAGGGAACCTCAGAGGCAGCCGGAGTCGTTGTCATGACGATCCGGGGCCTGGGAACGCTCTTTCGTGGTGTGGATCTGACGCAAGCTGTTGCAGGCCCGGCACGAATCGTGTTTTTTACCGGCGAAGTGGCAAGTCAGGGCTTTCAGGCGGGTTTCGGCGCGGGAATATCATCGTTCTTCAATTTTCTCAGCCTTCTGAGTGTTATTCTCGGCTTCATGAACCTCCTCCCGGTACCGGTATTTGACGGAGGTCAGATACTGATCAATGCCTACGAAGGAATACGCCGCAAGCCGCTGTCGGCAGTTACGATCAGCAGATACCAGACCGTCGGTGCGATTATTGTCCTGATTCTTATCGTTTTCGCGGTTACTACTGATATACTGTTCTTTACGGGCAACTGACCATTTCCCGAACGAGGTACGTGCAGACATGAACATCATTCGAAGCAAAACAGTAGCAGCCTTCATCGGTATCTTCATGCTGACGACGGCTGTCGTATCGGGCCAGCATCCACAGCTCATTGTGAACACCAGCCATACCGGGCAGGTCGACGCGCTTGTATGGTCCGAGGCCCATAGTGTCATGGTAAGCGCCGGCTCCGACGGCTCAATACGACTCTGGGACGACCGCAGTCTCGAACCGCTTCGCAACCTTCAGGTCTCACACTTCCCTGTCGAAGCCGTGTCTGTACACCCTGCAGCAACAGAAATCGCCGTTCTGACGCGAACGAGTACCGGATACCGGCTCGCCGTCTGGGACTGGACAGAACCTTCGGAGGTCTTTGCCCGCGATCTGAGCAGTCGACCACTTTCCTTCGGTTTCAGCCCCCAGGGGACCTGGCTGGTTTACACACGCACCGGTGTCCCGAGCGTAATAACCCTGAAAACCAATACCTGGGAAGAGGAACAGATAGTCGGAGTACAAACCGGTATCGCAGGATATTTTACCATTGGCGCAAGTGAAGCGAACATCATGACCTATGCGCCATCAAACGGGCGTATCGTATACACGTCGCTTTCTGATGGCCGGACACTTCAAAGCGCCACAACAGTAAGCGGTCTGCAGCGCCTTCGAATCCTGCAGAATCGCAGATTCGCAATCGCACAGCGCGGAAGTCAGCTTATAGTCATAGATATCGTGAACGGCTCGCTCGTAACGTCCCGGGATCATACGCAGATCCGCGACATATCGGTCGATCCGCGGACAGGGTCCATAATCGTGCTTTCCGGCGCCATGGGTTCCCGAATGATCAGCCGTTACCATTTCTCCGGCAATACCCTCGGCCTGAGCGATGAGATCACCGGGGACCAGATCCTTGACAGCACTGCCGCATTGTCGGTCAACCAGACTCTACACACGGGAGGACCGGCAGGACGACTCGCGTTAGTCGATGATGAAGCGGTTGACGTGTTCGGTCGTAACATCCTTCGACCGATCCGATCGGTCCAGCTGGCGACGAATCGCATGCTCGTCTCGGCAGACGGTTTCGGTACAAGCGTTTACTCCGATTTCTTCCGCGGATCGCGAGTAATCCGGTCGAGCGAACGCGTCTCGGAACGAATGTCTTCTTCGGATACCGACGGGAACAATACGCGGGGACCGGAGATTACCGTCACTGAGCCGGATGGTACGGTCACCCGCATTCCCGGGCTCTACGGCCGGCAGGGCGACCGTATTTTCGAGCGGTCGGTAAGCCTGCAGGAGTCCCGCCCGGAACTCTCTTTATTGAGAACGAGTCGTTTCGACGACCCCGTCCACCCGAGAGCCGTGTCGACAATCGGTGTCGCGCAGAACATAGACGTTACGGAACTGCTCAACGATCCGTGGCAAGAGGTACCCGATCGCAACGGGACGCTCGTTCCACTCCTCGACGGTGACTTTCTCTTGTGGGGTTCGTCAGCAGGACCACTGCAGCGCCTGACCGCCGACGGTTTCATGGAAGAGGTCCCTAATCCACGCGAAAGCGAGAATCTCAGTGTCCGTCAGGTCAACTCCACCGATCGTGGCTTGACCATCCTGTATTCCGATGGAACCATCGAGGAACGCCACCCTGTTTCGCTTGCCCTCCTGCAGTCCCGGCGCGTCGCCAATGCGTGGACTGCGGCTTTCGCCCGCGAGGATCTGCTTGTGGTCGGCCGAAACACCGCCGGAGCCTCAACAAGTGCGCTAGTCCGAGTCGACCCGCGCACTGGTGAAACCGTTTCTCTCCAAACCCGCATTTTCTTCGCGTTCCGGGTCGTTGCCGATCCACGTCGGGGGGCGGTGTACGTGCTCGGGCTCGAGAGTTTCAATGGTACGACTGTAACAAGCCTCGAACGCCTCAGCGGCAGTAACCTGAACCGCTCGGAGACGATATTCCGCCTTCCTGTCGAGGACGTTGAAGCGGATCTCGTCGTCGATCCACTCACCGGAGCTGTGTACGTAGCAGCCGGCTACGACGGTATCGCAGTCTGGGATGGCGACGACGTACGCTTCCTGCCCCAGACGGTACATCTGCCCCGTCGGCTGACGCTCGGACAACAGAAAATACTCAGCGTGAACGCAAATGGAACTGTCAGCATATGGGATCAGGTAACCGAGCAGCTTCTCGCAGACGTATACCTGTTCGAAGATACGCGCTGGCTTGCCCTCGGCTCTAACGGTGGTTTCTTTGCAGCAGATGGAGTTGCAGTAGAAGATCTGCTGCGCTTTGCGGATCCGGACACCCGGGTCGCGATCGCGGATGCGCGAATAGAGCTTCCCCTCACCGCTCCCCGCTACGGCAGCGGAATACAGGCTGAGTTTGAGTCAGTCCTGCGCACACTTGGACCACGAAACTGATTCGACGGCCGGAGCCTGCGAGACGACGGCAATGGTCATCGGGGCGGGTTCTCGGTGACGCGATGTATAGCCTCGGCCACCGCTGACTGTACTTCGCGGTCGCGCACTTCGGTGCTCGAAAGCGCGTAGAGTCGTCCTATCAGATTTACCCGGTACAACGGGCGGGCATGATTCAGGGCGTAAGCTGCCATATCGAGGACACATTCCTGTGTCCGGGGCACTTCCGGCCCCGCGTCGGCCAGCTGCCTGTCGAGTTCCTCGAAAACCAGGCGTTCTGTGTCGTTTTTCAGGTCGGTAAAATCATAAAAGTCGTCGATAGCCATACAAGGTTCTCCTGCCTTTAGTGTGCACTGTTTCCAGCGAGAGACTCAAACCGCGTATACTTTGGCACAAAGGCGATTTTGATCGTGCCGATAGGGCCGTTTCGCTGTTTGGCGACGATAAGTTCGGTTTCTATCACCGCGTCGTTCTCGTCATCCGAGCGGGCCCGGTGGAGAAACATGACCACATCGGCATCCTGCTCGATCGAACCGCTCTCTCGTATGTTTGCAAGAGTCGGCCGTTTTCCCTCTGAATCGCGGCTGACCTGACTCAACGCAACGATCGGGATATTGAGCTCCCGCGCCAGCGCTTTGAGGCTTCGGGAGATCTCGGCAATCTGCTCGTGTCGGGGAAGATCCCGGTTTTCTGACGAGACAAGCGTGATGTAATCTATGAAGATGATCTTCACGTCCGCCTGTTGTTTCATTCTTCGCGCCTGTGCGCGGAGATCAAGCAGCTTCATGTTGGGCGTATCGGTAATAAATAAGGGTGCGTCGTAGAGCATCCCCGCGGCGTCGACAAGATGTGCAAAATCGGCGGGTTTGAGCATTCCAGTCCGGAGGATATGGCTTCCGATGCGCGCTTCACTCGAAACGAGACGCTGCATAACTGCCATATCGCTCATCTCAAGCGTGAAAAACCCGACCGGTATCTTATCCTTGACTGCTATGTTCGCGGCAACACTAAGCGCAAACGCTGTCTTACCCATGGACGGTCTGGCACCGACGACGATAAACTCGCTGTTCTGGAAACCGCTGGTCATCTTGTCGAGATCGGGGAATCCGCTCGGTATTCCTGTGTAGCTGTCCTTGGAGTAATACAACCGCTCTATCGCGTCGATGGTGCGATTGACGATTTCCCGCGCAGGCTTGAAGCCTTCCGTCTGGTTCTCGTCGGTGATCTCGAATATTTCCCGCTCTGCTTCCTCAATAATGTAGCGGGTTTCCTGCCGCTCGTCATACGCATTGCTGTTGAGGCCTTCGGAGACACGAAGCAGACGTCGTCGAACACTCGTGTCGCGAACAATGCGGGCGTAATATTCAACGTTGGCGGCTGTCGGGACGGCGGATGTGAGACTCGCGATGTACGCGGCTCCGCCAATGGCGTCAAGATTCCCCTGACTGCGGAGCTCTTCGGTCACGGTAATCAGGTCAGGCTCTTCGGAGCGATCGCTCAGGGCAACTATAGCATCGAATACCTTTCCATTCGCGGTGCGATAGAAGTCCCTCGACCGGATGTGGGGAAGGACGCGGTTCAGTGCGTCCTTGTCGAGCATAAGCGCACCTAAAGTGGCAATCTCCGCCTCAATATTATGAGGCGGTACTCGTCCCTTATCACCGGCCATACAGCTGTCCTACACGAATCAGTCTGTGCCGGGTTCGGTTTCGTCAGTCTCAGTGCTCTCAACCTCCGGTGTCTGCACATCGTCAGCGTCCGAAGATGCCTCGGGAGCTGTTTCGACGACAGGTTCGGTTGCAGGAGGGGTCGGAGTCGGCTTCTGCTTCGACTCTTCGTTCGCTTTGCCCGCGGCGATAACCTGTACAGTCAGCTGTGCTTCTTCCTCACCATAGAGCTTCACACGAACCTTGTAGGTGCCAAGTGTCTTGATTGTCTTCTCGGGAACGTCGATGTTCCGCTTCTCGACAGACATACCGGCTTTGCCCAGCTGCTCGACGATCGTAGCGGGAGTGACGGATCCGAACAGTCGTCCGTTTTCACCGGCAGGCATAGAAATCACCAGGGGTTCCGCCTCGATCTTTTCTCGCTGCGATCGGGCCGCATCCGCCTTCTGCTGGCGTCGTTTCTCAATGTCTGATCTCCGACTCTCAAAAAGCGCCCGATTCTGTGTATTATCGAGTAGAACCATGCCTCGCGGAAGAAGATAGTTTCGGGCGTAGCCCGGTTTCACGTCGCATACATCGCCCTCTTCCCCGAGATTCGCAATATCGACATTCAGTATAACTTTCATATGACCACACTCCTTATGACGACGGCCTGCGTCGTCTTTGCTTCCAATGCTCTACTAATCCAAGAGCGGGCAGCCCTACGAGCACCAACCCGCTCAGAAAGGGTACGAAAAGAACCAGCATGAGCACCAGAGGCAGCATGGCCCTGGCAACCGGTTTCTTTCCTCCCTTTCCGACAACATGCTGCAACAGGGAGAATCCCTGAACTGCAAACACTGCGACTGCTACACCTAGCGCGTTCCAGCCAATGACTCCAAACAGCACCGCTCCGAAGGTCGCATCGATCACAGCAAACAGCAGCGCAGTCGCTGCGACAAAAGGCAGCCAGTGCGGTGTCCAGTACCGATCGAGCGAGACTGCACGAGGTCCGACGGCAAAGCGACGTCCGACCATCCAGTTCAATCCGAGCATGACAGTCAGTCCGGCCGCAAACATTCTCAACCAGACTGCGCGGAAGAACTGCTCTGAGCCGCCGGGAATCATCTGTTCGACCGACACTTCTCCGGTCATGGCCCCCAGGGCCTGCTCGACCACAGCCACCTGCTGTTCGACAATCAGCGAAAACAGATCGCTGCGTGTGAACGCGAGAACTGACGGTAAAGCCGCAATTCCGACTATCGCACCGGCGCCGAACAGCATTGCCGTGCGACGACCTCGGCTACCGACGTTCAGCACAAGCAACCCGGCCATAAGGCCAGCAGGCGTGAGTGCCTCCAGGAGAGCCACCGACCTGAGATCAGCGGGAACGTCTGACGCCCTGTGCACCACTATCCCTACAATTATCAGGAGAGCTGCGCCACAGCCGATAAGGAAGTGTCGAGTATCCGTCTTTCCGTACAGAAACTGCAAGGGAGCCGGAAATAGAAGATAAAAGCTTCGGCTGTAGTACACCAGCCCTGAAAGAACTGCAAGACTGAGTATTGCAGTCCAGTCATAGCGGCGCTGTACGGTATTCTGCATTCTCGACCACGCGAGTCGAGCGCTCAGCTCAACGGTAGAAGCGCGATTGCCCTCGCCTTCTTGATCTCGCGTACAAGGCGGCGCTGGTTTTTTGCACTAGTTCCGGTAATGCGTCGGGGAAGAATCTTCCCGCTGTCAGTAATGAACCGACGAAGTATTTCCGGTTTTTTATAGTCAATGACCAGCTTCTGGGCCTTGATTTTGTCGATTTTCTTACGGAAAAAGGGTCGTCCGCCGCGGCCGCCGCCGGCGCCGCCACCCGGTGGTCCACTGCGGAATCCACCACGGCCTCTTCCCCCGTCCCTACCGTCGGAATCGCGGTCTCTGTCACTCATACTTCTATCATCAGCCATCTTATTGTATCTCCATTTCTAAAAAGCCGTTAAAACGGCACGTCGTCTTCAAAATCGTCAACCGGCGCACCTGAGAAAGGCTCGTTACCCTGGCTTCCCGCGCCCGGCGACTCAGTATGGGAGTCTCGGGAATATCCCTTCGACCCGCCTGACTCACCACCATCTCGTCCACCAAGGAGCTGAAGATTGGTGGCAAATATCTCTACTTTGCTCCGTTTCTGTCCGTCCTGTTCCCAGCGGTTCTGGCGCAGTTCGCCCTCGATACCAACCTGCTTACCCTTGGTGAGGTATCGTTGAACAGCCTCTCCCTGGCGACCCATGAGAACGATATCGAAAAAATTCGCTTCGTCGACCCAGTCATCACCCTGTTTGCGGCGGCGATTGATTGCGACTGCGAAGGTCGTTATCGCGAGCCCCCCGCTGGTGTACTTCAGCTCGGCGTCGCGGACGAGGCGGCCAACGAGTACGACACGGTTAATATCGGCCATAACAGGCTACTCCTCCTGGCGGACGACCATGGACCGCAGAAGCTCCGGCTTGTGACGCAGCGCTTCCTCGATTTCCTGAACCTTCTCCGGGAGCATGTCAGTAACGTACAGATAGTAATGACCCTGAGTTTTGTCTTTGATCTGATACGCAAGCGTCCGTGCTCCCATATCCTCTTCCTTGTCGATTTTTACGTCGAGTTTGGTAATTTCGGAACGGATATCGTCACGACCGCGATTAAAAATTTCGTCTTCCGGGCGGAAGACGCACACAACCTCATACTTTCTCATAGTTCCTCCTTGTGGACCGTATGACCCTCGGCTCTTTCTTCCCGAGAGTAAAGAGGTTCGATATCATTACCATGCAGGGAAATACGCTGTCAAGGACATGGATAGTTCGCCGATGTATAAGAACAAGAACTCTGCAAGGTGAGTACATGGCAGCGCGAATTAACTACGAAGACAATGTATTTTTTGTGTCGGCTCTAATAAAGGCGCTTTCGACCGGCGTCGCACTGGATAT
>SKXQ01000106.1 GCA_007128315.1 Spirochaetaceae bacterium | reverse complement strand
TCTTCGTCGGCATCGTCTTCGCCAGCGGAGAAACCGAGATGCACTTCCAGGTCGTCGCCGCCTTCAACCGCCTCAAGCTCATCAAACTCATCGCCGAGGTCCGGTTCGTCGGCGTAGTACTCTCCCGCATACAGGCTCCGAAAGGAACCGTCCCTGTAATGCACGACAAACTCCTGTTCCTCACCGGGGTCGGAGTCGTCAACGAGTTCTTCAGCGTCGTCTTCATCGAAATGGACGCGTGTACGGCCTTCGGGCCATGCGATACCGAGACGGGAGGACGCGAAGCTCGTATCGGTTTCCGCGTACGCGACGGGTGCCACATCCGTTTCAACGCCGTCGCCTGATTCGTGACCCGCGTCTGTTTCGACGGACTCTGTTCGATCCTGCACAATGTCCGGGAACGTGCGCTCGTCGTCGCCGTACGTTCCGTCCGGACCGTTTGCCCGCCACAGCACCTCTTCTGAACGTCTCAATGCGGTCGGGGTACCGGGTCCCGCGTAGACGGCGGCCGGAGCCGGGAGGGTAAGCACCCCGGTCTCATCAACAGGCTGTGCAGGCAGCGCATCCGCCGAGAGCATCTGCCACATGCGCACCAGCGCAATGACAGCGGCAACAAGAATCACGGTCAGCAGTCCAAAGGCCCACGCACCTCTTGCCCGTCCAATGACCGAAACGATGCCGGCTGTCGCCGGACTGTCGGCGAGTTGAGCGTCAAAGGCAAGCCGAAGGGTCAACGCGAGACTGAAGAAGGGCAGCACACTCAGGTTCAGACCAAAGAACGCGATGCCGTCCGCATCTCGACGGACGAGCCATGCGTTGATACCGAAGTACAGGGGCACGAAGACCGCCGCGGCGTGAAAACTGCGGACAAGATAATGTGCCGGAAATCCGAGCATTATCACAACTCCGACGCTGGTCAGCGACAGAAGCGGAAGCAGGGCAAAACTCAACCCGAGTAAGGCGCTCATGGAAGCAAGCACGTGTGATGTAGTACTGCGTACGGATTTATGCACGGTAAACCAAACCCTCCCCTGGATACGTCTATACTATCGGTAGTCCTTCCCTGCCTGTTTAGCCTCAAAACACCGGTCAGGAATCCGGATCACCGAGCTCGGGAAAGAACAGACGAATGACACGGGTACCGTCGCCGCGGCCTGAAAGGAACTCGTAGTACACGGCACTGACCGTGATATTGCGTATGTAGCTTCGAGGCTCCTGAAATGGAACAGACTCGTGAAAGAGGATCATCGGCAAGCCCTGACGCTCGGAAAGCCAGGTCCGAACCCGACCCTGCCCGGCATTGTATGCGATCATTGCGGGAACCCATGCGCCCAGGCGGACAACGAGATCATTCAGATACCTCGCGCCGAAACGGAGGTTTGTGTATGGATCGGTAAGATCGAAGTCGGTTACACGCAGGCGGGCGGCAACATCTTCAGCCGTTTGCGGCATAAGCTGTGCCAGTCCGGTTGCACCGACCGAAGACCGTATCCGCGGATCGAAATAGCTCTCCTCGCGGACAAGCCCGTAAAAAATATCGCGTTCGAGTGGAAACTCATCGAGAACCTGATTCATTTCCTCGGCGAAGGCTTCGGGGTAGATGATGCGCGCAAGATCGCTGTCGAGAACAGCTCCTTCGAGCGCGGTAAGCCGATTCGCCGTTCTCAGCGATCGAAGGAAATCGCCCTGATCAGCGAGAATGACTGCCAGCCGTCTGAGCACATCCTTGCCTGGACGCCTGGCTTCTTCTCTGACCGCCCGGTACGCACGGTCGACGAGTCCGAAATCCATATACCCCGCCACGAGCAGATCGTCGAGGCTTTGCACCGGAGGCTCAACGACACGCGCGTCATCCGGCATCCCGCGAAGAGGCTCGCCGAGCATGACCGCGGCGAGCATGCGGTAGTAAATGCTGCCGTTCTGACGATACGCAGCCTCAAGTACGTGTGAACGGGGAGACACTCCGACCGGGACATCCGGTACCTGAGCCGGGTTCACAAAACCGGCATCGATTGCTGAAGCAAGAGCGACTCCGTACTGACCCAGGGTGCGCTCGGATGCGTGGCGCCGGACAGGCCCGTAAATCTCCGCGAGGTCCTGCCAGCGTCGGTTCACGATGAGGTGAGAAAGAACGCGTTCCCATATCTCGTTGAAGGGAATCGGATCGTGAATCATCGAAAGATAGCGGTCAGCGCGCTCAATGACGCCGCGGTGGTCGTAGCTGATCCGCGCATGGAGCAGATGGAACAGAACACGATCACGATCCTCTCCCGGCCGAGCTCCTTCGAGCGCTCGATCGAGAACACGAACGGCCTGGCGGTTCGCACCTTCGGCACGCCATAGTCGCCCTGAAGCCTCGAGCGCGTATGACTCGATTTCTCCGGTGAGTCGCGTCGAAAACGCTTCCATGACCTCAGCCCCGACAGCAGACTCCCTGCGCCTGAACCATGCCTCACGAAGATCACCGATAAACGCTCGGGACCGGAACGCCTGCGCCGCTTCACCGGCCACGGAGTGATCGGGATCTTCCCTGACGGCAGCAAGATAGCCCGCGGTCGATTGCCAGGCAGCCGCTGCAACGGCCGCGCGAAACTCGAGCAGCTCGTACTCCGATGGGCGCAACTCCCGTTCCACGCGATCGCGCACGCTTCCGGAGATCCCGTCCTGCAGGTAGTCGCGGAGTGTCAACAGTCCCTGGCCGCGCGGGGCGGTCTGCAGTGCCTGCCGGACGGCATCGACCGCGCGCTCCTGTCCGGTTGCGAGCTTTGCGAGGGCGGCCCAGGCCGACAGTACGGGCGGCCGGCCGAAGGCCTCGTAGAGCTCCATCACTTCGTCGTAGCGCCCAAGGCGCCACAGCGTTTCAGTCCAGACTGAAGCGAGATCGTCATCAATGTCTTCAATGGAAGACAGCGAGCCGATCGCGTCGGCGGCTGCGCTGCGCTGCTCGTCGCTGCGGGCCTGCTCGAGCATTACGCGCGCGGCCCGACCACTCCATGGTTCTTCGGCGTGTGCATGCTGCCGTCCGAGAAGCGCGAATGCAAGCTCGTGTCTGCCCAGATCCTCCAGGGCCCTCGCCGTGTAGTAGGCACTCCCGCTCTGTATACCGTAGATTTCCGCGCTGTCGAGACGGTCCGGATCGACATCGAGCTCCGCAAGAAAGCCGTAGGACCCCTGAGACATGAGGTCCATTGCCGACGAAGGGTCAAGGCCGAGGAATGTGGGGTGCGTTTCGCAGGCGGACAGCAGGAGCGACGCACTGAGCAGTATGATGCTGAATGAACTGATGATCGGACGCATATCCATTGGTGCTCAACGAGGTTGAAGTGGGGTGATCAGGTGTCGTGACGATGACGAACGGCTTCCGGAAAAACAGCTTTCCGGCTCAGACCCACAGGACTGACCAGGGGAAGACACGCCTCAAGAGGTGGCACCGGGTCGCCCTCGAGCAGCCGGTACACTATGAAGATGAGTCCTGTCAGAATGGCGATCGCGAGCACGATATACGCGACGAAAAGGAGTTTCGGTACCGAGCCCTCGGTACCAGTCCCGTCACTATCGCCGGAGACGGTTTCTTCGACGGAGATCGGCACCGGACCGGCGTCATCCTCAAGGTCGGGAAGCTCGAAGTCGTCCCCGGTAAAGCTTTCTTCGGCAAACCCTTCGTCGGCGAAGTCGTCGTCGGCAAAGTCGTCGAGGGACGCCTCGAAGGAGTCGCTATCGTCCCCGCCCGCGTCTTCGTCGAACGAAAAGTCCGGTTCATCGGCGAAATCCGATTCAGCCGTCGCTTCCCCGGCTTCGTCCTCCTCCTCGTCTTCGTCCTCGTCCTCGAAGTCGACAAGACCGGGCTCGTCGAAACCCGAGAGGTCGAAATCATCCCCCACGTCGAGATCTTCTTCCTCTTCTGAGAGCGAAAAATCCGGCAGGTCCTGCATCGCACTGTCGGAGTCACGAAGGCTGACAGAGAGACTCTGGTAGTCACCCGAAGATGAATCAGTCGCCGTGGCGTTGAGATTACCCTGTTCGTCTATCGCGATGTTCAGCGTTATATCGGGTTCGCCGGCGGGTGCAGGGGTGAGATGTTCGATTACCAGGCTCCCGATATAGTCGGACTGCTGATCCTGCTCGCTTTCCATCTGAAACAGGTCGATATGCACACTTGGCTGGTTTTCGTGAACCGTGGTCAGGACCATACGGCGTTTCGTGCCGTGGGGGCCACTCAGGACCGGTACCAGTTTTCTGTCTGCTGTCCGAATTGCAATTACCGAATCACTCACTTCTGATCCTCCGTAGCCCGTGACGCGAGAGCCGGGCTTTTCTCATCTTATGATTGAGCATCGGCGTAAATCAAGATTCATTGACACCTGTCCCATGGAACAGGAATAATCTCGGAATGCTTGCACTCCCGGTACTCATCGGGCTTCTTATCGTCGGAATTCTCGTACTCCTCGGTCTGAGTATAATGGTCGTACGCTGGACCAGCAGTAGTGGATCGGGAAAACGACGGAAGCAGCGTGACCGCGGCACCATCATCAAGGACGCAAACCGGAAACTCAGCCAGAATCCTAAAGATACCGGTGCACTCAGCGACCTCGCGGAAGTGTACTACAAGGACAGGGAGTGGGAGAAAGCGTATTCAACCTACACCGCGCTGATGCAGCTCGTGCCCGCGTCACCCGAACTCGACGACTTTTCTATCACGCTCCGCCGGGGGCTATCTGCTCTGCACCTGAAAAAGTGGACGGAGGCATACAAGGACCTCTCGGTTTGTCGTAACTCGAAGCAGGACGTGTTCGAGGTCAACTATAATCTCGGCTATCTGGAGTTCCGGCGAAAGCGCTACGAACGGGCGGTTGCACTGCTGAAACAGGCTTCCGAGCAGCAGCCCGAGCACACCGACACGTTGCGGTATCTCGGTCAGAGCCTGTACCGCATGAAGGAATATAAGGCAGCAGGCTCCGTGCTGAAACGCACCGTTGAACAGGCACCGGGAGACAAAGAGAGTATGTTTGTTCTCGGTCAATGCGCGTTTGAACTCGGGCAGCAGGAACAGGCCCTGCGGACCTTTACACATCTGCGCGGAGACCCCGTGCTCGGGCCGAGTGCGGCCCTGCGATCGGGTAGCATTCGCATGCAGCACCGTCGATACAAGGACGCAATCACGGACTTTCAGATCGGACTGCGGCATGAGCAGATAGCTCCTGAGCTGTCCCTGGAGCTGAAATACCGCCTCGCCGCCGCACACTCCAAGAACCAGGAGCTCGATCAGGCGCTCCCCCTCCTTCGCGAAGTCTACTCTGTCGAACCTTCGTACAAGGACGTTGCCGCGCAGCTCAGTCAGGTCGAGGAGCTGAACAGCAACCGCCATCTGCAGACCTACCTGATCGGTGCGTCCAGTGACTTCGTAACCTTGTGCCGACGTATCGTCTCGAATTATTTCAGGAAGGCTCATATAAAGGTCACCGACATACACGTTGAAGGAAATGAGTACGCGGATATCCTAGCCGAGGTTGAAACCTCCAGCTGGGAGGATCTGATTCTTTTCCGCTTTATGAGAACCAACGGAGCCGTCGGAGAGCTTATGCTCCGGGATTTTCACACCCGGATCAAGGACGTGAAGGCCGGTCGTGGACTCTGTCTCAGCGCCGGAACCTATACCGAAGGAGCACAGGCCTTCGTCGAAGCCCGTCTGATCGACCTGCTCGGCAAGGACGAACTGAACAAGATTCTTGAACGACTCGCCGCCCGCGGGTAGGAGCGTCAGCTCGCGTTACGGGTGATCCGCAGAATGTGCCGGGAGTCTGGAGGAAGGAAACTGGCACTCAACGCCGTGAACTCGCAGCAGACGCGTGTGCGTGTTTCGTACGGCAGCTGCTCTGTTTCATGCCTGGTTTTCTCGATCCGGCCCTTGAGAAACAAGCCCTCACCACCATCCGCGAGAACTGCCAGGAGCTCCTGTATGAATCGCTCGTCGACGGGTTGGTACGCGCGGGATGTAACCACGTCGAAGCGCCTCGGAGGCAGGTCTCTGGTCTGCATATGGCAGACTTCAACCTGCGGCAGCCTCAGGATCGCCGATACGTTGCGCAGGAAGCCGCATCGCCGCTCCATGCGTTCAACAAGACAGACTGCGAGCTCCGGTCTCGCAAGTGCGACTGGTACGCCCGGAAGTCCGGCGCCGCTGCCAAGGTCGGCAACGACCGGTCGATGACCATCACGGTCCCCGGGCGTGTGCGAAAACGGGCTTCGCGCGAAAACCGCGTCAAGAAAGGGAACGAGGGTCAGGGAATCAAGAATATGCCGGGTAATGATATCCACACCGGCAGCGTCGACCAGCCGCAGTCTGGGATTCCACAGCTCTATTTCCTGCACATACCGTTTGAGGTCCGCAGCGAGTCGGTCCGAGTAAAGACCAAGCTCTTCGAGTCCCGAGTCGAGGACCACTTCCGGACGATCGTCCACAGGCACGGCTATGAACGTCGTCTCTGCACTGAGGCCATAAGCACCGCAATGTCTGAGTTTCTGACACCCGAAATACGGCTTGCCTGCCCGACGTTCAGCGGCCTGATGTGATTGAGCTTTTCCCGGCTCTCGGTCGAAAGACCCGTGACGCCATTAAAATCGAATCCCTCGGGTATGCGAATTCGTTCGATCTTGTCCATACGGAGTATCTGTCGTTCCTGACGCGCTACGTAACCTTCGTACTTGACGTCGAGCTCGACCTGCCGGAGCCATTCGCCGGGAATGATCTCGCCATTGGCTTCCACGAGTTCCGGAGCGACGTACTGCACGTCGGCAAGCGAAAGCTGCGGGTCTTTCAGAATCTGGTACAGGCTCTTACCCACGTGTCGTTCAAGCAGCAGCTTCGTTCCATTCATTGCGGATGCTGCATCGGAGTCAAAGTCGTTCTGTGAGAGATGTCTCCTTCGAAGCAGCTCCTTGATCTCGGCAATCGTATCCCGCTTCCTGCAGAAGGCCTCGTATCGGGCCTCGGGATGGAGCCCCAGCTCGTAACCTTTCTCGAAAAGCCTCATGTCACAGCTGTCCGCGCGAAGAACCAGTCTGTGCTCGGCACGCGACGTGAACATGCGATAGGGTTCCTTTGTGCCGAGCGTCACCAGGTCGTCACAGAGCACCCCGATATACGCTTCGGCCCGGGACAGCACGAACGGCGGAGCTCCCTGCAGTCTCCGTGCCGCATTAATTCCCGCGATAAGCCCCTGCCCTGCTGCTTCCTCGTATCCTGAGCTTCCGTTCGTCTGCCCGGCGATGAACAGATTCTCGCAGAGCTTTGCTTCCATTGTAGGATACAGTTGCGAGGGATCGATATAGTCGTACTCGACCGCGTAACCCGGTCGCATCAGCTCCGCGTGCTCGAGACCCGGGATAGTATGGATGAAGGCTTCCTGTACATCCTCGGGCATCGATGAACTGATGCCGTTGAGATACATCTCTTCGGTATCGAGTCCTTCGGGTTCAATGAAGATCTGATGCCTGTCCTTGTCCGGAAATTTGACAACCTTGTCCTCGATGCTCGGGCAGTATCGCGGACCACTTCCGACGATAAGGCCCGAGTACAGAGGGCTGCGTGCCATGTTCTCTTCGAGTATGCGATGTGTCTTACTGTTCGTGAATGTGATGTAACAGGACAGCTTCGGACGGTTCACCGACGTGTGGGAAAAGCTGAACGGGACCACATCTTCATCGCCAAACTGCTCTTCCATTCTGTCGAAATCGAGACTCCATCGCGCAACCCGCGCCGGCGTGCCGGTCTTCATACGACCCATGCGGAACCCCAGTCCTGCAAGCGTCCGGTCGAGGCCAACGGCTGCCGGTTCGGCAAGTCGACCGGCGGTCTCGGAATACTCGCCTATGAACACCTTTCCGTTCAGAAAGGTCCCGGTGGTCAGGACAACCACCTTTGCTGACATGCGTTTTCCTCGTTGCGTCACCACCCCGGTAACCTTACGTCCACTTGAGTCAAAGCTAAGGTCGACGACGGTGTCCATGTAGAGATGCAGGTGGTCCTGACGCTCGACTGTCTTTTTCGCGAGAACCTCATAGGCCTTTTTATCAGCCTGTGCCCGAGGTGCCTGAACGGCAGGGCCCCGGCTCCGGTTCAGTACCCGGAACTGTATCATTGTTGCATCAATCAGCCGCCCCATTTCCCCGCCGAGAGCGTCTATCTCGCGAACCATATTACCCTTCGCGAGACCACCGACGGCAGGGTTACAGCTCATTTTTCCTATGCAGTCGAGATTCTGGGTCACCATCATTGTTTCAAAGCCGAGACGGGACATGCACATGGCAGCTTCTATGCCAGCGTGCCCGCCTCCTATGACTATCGCATCAAAGTCCATTGTGGGCTGAGTGTACCAAAAGCGGTGTATGGATAGCAATTATCCGCTAGTCAAGAAAAATGACGGAGTCTCCGGATACCGGATCAAGCTGCGGTATCCGTGAGGCCTGCAGGCGCAGGACCGCGGGCGCTCCTCCGTACGCCGAGGTGGAGTTCGTCGTAATGACCCGCCCGTCGTGCTCCGGGAGGGGACCGCGCGAAGCCTTTCGCGGCTCATGACTGCGGATTATGTGTCGGATCGAAAGCGCCTCGCAGACAGCCGCAGAAACATCAGGCCCGAAGGCGCGTCCGGCGCCCCGTATGCTGACGTGTTCGCCCGGTGCCGGAACCGGATCGTTCCAGAGAAACTCCGTTTCAATCCCCGTATCCGGGTTCTCGAGCTGCTCGAAGGAGTCAAGGTGCGAACCGACCCCGCCGTGCACGAACAACGCGAATCCAGGAATTCGAGCGCTGAGTAAAAGCGTGTTGGCGAACCCGG
The DNA here is from genome assembly GCA_007128315.1 of Spirochaetaceae bacterium. GTDB lineage: Bacteria > Spirochaetota > Spirochaetia > DSM-27196 > SKKC01 > SKKC01. Next base: position 6,711 of record SKXQ01000106.1, on the reverse strand, counting down.
TGAATCGGCGAAAAAACGCTTCCCAGCTTCCCCGCTTCCGGCGAGCTTCGTCGATAAGATCACAGGGGTGAAACAGCGGCTCCCCCTGATCCGTGTAGTCCTCGTGGTTACCTTTCAGGGCGATCACACGGTCGGACTCGCGCAGCAGAAGCTCGTGTATGGTCTCAATAACCTCGACACCATCCGGTCCCCGGTCAGCGTAGTCGCCGAGAAAGACAATGAGGTCATCCGCACCGGCCTTCGATAACCCCCGCTCCAGCGAGACGAGATCGCCGTGTACATCACCGAACACGAGTATGTTCCGACAGGCTTCGGGGTCGATAACAGCCGTTCTTCCGTGTATAGTGTACATGCGCTCTCTCCTATTTTCCGACGCAAAATCCTCCGAACATGGTTTCCAGCACGTCATCGGTTGAGACCTCGCCGGTAATCTCGCCGAGTGCCCCGACCGCATCCTGCAGGTCGACCGCGACGATATCGGCAGGCATTTCATCGTGAACCGACGTGATGGTTCGCTCAAGAGACTCTGCTGCGCGGCGCAGCAGATCGTGTTGCCTGGCACTGTCGACAACGGTCTCATCGCCGGTCAGCGCGGCGGCACCTCCGGATATGCGGCTGAAGATGGCATCGAGAATTTCAGCGAGCCCTTCGCCTGATTCGACACTCGAGCGAATGTATCCCTCAGGCACCGCATGATCCGCCGGAAGCAGATCAACCTTGTTCCAGACCTTCACCACCGGCTTGTCAGAAGGCAAGTCTGCGAGATTCCGGGTGTCCCCGGCTGAAACTCCCGCCGTCGCATCAACGAGATACACGACGGCAGCGGCCCGGGCGATAATCCGGCCGCTGCGTCTGATACCCTCGCCTTCGACCTGCTCATCGATCTCTCTGAGGCCTGCGGTGTCAACAAGTTTGACAGGAACACCTCCGACGTCGATTGAAGCTTCAATGTAGTCCCGCGTCGTACCGTGAACGTCACTGACGATACTGCGATCTTCGCGAAGGAGGGCATTGAACAGACTCGATTTTCCGGCATTCGTCGCACCCGCGAGTGCGACGAGTACCCCGTCCTGATACAGCGCGCCGGTTCGATAGGTGTCCGCCAGCGCAGCAACGTTGTCGCGGGCACGAATAAGCGACGCGATATCGTGAGGCACCTCGCCGGTGTCCTCTTCCGGATAGTCGAGCTGTATCTCAACGCCCGCAAGTACGTGCAGCAGCGACTGCTTGATCGCTTCGATGCGGTGTTCGAGACGTCCCGACAGCCGGCCAAGCGCCAGCGTCGAAGCGGTGCGGGTCCGGGCCCGGACGAGCTCGGCCACCGCCTCGGCCTGGGTCAGCCCGAGCTTGCCTGCAAGAAAGGCTCTGAGCGTAAACTCGCCCGGGCCCGCGGGGCGGAATCCGGCGGCCCGGAAGGCTTCCAGACAGGTCTGAATTACCGAAAGACTCCCGTGGCAGCTCACCTCCACGCTGTCCTGACCCGTGTAGCTCGCCGGTGCCCTATACACCGTACAAACGACCTGATCGATGCGCTCGCGACTGACCGGGTGCAGAAGGTATCCGACGTGTGCGCTGTGTCCGGTTGCCGACGCAAGTACCTCAGATCGCGAGAACAGATTATCGGCGTGCTGGAGGCAATGCTCACCACTCGCCCGGATGACGGCAATTGCACTTTCGGCGTATGGTGTAGCCAGCGCTACAATGCAGTCGTCGGTACTGGCGTAGTTCTTCTGCACGTTCTTCCTCGGTGTCTGCTGTATCGTTGCCCATGCGAGCTCTGCTGTCACCCGTGACCCACGGATAACCGCACGCTTCAATATCAGTAGTATAGTCTCGATAGCGTACTACAGCCTATCGTAAACCTGAAAGGCCACGAGATCGCCGGTGCCGAGGCTTTCACGAGGGAACAGACTCCTGCTATTCTATGCGAGGACAACGTAGAGACATGATGGATCGGGAGAACGATATGACTGAACCCTTCGACAACCCGCTACCTCAGGGACCGGGGAGTCGCGCAGAACAGGCGGACCTCAGCGGCATGACACGAGCCGACGCGACAGCGTACGTCGGTTCCTATATTACGTCCCTGAATCAGCTGAAACAGCAACGGAAAGAGGCGGAGGACCGTATCGCGCTCTGGAAGAAGCGGGCACATCTGGCGTATGAGAAACAGAATCGTGAGCTTGCCGCTACTGCGCTCGCGGAATGGAAGCAGGCGGAAGAAACGCTGACCCGGCTGCAGAGCGAAGAGGCTGATCTTTCAGAGACAGTGGTGCTCATGAAACACAACCTCGAACGCCTCAAGAGAACGCCCGAAATGAGCGTTGACGCGGCGGCACTCGCCGAGCAGCTGCAGGAAGCAGTCGGTGACACGAAAACCAGTGAGGCGATTCGAAACATCAACGTTGATTCCGAGCTGGAGCAGCTCAAGCGCAAGCTGCGGGAAGAGGGCGAGTAAGCTATGGCTCGCAGAGCAGTTTTTCCCGATGCCCCCCGGCCCCTGATCCTCGCGCATCGCGGGTTCTCGCGCCTCTATCCGGAGAACACCATGAAAGCCTTTGAAGCGGCGTACGACGCCGGGGCCCACGCGATCGAGCTCGACGTGCAGGTGTGCAGTACCGGTGAAGTTGTGGTCTTTCACGATTATACGACCGAGCGTGTAACCGGCTCACCCGGCCGTGTCGACGAGACAGGCTGGCGCAGGCTGTCCGAACTTCGCGTGCACGAGACCGAAGCAATTCCTCTTCTCCGTGAAGTCTTCGACCGCTTCGGCGATCGACTGTGCTACGACATCGAAATCAAGCACAAAGTGCACGGACCATCGGGCATAGAAGAGGCTCTGGTATCCATGATTTCATCTCGTGGACTGGAAAGGCGCTGCCTTGTGAGCTCCTTTAACCCTTACGCGGTGAAAGAGATCAGACGCATCTCGGAAACGATCCCGGTGGCGATAATTTATTCGCACGATTCCGAGGTGCCCCGCATCCTGCGGAGCGGATTTGGCCGCTACATGTGTCAGGCGGACGCTCTGAAACCCGACCATGCACAATACCACGGCATGCACGCGCGTATTGCCCGGATGCAGAGCCGTGAGGTTTTTGTGTGGACGGTCGACGATGCGCAGGTCATGAAGGAATGCGTGGCTCGAGGCGCGGCGGGTGTGATAACCAACGATCCGGCCCTCGCCGGTGGTGCTCTCTACAACCGGCCTCCACAGGACGGTCAATCCCCTTCGGATTGAGCTCCGGCCGAGAGACGGTCAGCAAGCGATACCCGGTCACGGTGGGCGACAACACTGCGGATTCTGAAGGGGATCACACGTGCTTCGTTGTGGAGGGCCGAAAGGCGTACGCCGGTGAATCGGGCATCCCCAAGATCGATACTGGTCTCAAAACCGCCTGCTCCGCGCATATGTACCACACCGTCCTGGTGCGAAAGACGCAGAACAAGTACCGGAGGATCGTCGACGAGCGTCAGTGTTCCGATACGCTCTCCATTCTGCGTGACGCTGCCCGAAGAGCTGACGTCAAGCAGGCGCCTGTGATCGTCGGCACCGGTATCGTCGGACTGTTCTATTTCGAAGCGGAATGTGCCGTCGGCCTCGGGAGCTGTTACGCCCAGACCGAGCTCGACGACGAGCTGTTCATGCTCAAAGAGAAAGGCAGGGAACAGGACCGATGCACCCGGGTCGAGTTCCAGCGCTCCACGACGAACAGTAACCCGACCTATGGTTTGCAGTTCATCGGGCACGAACATTCCCTGGAACCCACGTGCATACGCCAGACGTCCTGCATAGCGACTTTCCATCGCGTTACGGAACACCGCCGAGTCGGTTCCTACCTGCCCTTCTGCGTCCCTGAACAGGACCCCTATTTCGTCAACCAGCCCCCGGAACCCTCGCTCGGCGGCTCCAATGCGGGTAACGCCATGTCTTGTCGTGATCTCCGACTCTTCAATGTCGATCCGGGCACTTCCTCCGGCGTGTTCTGCGGTAACCGGGGACGCCGGAAACGCGACCGCAAGCTCGGAAATGTCAACGAGGCGTCCGTTCAGGAACCATAATACGGCCGTGCTCCGTTCAGCCGGAACGACCGAAACAGACAACAAGGCTGCTTCGCCACCGGGAAGCAGTCCCGGCGGGCCGCTTGCGACTTCGTCACGATCGCCATGCGAGAGGCGTACCGCAGGTGTACCATCCGTATCGACCGAAACCGCAAATCGAAACAACGGAGCGCTTGTTTCGGTCTCGAACAGTGTGCCCGAAGGTACTGAAGCGTCGTTCCCGAACGCGCCGGCTGACGAAGGTTGCGGCACGATACGTGCGTGAAGCGTAAAAGGAGTCGGCGTAGCGCCGATAAACGGTACCCCCAATCCCTCGGACTGGAACCCGCTTGACCCATCGAGCGTGTATCCAAACAGCCCCTGGACGACGCGAAGCCTGGGATGGCCGATTACCACAGGCTCTGCCGGATCATCGATGAGCGATGCACGAAATCCGTCGTCGGACACGCTTCCCTGCAGGCGATAGAGAAGAAAAAACGAATCAATGGAGCCGAGTTGCGAATCCCGGGCGCTGCGTGCCGAACTCACCAGAACGTCGGCAGACTCGCGTATGGATGACCGAAGATCCGCCAGGCCTGCCGCAGACGGTCTCGCGGGAAAGACTTCGAGTTTGATCCGGTAAACCGACTCCCGGTCCGGTGCCTGCCATTCGATCTCAGTGTACCCGTCGGTTGCATACCCGGACGTGAGCATCTCGTCCCCGACCGACCACCGCAACCAGGGGTCGCTGCCGTCCGGCACCTGCAGGGTCGCCTGGACAATGCCGGAGGACCCTGGTGTCATGGTAGCCGGATACACCGACAGACCATCCAAAGCGAAGACGTCATCGACCACAAACACCGAGCGTCTGATCGACTGAATCTGATCGGGGCCGCTGTAGACGGTGACTATGACTGTGTAGAGACCGGGATTCAGGTCTTCGAGCGACTCGAAAAGAACACGGTCGGCACCGAGCTCATCCCGGTCGACGCGTCGCTCTCTGCGCTCGGACAGGCCTGAGGAGGTCAGACCGGTTATTTCGGATGCAGGTTCAAGTACGAGAACGACCGAATCGAAGTCAGTTGTATCGGATTGAGATCGCAGGGTTTCGAAGGATATGCGGAGCCCGTCGGATCGCTGTACGGTGCTTCCCGAGTCGACCATGCGAATTTCTACGCTCTGTTCGCCGTCGGCATCCGGGAGAAACAGCGCCCCTCCCTCACATGCAAGCAGACCGGCAATCAGAGCCAGTACGAACGCGGTGCGGGTACGCAATATGCTGTGAAGAAACGGCGATCGACCCCTGAGCATACGTCTATAGTATACCACACGCACCGCCTGAACAGCGACTGCGAGACCCCCTTTGGACGAAAAAACCGGTACACTTACCCGAATACGAGCATAAACAGACCGTACCCGAGCGTGACGGTCAGAATAAGCAGCCCGAGGATGGGAAGGACGATACGGGCAGCAACCCACAGCAGAAGGAGTATCTCGCGGCCGCGTATGCGCTCTTCGTTCACGCCGAAACCTCTTCTTCCGGCGGGTGCACGAGATGACACGCAACCTGTCGTCCCACAGCCGTTTTCTTCAGTCCTGGGACCACCGTTTTACACACCGGCATGGCGTGTGGACAACGGGTATGAAAGGGACATCCCGAAGGCGGATTCGCCGGACTCGGAACGTCACCTTTCAGAATAATGCGCTGCTTCTTCTCGGTCGGATCGTTTACGGGAATCGCGGACAGGAGAGCCTGACTGTACGGATGAAGCGGCTCCCGGTAGAAATCGGCCTTGTCCGCGACCTCGACAAGTTTGCCGAGGTACATGACACCGACCCGGTCGGCCATGTGCTTTACCACACTCAGGTCATGGCTTATAAAAAGATATGTCAGCTCAAACTCATCCTGCAGATCCTCAAGCAGATTGATAACCTGACTCTGTATGCTCACATCGAGGGCGGAAATCGGTTCATCGGCAACAATAAACTTCGGATCGAGGGCGAGTGCACGTGCTATGACAACGCGCTGCCGCTGACCACCGGAGAACTCGTGGGGATAGCGCGTCGCGTGATAGCGCTCAAGACCACAACGAACGAGTACTTTTTCGGCACGCTCCTGAGCCTCCTGACCGTGGGCGACACCGTGTACACTCAGTATCTCGCGTATCGCCGTTCCGACCCTCATCCGTGGATTAAGGGCGCTGTACGGATCCTGGAACACGATCTGCATGTCCTTTCGAAGCTTTCGCATGCGCTCACCGCTGGCACCGAACACGTCCTCGCCCTGAAAAGTGACCTCACCACCGGTTGCTCCCTGAAGACGGAGAATCGTCCGGCCGGTCGTGCTCTTTCCGCACCCGCTTTCACCGACGAGCGCAAATGTTTCACCGGGAACGATATCGAACGATATGTCGTCAACGGCCTTTACGTGTCCGACAGTCCGGCTGAAAACCCCGGTGCGGATGGGAAAATATTTCTTCAGACCCCGAACTGACAGCACCGGCTTCGTGTCACTCATACTGTCCCTCCATACTCGCCTGGGCGACGGCTGCCGACGCCAGCAGTTTCGCGTCCTGCTCCGGGACATTCTCGTGCTGCCAGCACCGTACCGAGTGTCCGTGAGTCAGCTCCCTTCGCCGGGGCATTTCGCGGCTGCAGATCGTCATTGCT
>SKXQ01000085.1 GCA_007128315.1 Spirochaetaceae bacterium | reverse complement strand
GGAGGTCAGGGTATCAGCCTCATCGTCGAACGCAGCTGATAAATTTTTTCGTGGACAATAAAAAGAGAGTCCGGGAATCACGGAAATTGTGGTCCCGGGCATTTTTTTTGACTTTACGTCTAAATATTCCAGGATCTACACTTCATTTATCAAAGCAAAAATGGAGGATTGTAGTGAAAAATTTACGCCTTGGAACGAAACTCATCGGAGGCTTCCTGATCGTAGCCCTCATTGTCGGTGTCGTCGGTGCGATCGGGTGGTTCGGTGCGGTAACCCTCGACAACCGCATAGAAGAAATCGGTGAGGTCAGACTTCCGAGTGTCTCCAACCTCCTCGTCATCGAGGTTGAGGTGTTCGCGATCGCAACCGCAATGCGTTCACTGTTGAGTCCTCGTCTGCCTGTTGAGATCAGAGAACAGCAGTTCGCCAACATCGAATCCTCCCGCCGGCGCATCGGCCTCGCGTGGGATGCGTTCGCAGTACTGCCGCAGACCGACGACGAAGCGGTCATGTGGAACCGCTTCGTCCCCGAATACGACCGCCTTCGTGAACTCAACGATGAGTTCATTGCGCAGGTCCGCACCGCCGATGCCATAGACATACAGAATCCGGACGCGTTTGAAGCACGTGTGCAGGGTTTCGTTACCGATCATCACGTACTTATGGGACGGGTCACCGACTACATGCTGACCGGGGACGCCTTCGAGGGAGGAACCGATCCGACGGCGTGCAACTTCGGCTTATGGCTGCGAAGCTTCCGGTCCGGTAATCCCCGGATCAACGAGATTCTTGCAGTCCTGCCCGAATCACACGACCCTTTTCATTTCGCCGTCGATACCATACAGCGCGAGCTCGCCGCCGGAAACGAGCAGGCGGCCCTGAGCGCTTTTGTGAATGTCATGCAGCCCAACGCGGGGGCCACCTTCGAGCAGTTCGATCTGCTTCTTGCAGAAGCCCAGGCTGCGGTTGAGATATTCGAAGAACTCAACGACTTCGGTTTTACCGATGTAGTACAGCAGCAGGACCGGGTCAAGGATATGCTGACCGAAATCATCGAACTGAACGAAGCGGTGGCAGCCCGGGAAGTGACTGACGCCGCCCGGGATGGAAACTTCGTGCAGGCAAGTGTCGTCGCCGGCATTATCATAGGCGTACTCGCCGCGATCGCCCTCGGGCTCCTGATCACCCGCGGTATAACCCACCCGGTCTCCCTCGGTGTTGCCTTTGCGAAACGCATTGCCGCCGGGGATCTGACCGGAACCCTCGACGTCGATCAGAAAGACGAGATCGGTATTCTTGCCGGGGCGATGCGGGAGATGACCCGAAAAATCACCGAAATTGTACAGAGCGTACAGCAGTCCTCGGCGAACGTAGCCTCCGGCAGCGAGCAGATGAGCTCAACGGCACAGGAGCTTTCCAGCGGCAGCGCCGAGCAGGCAGCAAACGCCGAGGAAGTCTCTTCGTCCATGGAAGAGATGAGTTCGAACATCAGCCAGAACTCGGAAAATGCGCAGGAAACCGAGCAGATCGCGCGGCAGTCCGCTGCAGACGCGGAAAACGGAGGGAAGGCTGTCGAGCAGACGGTCGAGGCCATGAAGCAGATTGCCGAGAAGATATCCATCATCGAAGACATCGCCCGGAACACCAATCTTCTGGCGCTCAACGCCGCGATCGAGGCAGCGCGCGCTGGCGACCACGGCAAGGGTTTCGCGGTCGTTGCCAGTGAAGTGCGCAAGCTTGCAGAACGCAGCCAGCAGGCGGCCGGCGAGATCAGCAATCTGTCAAAAAGCAGTGTCGAGGTAGCCGAGTCAGCCGGTACGATGATCGCGCGTATCGTTCCCAATATCCAGCGCACCGCCCAGCTCGTTGAGGAAATCAACGCGGCGAGCAAGGAGCAGGACTCGGGAGCGAACCAGATCAACCAGGCCATACTGCAGCTCGACCAGGTCATACAGCAGAATGCCTCCGCCAGCGAGGAAATGGCGTCCATGGCTGAGGAACTCGCCAGCCAGGCAGACAGCCTGCGCGAAACCATGGAGTTCTTCACGATCGCCGGGGGTTCGACCACAGGAAACGGTGGACCACGCAAGGCGATAGCTGCCGGACCCCGCGCAGGCGCCGCGACAAGCACCGCTATTCGCCTCCATGACGACGGCAACGAAAATATCGATGCTGACGATATGGAAGACTACTGATTCACGGTCGTGACACCTGATATGCTGCCGGTATGAAATACCACCAGGTTCTGCCGGCAGCTTTCTTACCTGCCGTTGTGCTTGTGTTTCTGGCAGGATGTGTGGGGCTGCCCACCCCACAGGAACGCTTTACTATGGCCCGCGCTGACGGGGCGACGGCAGCTGCTACCGACGTGGTTCTGTCCATGCCCCGGACCAACCCGGCTGAGCCCGGGCCCTATCGTGTGGCCCGGTTCCGCTACGGAAGCGCGCACAACCCGCGCAGGCCCGAGTACGCCCACGCGGCGGTTCCCACCGAAGCCTTTGACCTGTCGCCCTTCTTCGACGACATGAACCGTGCGTTCTGGGGATATGACGCATCAGAAACACCTGTCAACGGCGTCGTGTGGTATCCCGTCGGTGACGGCCCTTTCCCGGTGTTTCTGATTGTACACGGCAACCACAACCCGGCGTCGTTCTCCGAACCCGGCTACGACTATCTCGGTGAGATACTCGCAAGTCGCGGCATTGTCACCGTGTCGGTCGATCAGAACATGCTCAACGGGAACCACCGCGGAGAAAACGGCGCCCGTGCCGTTCTTCTTCTCGAACACGCACGCACCGTCCTTGCCATGCACGAAAACCCCGGCACGCCGCTTGCCGGACGGCTTGATACCGAACGCGTCGTCCTCGCAGGGCACTCCCGCGGTGGCGAAGCGGCGGCTCTCGCGGCAATTCTGAATACACACGAACGCTACCCCGGCGACGGGACCGTAGAACTCGACTACCGGCTCCCGATACGGGGCGTTATAAGTATTGCCCCGGTGGAGGGGCAGTACCGACCCGCCGGCCGTGAACTGCCTGTCCCGGATGGTGTGCATTTTCTGGTCCTGCACGGCAGTCAGGACGGTGACGTCAACATGCACATGGGTCTGCGCTTTTTTCACCGTCCCGGTGCACAGACCGCCCACCGGCAGTCGGTCTGGATCTATGGAGCCGACCATTCCGCGTTCAACAGCAGGTGGGCCGTGAATCGTGATCCAGTGCCGAGCAGTCCCCGATTACTGCTGCCGGTGAGTGCACAGCAGGAGGCTGCGCGCGTGTTCATCTCCGCATTTCTGGAGTACGCCTTCGACCGCGACCCCGACGCGGCTCGCATTGCCGAGTCACCGTACCGTTTCTCCGACTGGCTGCCTCCAACGGAGTACCGAACGCAGTACCGGCGTCCGGGAGTCGCGTATCTGAACACCTTTGAAGATGATGATCGCTTTCGAAGCGCCGCGCTTCCGGGCTGGCACAACAGTATCTCGGACGCTGCATCCTGGCGCGAGATTCGCTTCGGCCTGACCAGTGACGCTGACAGCGTTTTCAGTATTTTCGGTCATGCGGGAACCTGGGGTCTGGAGATTGCCTGGGAAGCCGAAGAAGAAGGCAGCTCATTTGTCGTATTCCGTTCAGAGTCCGGGGATCAGCCATTTGCCGCCGACGCTGTGGCGATCGATATCGTTCTGGCAGCATGGGATACCGAAGCGGCATTTCGACCCTGGCTCAGCGTCGAGACGGTGCACGGGACCCGCCACGGGATAGGTCTCGAGTCGATTCAGGCCATACATGAGGCACCGGAGGTCAGAATTCTAACAAACCGCAACCGGCACTATGTTCCACAGACAATATACGTCCCGCTTGATCTGATCCCCGGGCTTGAACCCGGAAGCGAACTGCGGGCAGTTGAACTCAGTATCCCCCGCGATGCGGATGGCCGCATGATTATCCCGGCAGTCATGCTCTACGGCGGAGGTGCATAACAATGAATATCAGACGCTTTGCGACGGTTCTGATCTTCCTCCAGGTGCTCTGCACGACACATCTCTTCGCCCAGCAGACCATGCCGATAATTCTGCCCCGTGTCGACGGCTTCGCCGCCGGGGTTCAGACGAGATCACACTATTATGCGCTGCTCGCCGACAGGGAAAGCAGCTGGTACGTTCTGGCGGGTTATGGCACACCGCAAGACCTGCCACAGACCTCTGAAGAAGGCGTCGCTATCAGTCGGGAGCTCACGCTTGATACCGGTTTCATTCAGACCATCGGTGGCGACCGGCGCTTCGCCCCTGCAGCCCTCGACCTCATGCTGTCCGCAGGCGCCCGGGTGCGCGAGGCAAGCGATTCCACGCACCGCTTCGAGCTCGAACCTCGTCTGACACTGCGACTCTCATCGGGTCCCGACCGCTCTCCCTGGGCGACCCGTCGCGGGGAGCTCACCGCATACACGGGCGTGCGTTCATCTCTACTGGTTCTGGACGCGCAGGGTCAGGTACCCGAAATCAACCTGCTGTATTTTTCGACCACGGCCTCGTTCAAAAGGGGGCTCATCGGACACAGACTCATGATTGAAGCCTCAGCGCAGGGTGAGCAGGTTTTCGGTTCGGGCGTCACAATTAACGATGCCCGTGAATCCGCACCGTGGATGCTCGCGTTTGCACGGAACTACCGGGGGCCGGATATGCCTGAAGCGTCGGCTGCCAGCGGCCACGGCGAACTCGGGATTCGGAGTCGTATCGCGCAGTTCCGATGGTACGCCGAGTGGGCAGCCGAGGCAGTGCTTTTCGCACAGACCGCCGCGGTTTCGGACTCGATCACCTCACTCGCGCAGGCCTGGGGCGGGACGTCGGAGCACCGCAGCTACACCTGGGGAGCAGGCCTGACCGCCCGTACGCGCCACACTCCGGTCAGCATGGACCTGTCGCTGCACGCCGGCGTCTCGTTCGACGTCGAAGATACGTCGCAGTCCCGGGCGTATGTGTATCTTGAAACGCGAAGACCAGGCGATTAGCGGCGCATGGTGGTGATGATCTCGTTGACTGCACCGGCGGCGGGAGTAGGCTCCATACTGAACTGAGCAACAAAGTCTTCGCTCTTGAACCGGTATTCCCGGTCGAACAGGTAGGCAATATCGGCGAGCTCCCTGGTCTGGCCGTTGAACAGACCCGAAAGCTTTAGCGAGCGGCTCTTAAGCAGATCAACACGTGGTGTAAGCCCCATTTCGCGGGCGAAGAGCTCGACCCATTCGGCACCGGTGAGCGGTGTCGGGTCAGTCGGAAGGTGCCATGCCCGCCCGAAAGCTTCCGGGGTGTTTCCGAGCAACGCTACCGCCCGGGCAGCATCGTGCACGTAGGTGCAGCTGTGAGCCTTTTCCAGCGAGCCGATCCACTGGGCGTTTTCGCCCGCGGCGAGTCTGCGGTATACCATCTCGACGACGAGGCTTCCGGTGGGAGCAATCAGGTCAGCCGACCGGGCTATTAGCGTCCGGGGACTCTCGGATGTTGCCGCTTCCATGACGATCTCTGCGACGCGTGCGCGGGTCGCGGCTTTTCGTGTGATCGGGCGCACCGGCGTGGACTCAGTCATGTCACCGAGATGATCGGGATCGTACAGGAGCACGTTATCGAAAAAAACGACACGGGCCGCGTTTTCGCGGGCCGAAGCGAGGACATTCTGTATGAAGCTGAGCCAGTTCGACGACCACAGCCTTCCCTGCCCGGGAAAACCTATCGTGACATAAACAACGTCGCTGCCTTCAACAGCCTTCATGACAGCAGCAGGATCGAAGAGATTCAGTGACATAAGCTCGTCACCGGGGTTTACGCGCCGCGGTGCACGGCTTACCAGACGAAGACTCTCGGTGTACGCATTCAATGCTTTCGCAAGGGCGGTTCCCACCGCTCCGTTTGAACCAAGTATCGTATGCATTCATGCTCCTTCAACAGTCACGACAAAAAAGAAAGCAGGCGATCCATTCACCTGCCTTCATGTCATGGATGACAAACCGATCCGAAGAGTATCAACTCTCGCCACAAGCATCAATCAGCTCGGATGCTGCCATAGCGCTTGCACCCCACAGGGGCGGCAGATCAGGCCGATCCTCGTGTATGATCCAGCATGGTGCGACGATCTCCCCGGAAGGTGTCGGAAACACGCGTCGTACCGGAGCACTACGAAGTAGACGCAGGGGCACAGGCACGACTTCGGATACCTCATCGCTGACGGAAGAGACCCCGGCAAGCGAGTCGGCCCAGGCAACGACCGGGACGACCCGGTAGTTGCTCACCGGAATGAATACTGGCGAAAGCGTACCGATCACCGACAAATGCTGACGCTTCAGACCAAGCTCTTCGTATGCCTCCCGCAGGGCTGTGCCTTCGGGAAACACGTCGCCTGCCTCTAACCCGCCACCTGGAAAGGCAAGCTCACCGGAATGGATGCTCCCGTCTTCGGGACGCCGTATCAGCAGAACGGAGGGGTCGCGTTCGTCGAACAGAACAAGCAGAACGGCTGCGTACCGGATCTCTGCGGCATCCCTCAGACCGGCTTCCGGGGTGCGCCCCTGCGGTGCCATGCGCATCTGGGCATCGAACCCCGGGAGGTCACCACCCTCGAGGCAGGTCTTCAGCGCCGAGAGGAAGTCTGGAATACCCATTACCGCTCGGCAAGAATCCCCGAGAGCTGTGCGGCGATGCGCATGAATGCCTTCGCGTGCTCCGACTCGGGTTCCGATATGACAACGGGTATGCCGATATCGCCGGATGCCCGGACACCGTGGGCGAGCGGAAGCTCGCCGAGAAAGGGTACGCCCATCTTCTCGGCTGAGGCCCTGCCTCCACCGTGCGCAAAGATCTCCTCGCGGTGACCACAACCCGGGCACACGAAGTAGCTCATGTTCTCGACTATTCCGAGGACGGGGATGTCGACCTGAGCAAACATGCGCGCGGCTCGACGCACATCGGCTAGCGCCACCTCCTGTGGTGTCGTAACGATGATCGAACCGCTGAGTGCGAGCTTCTGCGAAATCGTCAGCTGTATGTCACCGGTCCCGGGAGGGAGGTCCAGAATCAGATAATCGAGCTCGCCCCAGACCACGTCGGTAATGAACTGATTAATGGCTCCACTCGCCATAGGACCACGCCAGATCATGGCGTCTTCCTCATCGACGACGAATCCCATGGACATCAACGATACACCGTGCGCCTGTACGGGAAAGACCTTCCCGTCGGAGAACCCTGGTTTCTCATCGACCCCCATCATGGTGGGAATGCTCGGACCATAGACGTCGGTATCGAGAAGGCCGACTGAGGCACCGGACTGCGCGAGGGCAACGGCCAGATTCGTCGCCACCGTGGACTTGCCCACCCCGCCCTTGCCGCTCGCCACGGCAATGATGTGGTCGACTCCGGGCAGAGTGCCAGGCCCCTTCTGTGAAGCCGCCTGTCGGGCCGCCCGCTGCGCCGAGGCTGGTTGCGGCCCGACCACATCAACGTTTATCTCTGCAACACCCGGGAAGGCGTCCTGCAGACGGGCTTTCGCATCGTCTCCGACCGCCTGTCGCAACGGCGTCACCGGTTTACTCATTCTCAGCGTGACATCGATCGATCCGTTTCCGACACGAAGATCCTCCACGTAGCCGAGATCGACAATATTGCGCTGCAGTTCCGGGTCTTCAACGAGAGACAGGAGCGCCGTGATTTCATCTTTAGTAGGCATATCCATAGCCTTCCACTATACTTGTCCCTTCAATCGACCTTCAAGCGGGGCCACACACCATGCACGTTCTTTCCGAAGCCGCCGAACTGCCGAAACATCTGCAACCGGAACGGATTGATCTCCTCGCGACTGCATTCTTCGACGGAACAGGCGGCTACGCTGTGCTCGACAGCCGGCCCGAGACGGCCACCAGCGCTGCGGTCGTCGTCGGTGACTTCGTCTATCTCACGGGAACACCGCTCTTGACCCTTATTCGGGACGTCGCAACACATCACAAGGAGGAGCTGCACGTCATGCCGGCCGGAGGTACCTGGTGGAGCCTCCTGGAAAGCGATCCGGACGCAACGACGAGCCACTACACCCGCTACGCGTTCGATACGGAACGATTCGACTGGGAGATCTTCGCCCGTACCGGGGAAGAAGCACGAACCCTCGCAAGCGAAGCCGGTGTGTCGATTGAGCGCATGAACCGAGCGCATATACAGAAGCATCGAAACGAAGGCTGGTTCCACGATCTGATCTGTCAGTTTCGAGGTGCCGAAGAGTTCCTGTCCCGGGGTATCGGTTTCGTCGTCATCGAAAACGGGGAGGCAGTCTCAGGCGCATCGAGCTACGCCGTCTATACCCGGGGCATAGAGGTCGAAGTCGGCACGAGGAAGGATCGCCGCGGGCGCGGGTACGCAACCCTCGCTTCGCGGGCGCTGCTCGCCTGGGGCCGCGAAACAGACACCTTCGTTGCGTGGGACGCTGCCAACCCTACGTCGAAACGCCTCGCCGAGCGCATCGGCTACCGCGACGCCCGAACTTACGAGTGCCTGCTCTACCGCGTTCAGAGGTCGTCGTAATTAAGGGTCTGCGGAGCGTCCCCATCGACGATCAGCGGGAGGACGCCGCGCCGGTCACCACCACCGCTGAATGTGAAAAAGTAGTACATGGCGTACATGCCGCCGTTTAGAGTAATCTTGACCCCGTCACTAACCTTGAGCCCGTCTGCAACTGCATCGGTCGCGAGCGGACCAATGTCGACTTTCGCACCACTACTAATCGGGGCTCCGACACCTGCATAGAACGCGTCTTCCGAAAGAGGAACACCGGGCGGGTTCGACACAGAACCAGTCACATAGGTACTCAGCAATGTCGCGCGTTCGGTGTGAGTCATGCCAGCAAGCTCGAGATAGCTGGCACCCATTTCGTGGGGGGCGATTTCTACAATCCAGAAACTCGCGTAGTGGCCGCCACCGTCCAGTCCAGTCACCTCATCAACACCAACGAAAACCTTCCCCTCGTCCAGAAAGGACGCATAGTCAGGGAAAAGCATGGCGTTGAGGAACCACTCACATCCGGCAACACTAAAAAGCACCAGTGCAATACCCGCCAGTCTCATAATCTTCATGCTGTAACTCTCCCCTGCCACCTGCCCGGGCAGGCTTTTCCACCTGGAAACGATAATACCACGGAAATGCGCCGCTAACCGGTCGAAATCCGGACTGAAACGGGCAATACTCTATGATGTTATGAAACAAGCATCACGCTATTCACACACGGCAGGCGTTCTGTGTCTGTTCTTTCTCCCGGTACTCCTCACCGCTGCCCCCCGGGCGGAGTCGTCATTCCCGGCATCCAGGACCGACGGCACCACAGTCGAGTACGGAGCTCTGGACCTCGCCGGGGACACACGGGACTTCGCCTTTGATCTGTTCCGTGCGATTGCCGGAGCGGAGGCCGAGGAGAACCTGATCCTGAGCCCGCATTCCATTGCTGCGGCCATTCTCATGCTCTACGCGGGATCCGAAGACGAGACAGCCTCACAGATAGAGGATGCATTGCGGTTCTCAGCACGGGGCCGGGAGCTCCTGGCGGCCGCGGGCGAGCTGCAAGGTCGTCTGACGCCGCATGAGGGGGATAGACCGGACAGCGAAGAGCCCCGGGAGACGGCCTCCTTGGAAGGAGATCCCTTCACGCTCCGGATAGCTAACGGCCTCTGGGTCGACGCAGCGTACCCGGTGCAGGACACGTATCGATCCCGGATACGTGACGTCTTTCGTGCCGCGCTGAACGACACCGACTTTGCGGGTAACCCCGATGGATCTCGACAGGAAATCAACGAATGGGTCGAGGCGCAGACCGAAGGCAAGATCGCCGACCTGCTTTCGCCGGGAAGCATTACACCGCTGACGCGGCTTGTTCTGGCCAACGCCGTGTACTTTCTCGCTGGCTGGCAGCATCCCTTTCCTGAACACGCCACCGAGGACGGTACATTCACCACCGCAGCCGGCGTCGAACGAGAGGTGCCGCTCATGCAGCTTGAGGCAAGACTGCCGGTCTCCATGGAAGGCGATACAATCGCTGTCGAGCTGCCCTACGCCGGAAGCACGACGTCCTTCATCGCACTCATGCCCCGTGATCCGTCCGCCTGGGACGGCTGGCAGACAGGACTTGATCGTGAGGGGTTCGAGCGCATGCTGCAGTCGCTCGGGGCTACACAGACCTCGCTTACCATGCCGCGTTTCTCGAGCGAAGCGTCCCTGAGTCTGCCCGACATTCTACGGGGTCTTGGCATGCGGAACGCGTTCGATCCGAATCGTGCCGACCTGTCAGGCATCAGCGGTAACAGGGATCTGTATGTGACCGACATAATACACCAGAGTGTCATTGAAGTTGATGAAGAAGGAACCGAAGCGGCAGCGGCAACAGCCGTCGTCATCGGTGTGCGATCGATAGTGCCGACCGATCCCGTCCAGATCCGGCTTGACCGTCCTTTCGTCTACGTTCTTTACGAACGCGAAACCGGCAGTATTCTCTTTATTGGACGGGTAAGCGATCCGTCACTATGAGTATGCAACAGCACCTCCACACAATTTCGGGCCTCGTCGGGAAACCGGAACAGGCAGTCGCCGCTCTCATTCGCCTCCTTGACGAAGGCGCCAGCGTCCCGTTCATTTCGCGCTACCGGAAAGAGCACACACAGGGCATGGACGAAGAGCAGATACGAACCGTCCGCGACCATATTCAGCTTCTGCGCGACACCGATAAACGACGGGAAGCCATGCTGGCTTCGCTCACCGAGCGCGAGGTGCTGACCGACGAGCTCGAGCGAAGCCTGCAGGCGGCGGCGTCACGACAGGAGCTTGAAGACATCTACCTGCCCTACCGGGTCAAGCGCAAGACCAGGGCGGATGCTGCCCGTGAAAAGGGTCTCGGACCACTTGCGCACTTCATTGTGCAGGCTACGGGCGCTGATCTCGACCTGCCCGAGACAGACGAAACCTCGATCGACCTCAACGGATGCAGTGACGAAGAGCTCGCCGGTGCTCGTGATATTATCGCCGAGCACGTCAGCGAACACATCTCCGTGCGTACCGGGCTTCGGGAGCTGTTTGGACAGCACGCTGTACTCGCGAGCAAACCCGCTCGTGGCGCAGACAGGGAGTCAGCCGGGGCGCGGATCTATGCCGATTATTTCGACTACAGGGAGCCGGCACAAAAGGCTCCATCCCATCGCATTCTTGCATTGTTCCGGGGAGAGCGCGAGGGCATCCTTTCCGTTCATGCGCTTCCAGACTCCGACGATGCACAAGCCCGTATCCGCCGGCAGCTGTTCCCGCAGGGGCAACCCCGCCTTACCGCGAACGCGACGACGATCGCTGCGGACGGGCACATGCAGGCGGCCCTTGAGGATGCGTGGAAACGACTTCTTGCACCCGCCCTCGAAAACGAGCTTACCACGGCGCTGAAGAAGCGGGCCGAAGAAAGCGCCGCCGAAGTATTTGCCCGGAATCTGCGATCGGTTCTGCTCGAACCTCCGCTCGGAGGGGTACCTATGGTCGCTCTGGATCCAGGACTCCGCACGGGATGTAAACTCGTGGTCCTCGACGAGCACGGATCGCTCCTGCATCACGAAGCCATTTACCCGCTCCCGCCGCGGAACGATACCAGGTCAGCCGCCGAACGGATTCGAAGCCTTGTATTGAAACACAACTGTCGGGCAGTTGCGATCGGGAACGGCACTGGAGGGCGGGAGACGCACGACTTCGTTACCGGCCTCGATCTCAAGACCACCGCAGAAACAGGTGTAGCGGTCATCAGTGTGAACGAGGCAGGCGCATCGGTGTACTCGGCGAGCCGCACCGCACGCGAGGAGTTTCCCGACCAGGACGTGACGGTGCGCGGTGCGGTTTCGATAGGACGCCGACTCATGGATCCTCTCGCCGAACTCGTCAAGATCGACCCCAGATCCATAGGCGTCGGCCAATACCAGCACGACGTAGACCCTGCCATGCTGTCAGCAAAACTCGACGATACGGTCGTCTCCTGCGTCAACGCGGTCGGCGCCGATCTGAACACCGCGAGTGAGCACGTGCTTCGCTACGTCGCCGGCCTGAACAACCGCAGCGCCAGGGCGATCGTCAAGCGGCGAAGCGAGACAGGAGGCTACACGAATCGGCAGGATCTCCTGAAGGTGTCCGGCATAGGTGCAAAGACCTTCGAGCAGGCGGCCGGCTTTCTGCGGGTCACTGGACCCAATCCGCTTGACCGGACTGCAATACATCCCGAACGCTACCCGCTGGTCGAACAGATGGCCCGTGACATCAACCTTACCGTGGAGTCGCTCGTCGGAAACGCGGATGCCGTCGCGAAGATTGACGTGTCACGATACGTGAACCTGACAACCATGGTAGAAACTGTCCGTGACATACTCGATTCCCTGAAGGCGCCAGGGAGAGACCCGCGCCCCGCGTTCGAGCTGCTCGAGTTCAGGGACGACGTTCGGGAGGTCGCGGACCTGAGTCCCGGTATGAAGCTCACCGGTGTCGTGCGGAACGTGACGGATTTTGGCGCTTTCGTCGATGTTGGTGTTCACCGCGACGGGCTCGTACATATCTCGCACATGTCGAAGGACTTCGTGGCGCATCCCTCGGATGTGGTACAGACCGGCATGCAGGTGACGGTTACGGTTCTTGAGGTCGATTCCGGGAGAAACCGCATTAGTCTGAGCCTGGTCTGAACCGTGTTGCGGATCGACCCTGGGGTGTTACAATGAACAGGCAGATGAACAGATTCGGCGTCGCACACACAGACATCGTCCACATGTTCGAGACCCAGATCCTCACCAGCCTCATTCGCTGGTTTTCCGTTTTCGGCCTGATCGCACTCGTGCCGAGCATGATCGCCGCGTACGTGAACTCGCTGTGGGTTGTTCTGGTCGTTAATGCCGCGGTCTATCTGCTGTTGCTGATCCTGGCCCTGACAGAAGCGTTTTCCCACAAGACCCGGGCAGCTCTGGTCATTGCCGGTACGGCGACCGTCGGCGTAGTCGTTCTTTTTTATACAGGTCAGGAGGGAGCCGGATTCATGTGGCTCATGGCGTCGGTCATTTTTACCGCCGGTTTTGCAAGCAGCAGGACTACATACCTGACCGTAACGCTCCTCGTGATTCTGACGATCGGTTACGCTATCGCTGTTACGACCGGGCTCGTTGAGTCCGATCTGAGCGGTCCGATCGTGATCGTAATTGGCGCCAACGTGCTGGTGGTGGTAACGGCAAGCACCCACGTCGTGACGCAACTGGTTTCGCGGCTCCGAAGGCTCACCAGCCATCAGACCCGTCTGCTCGGGCAACTTTCAGACGGGCTACAACAGAACATGGAGATACAACGGTCTCTTCGCAGAACGCTCGAAGACAAGAGAGCCGGCCTGCACGAGCTCGATCATCGGGTTCGCAACAACATACAGGTCATGATGAGTCTCGTGAGCATTGGCGAACACGACACCTCCGATGCCGCTTTCAGAAAATTGAGGCTGCGCATGGAACCTATGGCGACGGTGCAGCAGCTCGTCGATCCGGCCGGTGACGCAATGCACGTTGACGTAGCAGTCCTTATTTTCCGTACATTCCAGAAAGTACATTCGGTTTTTGCAGTGCGAAAATGTGACTTTCAGTGGATCCGGGTGGACGCCCGGCACGAAGTGCTGCTGACGGCCGATCGCTCCGTCCATCTCGGGCTTGCGTGCACCGAGGCGTTCACCAACAGTCTGCTGCATGCTGCTCCCGCCATAGACCTGGTCGTACAGGCGCAGGTTTCCGTACACGAAGGCGCCCTGCGGATCGCGCTCATGGACAACGGTACCGCCGTATCGGCGGACTTCGACTATCTCGACCATCAGGGTCTTAGTCTGCTACAGGCCTCGGTCGAACAGTGCGGTGGCACGGTCGAGCCGTGTGCGGAACCCGGGTTCCGTCACCGTATACGCATTCCGCTTACAGATGCGGATGAAATCCGTGCCCGGTGACACTCTTAACCCGGCGCAGTTCCGCTGTATCGGCCGCATCGCTGAGCGCCTCGGATACGGTCGGATGCGGAACCGCTGTCCGCGCGAGATCACGCAGGGTCATGCCTGCCGAGATCGCCACCGAAGCCTGCCCGATGATCTCGGAGACTCCCTCGCCCATGAGAAAACAGCCTCGTATGCGACCGCTCGCTACCTCGTAGACGAGCCGGCACCAACCCTTCGGATCAAAATGAGCATGTGCATATCTGCTGTTCGCAGAAAGCGTAAACAGCGAACTTTCGACAGTGAAACCTTCAGCACGCGCGGCTTCTTCGTGCAGTCCGCAACCCGCCAGCTGTGGTGTCGTGTAGACAATCCAGGGAACCATTGTGCTCTCGAAACGGTCGGTTCCGTCACCGTACATGGTGTTCACCGCGACATCGGCCATACGATATGCGGCGTGTGCAAGATTCAACAGACCGGTCACATCGCCCGCCGCGTAGAGCGACGGTATATTGCTTCGCATCTTCGCGTCGACGACAACCCCTCTATCGGTGTATTCGAGTCCTTTCAGGGCAACCGCGGAGAGCCGTGGTGTGCGAGAAACGACCTGTATGACCATGTCGGTCTCGATACGCTTCGGTGTGCCTTCCTGGTCCTTCTGCTTCAGAACCAGCTCATTCCCGTCAACTTCAGACACATCGAAGCCACACAGAAACTCGACTGTGCTGAGCGCGAGCCGCATACGTCGACCGATATCTGCTCCGGCAAACCCGAGAATTTCGCTGTGTTCGGAAACGACGGTAACCTCAGTGCCAACCATGTTGAGCCAGCTCGCAATCTCGAGGCCTATGTATCCCGCCCCGACGATCGCGACACGCGCAGGCAGCTTCGGTAGATCGAAGGCCGCGTTCGCCGCAATGACAGGGATTCTCGCACGGGCCGTCGGGATGGTCAGATCACCCTGCACGGTGCCCGTGCACATGAGAATGTTCTCGCCTCTGACCGTCTTACCGTCCACCTCGACACGGTGGGGAGCGGTAATGTGTGCGGTACCTTCGATAAGCGTTACCCCGGCCTTTTCGAGCTGATCTCTCATGCCGCTGCGCATGCGTTTCAGAACAAGGTCCTTGTGTTTTACGGCCATCTGCTGCCGATACTCGATCGTATCGGTGTCTATACCGAGAAACGCGGCCTCATGAGCGTCTCTGTACAGAATTCCGCAGGCGATCATGCTTTTCGCCGGCATGCACCCGTAGTTCAGGCAGGTCCCGCCGACCGCGTGCTGTTCAATGAGCATGACGCTGCGGCCGCTTCGAGCGACCCGTTCGGCAGCCCGGACACCTGCCGGGCCGCCTCCAATCACCACCAGATCAAACTGCTGTTCTCCCATCGGAAACCCTCGCTTTGAGGAGAAAGTGTAGCACATATCCCCCGGTTGCGCGGACAGCGATCCGGGCATACACTCCTCTCATACATATATGGAACAGCTTACACGATCCCGACGCGTGCTCTATGCAAACGGACATCTCGGCTTCTCTATCCTTGATAATGTCTACGGGGCATATCTGCTTTTCTTTCTGATCCCGCCCGATGAGCTCGGAATGCCACAACTCGTCGACAACAGACCGCTGCTGCTCGGAATCACCATGGTAGGTCTGATCAACATCTTCGGCCGGGTCGTTGATTCGCTCGCCGACCCGCTTGTCGCGTGGTGGAGCGACAACGCACGATACCGTCTTGGTCGTCGACGTTTTTTTCTGCTTACCGGCGCTATACCGTTCGCCCTGAGCGCAGTGTTCCTGTTTACCCCGCCCGACGCGGGCATCAGTACCCTGAACGCCGTGTACATCGCTGGTATGCTTGGACTGTTCTTCTTCTTTTATACCTACTACATGGCTCCAAACCTCGCGCTGATCCCGGAACTCAGCCGGACTGTCGGTGAACGCATCTCGATTACCGTCACGCAGGCAGCGTTCACCATAGCCGGAGCGGGGGTCGTCCTGCTCGGTTTCCCCCTGCTGTGGGGGACCCTTCAGGCCGGCGGCGTCGAGACCGGCAGAGCGTTTCGCCTGACCGTCGTCGTCCTCGCTGCGATCTCGGGCGTTTCCATGCTGCTTTCGGGACTTGCGGTCGATGAGAAGCGTTTCGTGCGCGGTGGCAGCGCGCAGGTCGGTCTCGTTGAGTCGGTAAAGCGCACCCTTGTAAACCGCTACTTCATCGTATACATGGCGGGAACCATTCTCTACTGGTTCGGTTTCAACATGATACGCGCGGTCATCGCGTACTATCCTATCGTGCTCCTGGGCATGGGTCCGGACTTTCAGAGTATACTCATGGCCACCCTCTTCGGAACGGCGGTCCTCGTGTTTCTGCTGCTTCCGAAGCTCACACGGCGTTTCACACACAAGCAGCTCATGCTCGCAGGCATGCTCAGTTTCTCGGTGCTCATGAGCTTCACCGCGGTCATCCGCTCCTTTGGATCTTTCGCACTTCCGGCAGCCCTGATACAGATGGGGCTCCTGGGCTTTCCAATCGCGATACTCCTGGTGGTTCCCAACGCCGCGGTAGCAGATCTGAGCGAACTCGATGGTCGAAAAACCGGTCAGAACCGTGAAGCGATGTTCTTTGGAACGCAGGGTCTGTTCATGAAGGTGAACTACGGACTTGCTCTCGCGATCACCGCCGGTCTGCTCGGGTTTTTCGGACGCGATGCGGGAAACCCGCTCGGGGTGGAACTGGTAGGGCCGGTAGGATCGGCTTTCGTACTGGCAGGATTTTTCCTCTTTCTGCGTTATCCGCAGCAGAAGATACTCGATGAACTCGAAACCCTCCGTGCCACAGACGAACCGCCGGGAAACACCGACTGAGGAGACGATATGCAGAAGGTTGCGCTTATCGGTGCCGGGAACAGGGGAAGTCTCTACGCCCGACTCCTGGGTACTCTGGCACCAGAGCTCCGGGTGTCGGCAGTCGCTGAACCGGTAGCGATGCGGCGCGAGGCGCTTGCCAGCGCAAACGCAGTGCCCCGGGACCGGCAGTTCAATGACTGGCGACACCTCCTGGAGCACGTCCCCGACGGTCCGACGCAGGCGGTCATCGTTGCGACGGGGGATCAGGATCATGTCGAGCCAGCCTGCGCGGCACTCTCGCGCGGGCACCACGTTCTGCTCGAGAAACCTGTGGCGACCGATGTTGCGGGTATCCGCGCGGTCCAGCAGGCCGCCGCCAGAGCCGTTTCGGCCGGTGGCAGTCTGACTGTCTGCCACGTCCTGCGCTACGATCCGCTGTTCCGCAGTATACGACGTGCTCTGGACGACCGCAGAATCGGTGAGCTTGTATCGGTCTACCACGCTGAAAACGTCTCGTGGTACCACATGGCCCACTCGTACGTACGCGGTCGCTGGCAGAACTCACACACGAGTTCTCCTATGATACTCGCGAAAAGCTGCCACGATCTGGATCTCCTGTGCTGGTTCGCCGGAAGCGTTCCGATTCAGGTCTCAGGAACCGCAGAGCGGAGCATCTTTCGCGTGGAGCGTGCGCCCGAGGGTGCCCCCGAGCGATGCACCGACGGCTGCCCGGTCGCCGGACACTGCCTCTACGAGGCGGTGCGAACCTATCACGACGGAGTACCGATAAAGCAGGCGCTCGCGCATTCGGGAGGATCCACCGGTGCAGCGGCCCGGTTCATGCTTCGCTACCCGAATCTCGCCCGCAAGCTTCCTGTACTCTCCGGCTACCGCCCCTGGCGCGAATGGCCGACAAGCACGATTACCGACACCTTGAGCTCGGCCGGTATTATGGAGGCGCTTGAGACTGGCCCCTACGGTCGCTGTGTCTACCGCAGCGACAACGACCAGCCCGACCATCTCGAGGCGACCATTCGATTCGAGTCGGGCATCGGTGCTGCGTTTCGCATGCACGGTCAGAGCAGCGAGGAAGGCCGCAGCATCAGAATGGACGGCAGCGATGGTACGCTCTACGCCCGATTCGGCCGGATCAACGAGCTTTCCATCCACCGACACGGTGAACGTCGCCCTCAGGTCAAAAAATTCCGCAGCCCCGGCATTGGACACTCCACCGCAGACCGCGCGATGATCGCCACCTGGGTCCGCATACTGCGCGACGACCGGGCGCCTGAACCGCCGTCCCTTGCGACGGCAAGCCACCTTCTCGCCCTCGCGATACACGAGTCGTCCCAGACAGGACAGACGGTAAACATGGCAGGTCGCTGGAGCGCGCAGCCGTGACCGGACAGGAGGATTACCTCTGGTGGAAACACGGTGTCGTATATCAGATATATCCTCGGAGTTTTTACGACGCAAGCGGTGACGGGACCGGCGATCTTGCCGGTATCTGCGCGAAGCTCGAATACCTCGCGTGGCTCGGGGTCGACGCCATCTGGCTGTCTCCCGTTTTCGACTCGCCCATGCGCGACTTCGGTTACGATGTCAGAAACTACACCGACATTGATCCGCTGTTCGGCACCATGGAGGACTTCGACCGGCTTCTTGACGAGGCCCACCGACGGAACATTCGCGTTATTCTTGATCTGGTTCTGAACCACACGAGCGATCTCCACCCCTGGTTCATCGACTCAAGGCTGCGTCGCAGCGGCAGAGACGACTGGTACATATGGGCAGACGCGAAACGTGGCGTCGGTGGCACGCGCCGCCGACCGAACAACTGGCGGGCCGCCTTCGGCGGCAGCGCATGGAGCTGGGATACCGGACGCAAACAGTACTATCTGCACCTGTTTCTGCCGCAGCAGCCGGATCTGAACTGGCGAAATCCTGAAGTCGAGAAAGCCATGTTCAGCGAAGCCCGCTTCTGGCTGGAAAAGGGAGTCGACGGCTTCAGACTCGACGTGATCAACTACATCGTCAAGGACGCACGCCTCAGGAGCAATCCGTATCGGATACACCGGACGTTTCCCCGTCGCCACGACCAGCAGAACCATATGTACGACCGCAATCAACCCGAGACACATTCTGTTCTCAAACGGTTCCGGACCATGCTTGACGTCTATCATGAGACATTCACGGTCGGCGAAATCTATCCCAACGAAGGAGTCAGGGAACCAGCTACGAGCGCGCGCTACCTCGGTGACGGAGAGGACGAGCTGCATCTGGCCTTCGACTTCTCGCTCCTTGAACTCCCCTTCTCCGCGACGGCATTCCGGCAGGCCCTTGAGACCTGGTACCGGGTGCTGCCGGAACGGGGCTGGCCCTGCCACGTGCTCTCGAACCACGACAAGAGCCGGGCCATGACCCGCTTGTGCGGGGGCTCGGTTGAGAAGGCAAAAATACTCGCAACCCTTCTACTGACCCAGCGGGGCACCCCGTTCATGTACTACGGCGAAGAGATCGGCATGCAGGACCGGTTCATGAAAAAGAGTGAGCTTCAGGATCCCCTCGGAAAGCTGTACTGGCCGCTGTTTCAGGGTCGTGACCCTGCGCGAACACCCATGCAGTGGGAGACCCGGCGCGGTGGGGGGTTCTGCGCCGGGGACACCGTCCCCTGGCTTCCGCTGCACGAATCGCTCTGGAAGGGATGTTCGGTGTCCGAACAGCAGAGTGACCCCGACTCACTTCTTTTCTGCTACCGTTCGCTGCTTCTGCGTCGACGGTCGCGAGATGAGCTGACGCGCGGGAACCTTACTTTTCTGCCGTCACATCCCGATGTGCTTGCCTACCGCCGAGAGTACGCGGGCGAGGCCAGTCTCATCATCCTGAACTTCTCAAAATACCAGCGCCCGTGCCCTGAAGACGGAAATGACTTGACGGGATACGAGATTCGCCTAACAGAATCCTAACACTGTCTATGCTACGGTCCTGGTGGAAACATATATGGAACGGGAACACATACGGAGTGTGGACGCACTCCACCACGAACTGCTGAAAATGGGATCGCTGGTCGAGGAAGGCCTCAGGAAGGCGCTCATTTCGCTCTCGAACTGGGACGAGGACCTTGCCGATGCAGTGATAGAAGAAGACACTCACATAGACGCCATGCAGAAACAGATCGAGGACCAGTGCACCCGTCTGATCGCAGCCACGCATCCGACCGGCGGCGACCTTCGCGACATCATCTGCTGTATCAAGACGGTGACCGACCTCGAGCGCATCGGCGACCATGCACGGCATATCGCACGAAGCCTGACGAAAGTCGCCGGGACACACTACAGCGCGATGCTCCCACAGATACGCAACCTTGGTGACCGGGTTCTCGGCATGGTACACGACGCACTGACTGCGCTCATTGACCGGGATGACGAACGTGCCCGCGAGGTGGCCGGCCGCGACGTGAGCATAGACGAGACACACCGCGCACTGACCTCAGAGACTCTGAACATCATGAAAGCACGCGCCGAGGGCATCGAGGCGGGTCAGCGCATCATCATGCTCAGCCGCTTTCTGGAACGCATCGGTGATCACGTCACGAACATCTGTGAGTGGATCGTCTACGCCCGCACCGGCGAGCATGTCGAGTTCGACCGATAGGAACGACAATGGAAGACACACAGCATATTCTGGTAGTGGATGATGAAACAGACATTCTCGAGCTGATCGCGTACAACCTCAGACGCGAGAAGTTCGAGGTTTCCACCGTCGAGACCGGTGAAGACGCGATCCGGTTCATAGCCGAGACCGCTCCAGCCCTCGTCGTGCTCGATCTCATGCTCCCTGGTCTCGACGGACTGTCGGTCTGCCGGAAGCTCAAGCAGGAGAAACGCAGCGCCGGCATACCCATTCTCATGCTCACGGCGAAAAGCGAGGATGCTGACGTCGTCAAGGGACTCGAACTCGGCGCCGACGACTACCTGACCAAGCCCTTCAGTCCACGGGTTCTTGTCGCACGAATCAGGGCCATACTCAGACGCCGCGGTGAAACAGGTGCACAGCCCGCAGGCACGTCGGTATCGGTCGGCGAAGTCCACATTGACCGGGCGAGACGGCATGTTCGTTGCGGGAACCAGGACCTGCAGCTCTCTGCGACCGAGTTCGACATTCTCTGGTTCCTTGCACTGAACCCCGGCTGGGTCTACACCCGGACACAGATCATAGACGCGGTACGGGGTGCCGACTATGCGGTGACCGAGCGCTCGGTCGACGTGCAGATCCTCGGACTCAGACGAAAGCTCGGCGACCACGGCGCCATGATTGAGACGGTTCGTGGAGTCGGTTACAGGCTCAACGGTTCATAAGTATGGCAAAGACGCTCCTTCGTCGGGTACTTCCAGGCTATCTCGCGATCATCACCGGTGCAACCTTCGCCTTTCTCGCTCTGGTGATACTCGGTACGGAGCCTGATGTCCCCCGGGTATCACAGAGCATACTCGTCGGCGCGGCACTCGTGTTTATCGCCGTCAGCTGGGCGGCCGCCGTATGGGTCGTGAAGCGGGTGAGCACCCCTCTGCAGCACATGCAGGAGGCCGCATCCCGTTTCGCCGAAGGCGATCTTGACTACCGGTTGTCAGTCGCAGAACCCGAAGAAGTCAGGAAACTCGCTCAGGAGCTCAGCCGCATGGCGCTGCAGCTGAAGGCACGCATCAACACCGTCGAACGGCAACGCGGTGAGCTTGCCGGCATTCTGTCGAGCATGGTCGAAGGCGTCATAGTCCTCGATGCCGCCCGTCGGATCAGGTCGGCAAACGACGCTGCAGCCCGTCTTGCACAAGCGAATGTCTCGGAGATTACCGGACGATCGCTTCTTGACGTATTCCGCAGTACGAAACTCGCCGAAATCGCTGACGAAGCCGCCGTAAGCCCGAAGCCGGTGGAACGTACTATCACCGTATATCGGGAGGAGCCGCGGTACATACAGGTACACGGGTCGACCCTTCGTTCGAATGCTGATCCGCGACCCGGCCTGTTGCTGGTCATGCACGACGTGACGAGACTGCGCCGGCTCGAACAGATTCGGAGCGACTTCGTCGCAAACGTCAGTCATGAGCTCAAGACCCCGGTCACAACAATAAAGGGCTTTCTCGAAACCATTCTCTCCGAAGACGTACCCGACGAGAAAGATTCGCAGCGCTTTCTCGAGATCGTACTGCAGAATGCCAACAGACTTCACTCCATTATCGAAGACCTCCTGAGTCTGAGCCGACTGGAACAGACCGATCCCGCGGTGCCTCTTGAACCGGCATCCGTACATCACATTGCGCAGCGTGTCACCGCGTCGTTTCAGACCATCGCCGATGCGCGCGACATGCAGGTGCAGTTCAGCTCCCGGGGGGACTGCACCGCTCACGTGAGTGCGAGCCTTATTGAGCAGGCGTTGTCCAACCTCGTCAGCAATGCGGTCAAATACTGCACCGACGGAGCAACCATTCACGTACGCGTGGACGACGACGGAGAGCGCTGCCGCATCTCCGTTTCGGACAACGGACCCGGTATACCACCTCAGGCCCTGCCCCGGATCTTCGAGCGTTTCTACCGGGTTGACCGCGCGCGAAGCCGTGCCCTCGGCGGAACGGGACTCGGCCTCGCCATTGTTAAACACATTGCTCTGTCGCACAGCGGATCGGTGGACGTGGAAAGTATCGTCGGGCAGGGAAGCACCTTTACGATAGAGCTTCCGAAGCGGGCTCCGGAGCAAGGCTCGGCTCCATCGGATAGCGTCTCGACAGAACTGCCACACTCGCACTGAGCGACGTAACAACAACCGACAGCGCAAGCCAGCTCAGCGTATACGTTCCCGTCAGGTCATACAGGAGCCCGAAGAGCGGCGCGGCAAGCACGACGCCGGTGCGGGTAAACACCAGACCGAGCCCGGTGGCGACCCCGGTATATTCGGGAGCAGTAATCTCACCTATGGCGGTAAAGTACAGCGGTGGCATTCCGAATATCGTGAAACCCAGCAGAAACATCATCAGAAGAAGCACCGCGACCGGTACCCCCGCCGCGGGAGCGAGCAGCCCGGTAGGGGACAGGATCAGTCCAAACACGAGCGAGATCACCGCGATCAGAAACCCGAGCACGAGCAGCCCCCGCCGCCTGCGACCGCCGAGCAGACGGTCATTGATCAGGCCCCAGGACGGCTGACCGACAATGCTTCCGACGTAGAGAATCGACAGCGCAATACCGGCGAAAGCCGGCGAGTATCCGAGATCCCTTGTCAGAAACAGGGCCGAATGAGCCGTGGCACTCGAAATTGCGACCCCGAATACGAGTCCTGCGAGCCCGAGGACCATGAGCCTTCGATTCGCGAGCAGAATTCGCATGTCCGCGAGCATGGCGCCGCGTCCGTTTCCGGCTTCCGGCTGCGCGGCGGGACCTGCGACCCTCTCCCAGAAGACCCTGATCAGGAGCGACGTACCAAGAGCGAAAAACGCGCCGACGGTGAGTACACCCCGCCAGCCGGCAAGGGCAGCAACCGAGGGCATGACCGCCGTTCCAAGGAGCGCTCCAACACCCCCGAAGCCGTGGGCAATGCCCATGGCCCCTGCCCGTTTTGCCGGTGCGACGGAGTCCCGTATCCCCTTGCTTACACTCGGCGTAATAAGGCTGAAGCCTATGCCGGTCACAAAAGCAAGCCCGAGAATAATGAGATACGCGGGCGAGACAGCGTGCAGCAGCATCATTACACCGATCACCGCGACGGCTACGGAGAGACTTGCACCGGTACCGAGGGTGTCGACTTTGCGGCCTGCGAACACGGCCACGATCGTGGCACTGGCAAAGTAGAAGCTCGTATACAGACCCGCTTCAGCTGCGCTGATCGCGAAGTCAAGCTGTATCAGCGGCATCATGCCTATGAAACCCTGTATATTTAGTGTGGCCGCAACGAATGCGGATGAAAGCAGAATAAGTACGCGTGTCGTGGATTGCATGGTTATCCGGCTAAGGTACCGACTTTGCTGCGAAACGGGTAGCCTCAAGGGCAAACACACGAGTACACTATTCCCGTACAAGGAGGCATACATGGCTTTTACCCTGGAAACTGGTGCGGCGGCACCCGATTTTACGCTGCCGGCGACCGACGGGCAGAACTACAGCCTCTCGGACTTCGCCGACAGCCCGATCCTGGTGATATTTTTCACCTGCAACCACTGTCCCTTCGTAATCGGTTCCGATGAGGTCACGCGCAAAACCGTTGAACGCTTCGCGGATAAAGGGGTGACCTTTGTCGGCATCAATGCCAATAGCGAGGAAACCAACGCCGAGGACAGTTTCGATCACATGGTTGAACGCATGAAAACCTACAACTTCCCGTGGGTCTACCTCCGCGACGCAGAACAGACCACTGCGCTCGCCTACGGTGCGCTGCGGACCCCGCACTTCTTCGTCTTCGACCAGGAACGAAAACTCGTATATACCGGCCGCGGCGTCGACCAGCCGCGCTTCGCGGAGCAGATTACCGTCAACGACCTGGATCGAGCGCTTGCGGAGGTGACGAGCGGACAGGAGGTGTCTGTCCCGGTCACCAATCCCATAGGCTGCAACGTAAAGTGGCGCGGCAAAGCTGCTCACTGGATGCCCGCTGAGGCGTGCGACCTCGTCTGAGACGGCCATACCCGCGTGTTTGACCGGCAGCTCCGTCTTCTCAAGGCGCGCATACTCGTGCCCTCCGTTCGTCTTCTCGCCCGCATCCTGACACCGGTGCAGCTGACTGTCCTCGGGCTCGTGGCAGGCCTCGCTTCAGCGGTCGTGCTCGCCCTGCAGGGCCCGCTCATCGCGGCCTTCCTCCTGTGGACGACGAACCGCCTCGCCGACGGAGTCGACGGGGAGGTAGCACGGGAGCGCGGCGAGCAGAGCGACTACGGCGGGTACCTCGACATCATGGCCGACGTCATAACCTACGCGGCCATACCGGTAGGCCTTGCCCTGCGCCTGGCTGATCCGCACACGAGCCTTGCGGTACTCGTCATGATCGCCTTCTTCTACGTCAATATAACCTCGTGGAGCTACCTTGCCGCGCTGCTTGAGAAACGTCGGGCGGCTTCGACAACGGAGACGACGTCGGTAAACATGCCGCGTGGCGTGATCGAGGGGGCGGAGACCATGCTGCTGTACTCGGTAATCATTCTATGGCCGCAGACGACAATCGTCGCATCGTGGTTCGGTGCGGGCGCCGCTTTGTTGAGCATCGCGTGGCGCATGCTCTGGGCACACCGGGTGCTCAGGAACTGAAAGTCCGGGCGTCATCCCGGATTACCGACACGTGCTCGGGGGGAATACGCAGCACAACGCGGGCGCCGGGAACAAACTGCCGGTCTGAGCGATCGATCACCGACAGAGGCGTGCCATCCACGTTCATGCGATAGAACACAAGCCCACCCCGATATACCGACGACACAACCTCGGCCGCCACGTGATTCCCGGCAAGACGCGCGAGCGACGGCGCTTCAGCGTCCTCAACGGCCGGTAGAATCGCAATGTGCTCACATCTGATATTCAACAGCACGTCTTCCTGTGCCGCGTAGAGCTGATCCGGGCAGGAACGGACATGCACGGGTCCGAGAGACGTCTCGGCGTGGGAACGGTCGAGAAGGCGGGCGGGCAGCAGGTTCGTCGAACCAAGAAACTCAGCGACCATCGCACTCACCGGCTGTTCAAACAGTTCGGCCGGACTGCCTTCCTGCGCTATCTTCCCGTCGAACATCACCGCCATGCGATCCGAGAGCTCGATTGCCTCGGTCTGATCGTGCGTCACGCAGATCGTGGTTATTCCGAGGCTGCGCTGTACGGAGCGTAGGAGTGCCCGCATATCGTCGCGCAGGCGTGCATCCAGGTTCGAGAGGGGCTCGTCGAGCAGGAGCAGAACCGGATCGACGACAACCGCGCGGGCGAGCGCCACCCGTTGCTGCTGTCCCCCGGAGAGCTGCCGGGGAAACCTGCGGTTATAGCCGGCAAGCTGCACCATCTCAAGAACCTCGTTGACCTTCGGACGGGCCTCCCGGATTCCTGTGCCCCGCATGCGAAGCCCGAAGGCAACGTTCTCTTCCACCGTCATGTGCGGAAACAGCACGTGCTGCTGAAACACCATTCCGATATTCCGACCCTCCGGTGGCCTCGACAGCACAGACTCACCGTCAAAGCGTATATCACCGGCGTCGGGATCAAGCAGTCCCGCGATGAGTCGCAGGAGCGTTGTCTTGCCACACCCGCTCGGACCGAGAAGGGTAAAGAAATATCCAGCATCCACCATCAGATCCAGCGCGTGTAGAACCGGATGCGCGTCGTAGCTCTTGCTGACGCCTTCTATGTGTACCCGTGTCACTCCGGACCTCCCGATCCCTGGGGGATCGTCACGCTGGTAACCGGTGTTCTGCCTATGCTCCGCCCGTCGCGTGCAAACAGATCGGAAATCAGGAGAAATACCAGTCCGGGAATCGACACAATGAGGACCAGACCCGCGGTTGTCGAATCCAGCGGCGCCCCGGACTCGATGAACTGGAACAGCAGGGTCGGGAGCGTCTCAATACGCCCCCCTGAAATGAGAAATGTCAGCAGAAAGACATTCGAGCTGATGAGGAAACCGAAGAACAGGGCCGTCAGTAAGCCCGGCATGACCAGCGGCAGGACGATAAAGCGCAACACCGAAATCCGGTCCGCCCCGAGGGTCCGTGCCTGTTCCTCGTAGGCAATATCGAGATTCTGGAAGCTTGATGTCAGGATACGCACCGCGTAGGGCACCGTCGGCACCAGATGTGCCAGCACGATACCCACGTAGCTCCGGGTGATACCGAGACGTATGAACAGCATCAGCATGCCAATACCAACTGCGATCTGTGGAACGATCACCGGCACGAGCAGGAAGAACTCTACCGCCTCCTTTCCGGGAAAGTTGTAGCGGGCCAGTACCCTCGCAGCAGGCAGCGCGATGAGCGTCGCCAGAAGGGCAGTCGCAAGACCGATTCCGACCGTGTTCAGAAAAGCCGGACCGAGGCCGGAAACCGGCGAAAACAGATAATCCCAGCCGACCGGAAACGGGGTCGTACCACGAGCCTCCCACATCCACATTGAGGGGAAAATGTCGGGCCAGTGCCAGCGGAAAGAGAACGAGGCGAGAACGAGCGGAATGAAGGGAAGCGCAAAAAGCGCGGCGGCAAGCACCAGAGCGATCTGCCCGAAATACCGTTGACGCTTCACAGGCTGCCTCGTGATCGTTCCCACCGCCGGTATGCCCGGAGATACAGGAACAGCACGACCCCCGAAAAAGCGGTAATCACCATGACATAGGCCATGGCTTCGGGGCGACGTTGCAGATTCGGGAGCTGATACCGCCGCAGCGCTTCGACCGGGAGCGTGCCCGGGTAGCTTGCCCCGAGCAGATAGGGTATCTCGTAGCTCTGAAAATTGAACGCAAACACGAGCAGCGATGAGGTCACAATTCCGGGCATGATACGAGGCAGCACCACATGACGGAAAGCCCGCCACGGGCCGGCGCCGAGTGTCCGGGCCGCCTCGCGATATTCCGGCCCCATGCCGGCGAGCACCGACAGCACGACAATGAACACAAAGGGGACCTGCTTGAACAGATACACCAGCATAATCCCCCACCCTCCGGCACTGAACAGAATCCGGGGGAAATCGCCAGTGGCTTCGATCATTCCGAGAAGATACAGAAGTCGTGCTATCAGACCACCGTTTGAGAACAGCGCGACCACGAGGGCAGCACCGACCAGGTAGGGCACTACCAGCGGGAGCCGGATGAAAAAGGTCAGGAATCGTGAACCTCGCATACGTACCGAAGCTGCCACCGCGAGCGCTGTACCGGCGACCGTCGAAAGGATGGTCGGAACCAGCGCGTAATACAGCGTATACCAGAGCGCAGCCTGAAACCTGCGCGACCCGAGGACCGTGCGGTAGAACCGGACAGTCGGAAACTCCTGCAAACCGAACATCGGCGCGTGACCGAAACTCTGCACAAGTGCAAGAAGAAGCGGCCCCACGAAGAGCAGCAGCAGTGTGAGGACTGCAGGGGCCAGACCGAGCAGGATGGCACGAGTGTTCCCTGACCGCCTATTCAACGGCAGACCTCCAGGACTCTTCGACGATATCGACGAACGCGCGGCTTGACCGCTCTGCGATGTACTCGAGCCAGACCGCATCAATGATATCGACCAGGCCGGCATTGACGTTCGGCACCTCCCGAGCGGCGAGGTCGGAAGCCGGGACG
The DNA here is from genome assembly GCA_007128315.1 of Spirochaetaceae bacterium. Taxonomy (GTDB): domain Bacteria; phylum Spirochaetota; class Spirochaetia; order DSM-27196; family SKKC01; genus SKKC01. Next base: position 12,981 of record SKXQ01000085.1, on the reverse strand, counting down.
CCCCTTAAATCGGGTGCGGCGTCGGCAAATCGTTCCTGCATGGCCGCGTCGAGCAGCGGTACATCAAGCCCCGGAGCATACCCGATTTCCACGAGCTTGGAGAGATGGCTTTCGGGAGATGAAAGAGCATTCACTGCCACGAGTGCCGCCGCCGGGTTCGGGGCGTTCGACGGGATGGCAAGAAAACTCTTGTCGGTGATCATGCCTGTTTCGGGGAAAATGATGTTCTGCACCGTCTGCGGATACAGACCCGAGCGTATATCGCGGTCGACGTCGTAGACGCCGAACTCCATGTCGAAATCGACCTCGCCGCTCACAAATCGTGACTGCAGCGCCGACGCCGTCGCAGGATAGATCGGCTGCCCGGGTCTGCCGTCCTGACCGCTGCCCCCGAGAACAAAGGGTTCCACCCGCCTGAGCCAGGCGAACGCCGGCTCCATGAGTCTCGCGAGGTCCACCGGATCAGCGTCTGCGGGGTCGGTGAGAAAGGGCTCGAACGACGTTCCGTCCGGGTTCATTTCATACATAAGCGTCTGTACGAAGGTCGTGCCAATGTAGTGCGGCGGTGCGACGTAGGTGAAACGGCCCGGGTGTTCCCGCATCCAGTCCTCGAGTTCCACGAATGAAACCGGAGCCTCCTCCGGTGAGATCCTTGCCGTATCGATGCGGAAAATGAACTGAAATGCCGCCCAGGGCATCTCGGCACCGTCGGTCGGGGTGCCAAAGTCGAAGAGGTTTACACTCGAGCGTGGGTCATCCGGATCAAGGAAAAAGTAGCGCGCATTCGGGAGAAGCGATGCAAAACTTCCGAACAGCAATCCGCGATCCCGCAGCGTCCTGAAGTTTTCACCGTTTATCCAGACCAGATCTACGGTACCCCGCCCGAGCCCCCGACCGGAGGCGTCGTCGGCCAGAATCAGGTTCACTACATCGCCCGTGTCGCTTCGCCTGAGATTCAGACTGATGTCGAAGGCCTCGATCGCCGGCCGCGCCGATGACTCCATCCACGCGTTCAGCGCCTCGCTCCCACCCCAGTGGAAGAACTCCACTTCACCCTCGTCGGCAGCACGTGCGAGGACGTCGTCCCACGAAAGCTCGCCCGCGAGGAAGTCCCGCCGGAACGCATCAACAGCAACAGCCGCGTCTTCGGAAGTGTTCTGACACGCGGCAAATACGAGAGCTAAAGACATCAGGAAGGCAGCACGAACGGTCGACATAGACAGCACCTCGTTGAGTAGAATAGCGGTCCGGCGAACGATGATCAAGCTTTTGTGTATACAAATATTCGGACAGCGGCATCGAAGCCGGCGTTCCGGGAACCAGATTAAAAGTGCCACAGCAGCCAAAAAAAGGCTACCGGCGATACAGCCGGTAGCCAGAATGTTCGACGTTGCGGTCTATGTTAGCGGATGTTAAAAATGAAGACGTCGTCTCCGCCATCGTCAATTGCCCGAATCATCCAGTCCCCGTCCTCTACCTTCATGTAGAAGACAAGAGGTTTAGGACCATCGGTACCACCAGTCGTCAGGTCAATGGTCAATGTACCTGGTACACGGGTGGTACCACCATACTCGTTAGATGAAGACTCACTTTGCTTCGCCCAGGTATATCGCGATGCTTCCGACGGATTAAAATACTCCCATTGTCCGGCACTACCGCTTACATTCGTAGTAACGCTCGAATGAAAATGACTTGCGACCTGCGAACCGTAGTTCTCTGCTTCTAAATCGTCCAGAAAGCTGGCGATCCGCGCGTCAATAGAAACCGACCCGAATAGATCACATCCCGCGAAAACTACCGCAGCGAGAGCCCCAACAGTCAGGACCTTCCAAATCATTGGTGTGTATCTTCTAATGCTCATTGCGTACTCCCTTTTCAGATATCAGCCGACACAAGCCATGGTACGACAGCCTCGTCGAAGAGTGCCAGCGCCTGATCATGCACGGCCCGATACGCGAGCCAGTCGGGGTGATTCGGTTCCATAATATAGGTCGACTTGAGCAGGCTGTACATGCGACCGAACACGTGGCGACGCAGACTCATGGTCGAAAGCGCCCAGTAGCGGACATTCAAGTATCGTCTCGGTGCGGACCGCTCCAGCGGCCGCACAACCTCTTCCCGGAACTCGTCGGCAGCTTCCTGGCCATCCGACTCGAATATCCGGGTCGCTTCGGCTCGCGCTTCGGCGAGCTCTCGCTGCAGCGGCGTGTACTCCGCGACGGCCGTGTTGAGCTCCCGCACGAGTTCATGCATGCGCCGGTAGGCGCCTTCCGCCGCGGCGACGGGGTTCGCGAGAAGCGCTTCCTGCCGGCCGCCGTTCCAGCCGGAGAAGTCAATAGCGCCTCGGAGTACCTCAAAAGGTTCCCCGGGGGTTTCTCCGGTGCGGACTTCGACAGCGAAATCCTCGCCGACTTCCACCTCTTCTCCCTGCGCAGTAACGGCTATGCGACCGCTCTCCACGAGGAAAAGGCTCGACCCGTCGTCTCCCGCGAATACGGTGAACACGGTTCCCCGGACCCCGGCGACGGCGTTGGCGCTCTGTATGCGGGGCTGTCGACCGGTCAGCACGTTAAAGCGGTACGTGACCGCACCCCGGCTGTTCGAGAAGCCGGTACGGGTCTCGCCTCCGTCATCATAATCCTGGAGACTGAATACGGAGTTCGAAGACACAGTAATGGAATTGCCGTTGGCCAGCTGCAGTTCCACAACGTCACCGCTGCCGGTTATGACGCTGTCACCACCGCGAACCGGGTCACCAAAGAACAGGTCGTTCAGGCGACCCGCGGCACTGCGCAGTTCAGGAAAGCCTTCGACGTAGACGGCTTCTGCGTCCCGCGCAAGAAGCGAAGGCGCAATGAGAATCAGAATCGCGACTATAGCTGCACCATGGTATCGTGGTCTCATAAGGGCCCCCGTATTCCGTAGATGAGAGGCATTCCGTCACGCTGTCCTCCCAGCAGGAGGTCCCAGGTGGCCTGACGGGTCTGCACCCGCACGACCGCCGATCCTTCAGGCAGCCGTCGACTGAAGAAAGACTCCATTTCGAGCCCGCTACCGTAGCTCGCCGCCGTATGTTCGGTCACGGGCGATATGCCAATGATCTGCCCGCCGGGAAGCGCCCAGCCTGCAGCAATCATGTTACGCCACATAACGTAGACGTCATTCGAGGGCTCGATGATTTCGCTGTCGAGGAGAAACGGACGGCCTGACTGCTCGAGTAGCGCCTCGGCCTCTGCGGCGTTCACGAACACGATAAGCTCTTCCACGCGAGCCTCCTGCTGAGCAGGCGGAACCGTGGCACAGGCAACGACGAACACGAATATTGTACTGACGACAAGCGCGGGAACACGTAGTGCCCGCACCACAGGTATGTGCTTCATATGCTTCAGATTGTAGTCCCTGATTGGTCAAATTACAACGAAGCGTCGGAATTCAGGCCGAAATCGCATCCGCGGCAAGGTCATCGTGATCGGTCACCTGATGAATCCAGCGTCCGGTAATCACGCGACGGACAATGAGGATGAACTTGCCGATTTCCTCGACCTGCACTACTGCGAGTACGACATAGATCGGCCATCCGAGGACCAGCCCGGTTACCGCGGCGAGCGGCACACCGAGGCCCCAGAGCATGACTCCTTCGGTAACCATGGCAAAACGGGTGTCGCCGCCGCTTCTCATGATACCGACAACGCCGTGCAGGTTCAGCGACTTGACCGGTACCACGCAGGCGATAACCAGAAGCATGCGGGTTACATCGCTTCTGACCGATTCGCTGACCTGGTAAAGAAGCGGCACAAGCGGTGACACGGCGGCAAGCAGCAAGCCGAATCCGACACCGACAAGAGGAGCAAGGATGATGAAACGATGTGCGTCGCGGGACGCCTTTCCAGTGCTTCCGGCTCCGATATCGTTGCCGAGGATGACTGCGGCAGCGCCGGCCGAGCCCATGAAGATCACGAAGGTCAGCCGAATGACGGTCTCTGCGATATTGCTCGCGGCCAGCTGTGCGGTACCCATGCGGGCGTAGACAAGCGTGTACATGGTCATGCCACCCGACCAGAGTATCTCGTTGATGACCACCGGCGAGGTTATGGTAAGAAAACGTCTGGTCAGCGCGCGGGTGGTGGCGAGGTAGTCACGGAAGGGTCCGACAAGGGGATGCCTGCGTCTGATCATGGCGCCGATCAGCAGGCTTGCCTCGAGTCCGCGGGACGCGGTCGTACCGACTGCAGCCCCAAGCACGCCCAGAGCGGGAAACGGGCCAACACCGAAAATCAGCACGTAGTTGAGCAGGGCGTTGATTCCAAGAGCAATGATGGTCATGCGAAGCGGCAACCTGACTTCACCGCTTGCCCGCAGCGCGGACCCAAGTACGACCGTCAGCGCGGTAAAGAGGTAACTCGGCGCCACCATGCGTACATAGCCGATCCCCAGCGCGATGACTTCATCATCCGTCGTAAACAAACCGAGCAGAAAAGCGGGGGCCGCCGTCACGATGGCTGCAGCGATGAGGCTCCCGGGTACGGCGATGAGCATGGCGAGCCCGAGGCTGCGACGAATACCCGGTATGTCACGTCTGCCCCAGTACTGGGCAACGAAGACTGCCGATCCGCTGCCGATGCCGAAGAGAAAGAGCATGACGAGAAAAAAGATCTGGTTTCCCAGTGCCACCGATCCGATCTGCACTTCGCCGAGCTGTCCGACCATGAGGATATCGAGCAGATTCAGAGCCGTGACCAGACCGTGCTGCAGCGCAATAGGCCAGCCTATGGTAAAAAGGGTCGCAAAGAAGACCCTGTCTGTGAACATGTCCTTGAGAAATGTGGAACGTCGCATACCGTGATGAATGGCGGGGCCGCCTATCTGCTCCTCACGGGTGGTTTACGCCGCACCGGAAGTACGCTCGGGGAGGCAGCGTCAACCGACGATCGCGCGTTCCGGGCCATACGGTGGAGTTCGGTCTGTGCGTTAATTCGCTCATCGCTCCCGGACGGTTGTCGCCGGGTATACGAGCCGTCGGAGCGCAGTTCAAACGCGTGTGTGTTGTCACTCATGTGAAACTCAAGCATGCGCAGAATCCGGGCACGCAGAGCTGCATCCTCGACCGGAAACAGCAGCTCAACCCGCCGGTCGAGATTCCGCACCATCCAGTCCGCGCTTGAGAGGTAGACCTCGGCGTTTCCGCCGTTGTTAAAATAGAAAATGCGCGCGTGCTCGAGATAGCGGTCCACAATGCTGACCACCCGTATGCTCTCGCTCATACCCTTCACACCCGGAACGAGCATGCAGATTCCGCGGATGTTCAGCTCGATTTCCACGCCGGCACGCGACGCGTTGTAAAGAGCGTCGATTACCTCGGTGTCGGCAAGGCTGTTCATTTTCGCGACGATGCGGCCTCCACCCTCGCTTCGGGCGCGTATCGTTTCGCGCTGTATAAGCTGCAGGATGCGCTGCTTGAGGGTAAACGGAGCCATCTGCAGCCGGGTGAAGGTGGGAATCGCCGAATAGCCGGTCAGGGCATTGAAAAACTGACCGACCTCGTAGGCGATTTCATCGTTACAGGTGAAAAGTCCGAGATCCCCGTACAGGGTGGCGGTCTTTTCGTTGTAATTCCCGGTTCCCAGGTGAACGTACCGCCTGATTCCTTCGGTCTCGCGCCGCACGATAAGCATGGCTTTCGCGTGCACTTTCAGGCGCGCCACTCCGTACACCACGATGACACCGGCACGCTCGAGGCGTTCGGCCCACTCGATGTTCTGACCCTCATCAAAGCGGGCCTTGAGTTCTACAAGCGCGGTGACCTGCTTGCCCTGCTCGGCGGCGTGGGCGAGGGCCTTCACGATGGGACTCGAACCGCTGGTACGGTAGAGCGTCATCTTTATCGCGAGGACCTTTTCGTCGTCGGCAGCCTCCCGCACCATGCGTACGACCGGCGAGAAGCTTTCGTATGGATGACTCAGGAGCACGTCTCCGCGCCGCACACTCTCAAAGGATGACTCGTCGGCGTCAAACGCCGGACTTTCGCTCACCGGCCACGGCTCGAAGCGATAGTCGTCGAAACCTTCAATATCGGCGAGGTCCATAATTGCCTTCAGATCCAGCGGTTGGGAGATCTCGTAGACCTCTTCCTCGTGAACGTCGAGCGCCGCAGTTAAAAGCGCTCGCAGGCGCTCACTCCTGCCGCTGATCGAAAGCCGAACCGGGTTCGAGAACTGCCGATGCTCGAGCACCTGCTCCATAGCCTGTACAAAGTCTTCATCCCGTTCCTCGTCGACGGAGAAATCTGCATCCCGGGTGACCCGGAAGACCAGATGCTCGGAGACCGTGAACCCCGGAAAGAGCGCCTCGGCGTGCTGTATGATGGCGTCCTCTATAAACGAGACGGTGGTGCTGCTCCGCTTGTCCGGGATAAAGATCACGCGCGGAAGCGCCGGCGGAATCTGCACCAGGGCTATGCGTTCAGCCCCGGCTGCTTCATCACCGTCGGTTCCGATAAACTCGGTATCTCTGCGCGGCTTCAGGAGAAACGCCGCCGACAGGCGCATGTTTCCGGCGTAAGGGATGGGCTCGTCGCTGCGACACCGAACCGGAGTAAGCACCGGGAGAAACTGCTCGCGAAACAGCTGTGCCACGAAGGACCTGTGCTCGGAGTCCCAGTCCTCCGGTCGGCGCACGACAATCCCCGCTTTCGCCATAGCGGGAAAGATACGTTCATGAAGACACTCGTAGGTGATCCGTACGAGCTCGTGAACACGCCGTGATATCTCCCGCAGCTGCTCGCGCACCTTGATACCATCCGGTCCCGACACTCCAGCCTGCTTGTGAATCTGCCGTTTCAGCCCGGCAACCCTGACCATGAAAAACTCGTCGAAGTTGTTCGCGACGATGCAGAGGTAGCGCAGGCGTTCGAGCACCGGGATGTTTTCATCGAGTCCCATCTCCAGTACGCGGCCGTTGAACTCGATCCAGCTGAGTTCACGGTTGAAATATCGTTTGTCTGTTTCCGGGCGAGGCTGCCGTCCGTACTGCGTTGTCTGTGTCATATGAGTTTCACCGTGTAGCCGAATGCGTCCGCCATCATATCACCTTTCAGCTGCACACCGAAGCGCTCCACGGTGATATCTCCCGAGTACTCACCGTGCAACAGAAGATCGGCGCCGGCGATTTCAATCCGGATCGAATCAACCCGCTGGCTGTGACTTCGGTCGAGCGCATCGGCGACCCGCAGAAATGATGCAAGTTTCAGAACAGTGAGCCTGTGCTCGCGTCGAAGCGCCGCAAACTGGGAATGGCTGGCCTGTGGTGTCGACTTACGATGATAGCGCACGAGATTCGAGATAATACGAATGTCCTCCCGGGAGAAGCCGAAGATCTCGGAGTTCGCCACGATATACTGGCTGTGTTTGTGATGACCGCTCGATCGTATGTAGTTACCAATATCATGGAGGAGACAGGCAACCTCGAGCAGAAGCCTCGCGTGCTCATCGAGCCCGTGCTCCTCGGTCATCTGATCAAAGAGCTCGAGTGCGAGCTTCGCGACATGGCGCGCGTGCGGTTCATCGAAATGGTACTTCCGGCCAAGACTCAACGCGCTTTCAATGACCTGCGAGTAAAACTGCGTCTCTACCATGCGGTTGGAGCCGAGCGCGAAGGTCATGAGCACACCTTCGCGTATGCTCACGTCGGGCACGATCAGATACTCGGCTGCGGTGACCTCGAGAAAGAATTTGTAGACCAGGAGCGCTGGGATCAGCGCCTCGGCCTCCTGGTAGGTAATCGCAAGCTCGGCCACGCATTGATCTATACTCAGTTCCTGAAGCCCCGCGATAAACTCACTGAAAGCCTCACGGGTGATCGTCATAAAATCTTCCTCGCGCCGCTTACCTGCGTGCAGGGCTGCAACACGCGCGTCACCGCCCACGGCAACAAAGAATCGCACCCGGCTCAGGTCGAACTCGCTTTCAAGAACCTCCTTCGTAACGCGTACATTCTCACGCAGGTAACTCTCGATCTGTTCGGCGGTATCCCAGCCAGGATGGATCTGCTGCTGTATGCGCACCGTGCCGATGCGCAGGCTGTGGGCACTGACCATTTTGCCCCGGTTAAGGATCATGAGCTCGCTCGTACCACCGCCGACTTCGAGAATCAGTGCGCCGGACCGGGCAAACTGTGGCCGCATATGATTGATCGCATTCTGTACGGCGACATAGGTAAGATGATTCTCTTCGACGCCTTCGATGACGTTGATGCGCATGCCTGTGCGTATGAACATGCGGTCTATGAAGGTATCGCGATTGCGGGCTTCCCGTATGGCGCTGGTTGCAATGACACGTATATGGCGCGGTTCGATGTCCCACCCGTCGAGCATCTCGCGGAAACCGCGCAGTATCTCAATTGTCTGAAGCATAGCCTCGCGACCGACGAGCCCGGTCGTAAAGACATCCCTGCCGAGGGCAACGGGCCGTTGTGCTCGGTCAAGACGCTTCCACGTGCCGTCGGTGTGAACCTGGGCAACAATTACCCGGATCGCCGATGAGCCGATATCCACGACGGCAACCGTGCGACCCTTCGAAGCCGGTTCGCCTTTGACTTTCGCCAGCGGAAGGCGGTCACGACTCACTCGCGACTCCCTGACGCCGCGTTCAGCGCGAGATTTTTCGCGGCGACTGCCGCTGCTCCGATGACCGCCGCGTCGTCGGCAAGACCTGCTGCGATGACCTTCACCTTTTTGACAATCGCAGCCATCGCGTGTTCCCGCATCGACGCCTCTGCCACCTTTACGTAGGACTTGCCGAGCTTTTCGACGAGACCGCCGCCGATGACAATGGCTTCAGGATTGAAGATGTTCACACAGCTCGCCATGCCCAGGCCGAGCCACCACGCGGCGTTATTCACAAGCTCGATCACCGCCTCTTCGCCCGCGTCGATTGCATCGGCGAACACACTTGACTTCATCTTCGAGATATCGGTGCCTGCCAGCTTCGCAATGGTCGGTGACTTGCCCGCCGCGACGAGCACGGCTGCTTCACGAGCCATGGCCCCGCGCGAAGCAAGCGCTTCGAGGCACCCTCGATTCCCGCAACCGCACAGGCGACCGCCTGGTTGAACCGTCATGTGACCGATTTCACCGGCAGCTCCGGAAACACCGTAATAAAGCTCACCGTTGAGAATCATGCCTCCGCCGAGTCCTGTACCCGGGAACAGGCCGACCACGTGCGAAAACCCCTGTGCGGCTCCGGCGACGAACTCGCCGTAGAGACCCGCATTGACGTCGTTCTCGAGCACGACCGGAACCCCCAGCTTTCTGGAAAGCAGCTTTGCAAGGGGCAATTCCTGTACGCCAAGGTTCGGCGGATTGAGAAGTGTACCGGTCTTGAGATCGACTGGACCCGGGGCAGCAACCCCGAGGGCAGCAACATCCTTTGCGCGGATTCCGGCCTCCTTGAGACAGCCCTCCACACAGGACACCATGCGATCCACAAGGTCCTCCGGCTTGTCAATTTCCTTCGTCTTTTTCTTGTAACGGGCCGTGACCGTACGGCCGTTTTCAACAAGACCGCAGAGCATTTTCGTCCCGCCAAGATCGAACCCCAATACCGGTTTCATGTTGCCAGCCATGGATCCATTCTACCGTGCTTTCGGGCAGCAAGAAAGACGTTGTCGGCCGATATCCACCCGTAGTAGCCTCATAGACCCATGAAAGACGGAACACAGAGTCACGGCGTCGTCATTGGACGATTCATGCCACCACACAACGGACACCGCTATCTGCTCGACTTCGCCGCGGGGTGCGTCGATCGCCTGTCGGTGCTCGTCTGCACCATGCGGTCGGACGGGATCGATGGCGCCTTGCGCTTTGCATGGATGAAAGAGATGTTTCCGAACATCAATATCCTTCACATGACCGAGGAGAATCCTGAAGCGCGCAAGGGAAGCCCGAGCAGCTACCAGATCTGGGCAGATGCCGTTCTTCGCTACGCGGGTCCGGTCGATTACGTCTTTGCCAGCGAAGATTACGGCTTCCGCCTCGCCGAGGAACTCGACGCGTCCTATATACCGGTGGATCCGTCCCGACGCGCCTTCCCGGTAAGCGCGACCATGGTCAGACGCAACCCCATGGGTTCATGGCCCTTTATTCCGAGCTGCGTGCGTCCCTATTTTGCTCGCCGCGTGTACGTCCTGAGCGAGCAGCCGGGCGAGAGTGACGCGCTTCTCGAGCACCTCGCGGACCACTTCCGCACCGTGTACGCCGGCGATTATCTTGCGTATCACGCCGAACGCACCGGCAGCAACGCCATCGACCCCGGCTTTGCCGTTCGCGCACAGATCGCGACCGAAAACGCGATCGCCAAACAGGCCGACCGCATCCTGTTGAGCGCCACCGATCCGGTGCACGTATGGATGCGGTTGAGAGCTATGGCCGAAGGTAACGGGGTTCCCGGGGCGGATGGAGTTCCTGACGCGGACCGGACAAGCCTCGGCGAGCCGCCGAATCCCCGCCCGTTAAGCGAATGGGCGCGTCATCGCTACCTCATTAATCCACCGAAGGACGCGGGCACCGCCACCGTATACGACCCCGCCCGACTGCCGGTTCTCGCCCGGACACTCGAGTTTCTCGCCGAACAGGGCGTGGACGTGCGCGTTCTTGCGGGCACACCGGAAGAACGGTTCACGCAGGCCATGGAGCTCGTTGACGAGATGCTGCTGGACTGAGGATGGACGCCTCGTGTAAAACCGCTTGAGCCTGTATGATTGTGCCATGCAGAAGCCACGGATTTTTCAGGGTAATATTCACGATCGTAACTACCGGGACCGCTATACCGGTGCTGAACGCCAGGCTGCAGACCTCATTGATACCGCCGGCCGTGAAACAGAAAGCCTCGCGGGTCTGTGGACCTTCAGCATAGACCCTTACGATACCGCCCTCCGCGCAAACTGGTGGCAGGAGAGAGCCGAGGACCCGGGGGTCGTCGCGGGCCCTCCCGACTTTAACATCGAAGGCTGGGAAGAGACCCCGGTTCCCTCGTGCTGGAACCTCATTGATCACGAATATCTGTGGTATGAGGGGTCTGCGTGCTACGTCAGGAACTTCGACATAATCCTCCGTCCCCGTGAACGCGTATTCCTGGTATTCGAAGGCGTCGCCCAGGACGGCTACGTGTTCCTGAACCGCGAACAGATCGCGTTTCACCGCGGCGGGTCGACCCCCTTCAGCGTGGAAATCACCAATCTGGTGAACAGCGGCCGCAACCGCCTCTTTGTCGTTGCGAACAACACCCGCGGCGACGACCGCGTTCCCATGAGCAACACCGACTGGTTCAACTACGGCGGCCTCTACCGGGACGTGGCACTCGTTCGCGTGCCGGAGACCTTTATCCGCAACTGCACGGTCGCCCTCGAGAGGGACGGAGGAATCTCCGTCTCGGTGCAGGTGGATGCGTTCCGTGGCACGATCCCGGGTAGCCCGGCCGACGCTGCGGGGGTGGGTGCCGCCGAGGCGATGGATTCGGCCGGTTTTGCAACCTCCGTCCCCGATCCGGTGCCCGATTCCGTGCATCTGCGCATAGACGAACTGGACATTTCGGTACACATCCCGCTGAAACCGGCGGATTACGACCCCGAGGCAGCGAAAATCGCGGCAACATTCGGGGACGGAGGACGGCCGAAACCCGCTTCCGGGCGTCTGTACGGAGCCATCAGCCTGGAAGCAGACCCTGTTCGCTGGTCCCCGGAGAATCCGAAGCTTTACGATGTGGAGATTCACTGCGAAACAGACGCTATCTTTGAAGCCATCGGCTTCAGGACCATCGAACGCGAGGGACGGAGGATACTTCTGAACGGTGAACCGGTGTTCTTCCGCGGCGTGAGCATGCACGAGGATGACCCGAAGTCAGGAAAGACCTACGCGGAAGCAGAGATTCGCCGCGATTTCGAGACTGCCCTTGACCTGGGCTGCAACTTCGTACGCCTCGCGCACTATCCGCACAGCCGCATGGCAGCGCAGATCGCCGACGAAATGGGCCTCATGCTCTGGGAGGAGATTCCGGTGTACTGGGCGATAGATTTCGCAAACCCCGCCACGCGGGCAGATGCGGAGAACCAGCTTTCCGAGCTCATATTCCGGGACCGCAACCGGGCAAGCGTCGTCGTCTGGTCGGTCGGAAACGAAAACCCTGACAGCGATGAGCGACTGGCCTTCATGTCGGGTCTTGTTGACGTCGCACGGACGCTTGACCCTACCCGCCTCGTGTCAGCCGCCTGCCTTACCGACCACCACGAAAACCGCATCGCAGACCGCCTCGCCGAACACCTCGACCTCATAGGCATAAACGAGTACTTCGGCTGGTACGACCCCGATTACGAGAAGCTCCCGGCCATGCTGGCCAACAGCGACCTGGATCGACCCGTTGTAATTACCGAGTTCGGTGGCGGGGCGCTGGTGGGCCATCGCGGCAGTACCGACGAGTTCTTTACCGAGGACCGGCAGCGGGCTATCTATGAACGACAGATCGATGAGTTCGTGAAGTGCCCCTACATCAAGGGTATCAGTCCCTGGATCCTCTTCGATTTCCGCTGCCCGAGGCGAACCAACCGCTTCCAGCGCTTCTACAATCGCAAAGGGCTGGTCGCAGACGATCACGAAACGCGAAAGCTCGCGTTCGAAACCCTTCAGGAGTTCTACGCAGGGGACGAAACGGATACACTCGCCGAACAGATCTGATGCTGAGGACGCCCGTCTCAGTTGACACCTGCCGGTGGTGGAAGTAGCTTGTGTAGTGGGCTTCGGAGGTACGGTGCATGGGTTTCGTTCCATTGTTTTGGCTACTCGCCGGACTGTTGATGATAGGGTCGGAGTTTCTTGTCCCCGGCTTCGTTATTTTTTTCTTCGGGGCAGGTGCACTCGCCACCGGATTACTGACCTGGCTTATCCCGGGTCTTGAGTCAAGTTTTCCTCTGCAGATTGCCCTCTGGGCGACCAGT
>SKXQ01000137.1 GCA_007128315.1 Spirochaetaceae bacterium | reverse complement strand
TTAACCAGAACAATCCCATACAGAGAATGATGAAGGCCGATACCCTCGATGCCATGAAAGAGATCGTACTGGAAGTCGTCAGTATTGCCTGCGAAGTTTACTCGGATCTGGAATCGGATACACAGTCTGCAAGCGGAACCAACCGGATCGATACCTACATACGCGAAAACTATTCGGACATGAACCTGAATGTTTCAAAAATCGGTGATGTGTTCGGAGTAACACCCGCATACCTGTCACGCGTGTACAAAAAAGAAACAGGTATTACCGTTTCACGAGCCATAAATACGGTGCGCGTTGCAGCCGCCGAAAAACTGCTCCTGGAAACGGACAAAGGTGTAGGGGAAATCGCCGACGAGGTCGGATACTACTACTCGAACGCGTTCATTCGCTTTTTCAAGAGCCACACCGGGGTTACCCCCGGTCAATACCGGACTCTCCACGGGAAACCGGAAGCATAAACAGCCGTTTTTCGACTGTTCATCCTCATCTCTCAATGGACAATTTTTTTCGGCATGAACAATATGTGACCAGCTCAGCCTCAGTGCCGAAACTGTGTATGGTTTTCACAAACTGTTCATATACGGATTTTCCGACCCGCTCATAGAATTGTCGAATCATCACCTACCTAAAGGAGGTAATCGTAGATGAAAAAGATTACCACTGTGATCGCACTGTCGATCTTCGTTTCTATGGCCGCGTTTGGTGGAGGACGGGGTGAACAGGCTCAGGATCCGTCCGGCCCTGCGTCATACTCCTACCACATGAACATAACCGCGTCCCTGACCCAGGTCATAACCAATTTCGGTGAAACCGAGCTGGCACAGGAACTGGCACGACGAACAAACGTCACTCCGGTCTATCAGCATCCGCTGGCTGGACAGGATACCGAGGCGTTCAACCTGATGGTCGCATCCGGAGAACTGCCCGACATTTTCGAGTATAACATCGTTGGTTCCTATCCCGGAGGCCCGGAAAAGGCGATCGATGATGGTGTCGTTCTTGACCTGACCGACCTGCTACCGGAATACGCTCCCAATCTCTGGCAGTACTACCAGGAGAATCCCGAAGTAGCAAGTCTGGCCCGCACCGACACTGGCAGATACTACAGCTTTCCCTTCATTCGCGGCCACGAGTCCCTCATGGTCTTTTTTGGTCCAGTCGTAAACCGGTCGTGGCTCAACGAGCTCGGACTGGATATGCCGGAAACCATTGAAGACTGGGAAACCATGCTGACTCTGTTCCGGGACGAGATGGGTGCTTCGGCACCGCTTACCTACGAACCAGGTATGCTGAACAGCCAGAATGCCACGTTTGTCGGTGCGTTCGGAGTGAACTTTGATTTCTACATAGACGACAACGGAGACGTGCAATACGGACCGATTCAACCGGGATACAGAGATTTCCTCGAAACCTTTGCCCGCTGGTACGAGAACGGCCTCCTGGATGTGAACGTCGAGTCAATGGACCGACAGCAGGTTACTGCAAAAATGACCACCGGAGAATCCGGTGCTTCCATGGGCTTCGCAGCATCCCGCCTTGGTGTATGGCTGGAAGTAGTCGGTGGAGACCCTGACTATGACTTTGTTGGTGTTCGCTATCCCGTCCTGAACCGCGGCGACATTCCGATGTTCAGCCAGATGGACTTCCCCATTCAGTCGAGTGCAGGTCATGCCCACGTGAACCCGAACGCCCGGGACATACCCGGTATTCTGCGCTACATGGACTACGCCTATTCCGAAGAAGGAAACGTCCTGTTCAACTTTGGTATCGAGGACGAATCCTTCGAATGGATCGACGGATACCCCACATATACCGACCTGATTTTCAACAACCCCAACATGAACAGACCGGAAGCGATGGGCATGTACGTCCGATCGTCCTACAACGGTCCCTTTGTCCAGCGAGCAGAGTACTTCGAGCAGTACGGATTCACATTCGAGCAGCAAAGAGAGGCGAATGCAAACTGGTCGATTACCAATGTGGAGCGGCATAGAATGCCTCCGGTAACACCAACCCCGGAAGAAAGCAGTGAGCTCGCTCAGATTATGAGTGATATCAACACATATCGCGACGAGATGCGTGTCCGCTACGTTATGGGTATCGAGAACCTCAATACCTTTGACCGCTACGTGCAGAACATCAACAACATGGGTATCGATCGAGCCATCGAAATCCAGACGGCTGCCCTGGCCCGGTTCAACGAGCGATAGATATTGCAGTACACGCGAGGGATGCGCTGCATCCCTCGCGTTCTGTTTGAGGAGATACCATCAAATGAACCTGAAGCCACAGCGATCAATGAAGCTGAAAACCCGAATAAGAACAGGCTTTGTCAGGGATAGAGAGCTCCTGCTCATGCTTCTTCCCGTGGTCGTGTATTTTTTCGTCTTCCATTACATTCCGATGTACGGTGCATCCATTGCGTTCAGGAACTACAGCCCTGCCAGAGGTTTTGCAGGAAGCCCCTGGGTCGGTTTTGTACATTTTATCCGCTTTTTTCGCAGTGTGTATTTCGAAAGACTCATGGTAAACACGGTTCTGTTGAACGTGCTTGCCCTGGCCTTTGGATTTCCCGCGCCCATTATTCTGGCACTCCTGCTCAACGAAATAAAGAACAGATGGTTCAAGAACTCGATTCAAACCATCACGTATCTGCCTCACTTTATCTCGCTCGTCGTGATTATCGGCCTGCTCAGAGAGTTTACCGTAACATCAGGACTCATTAACGATATACGTGTCCTCATGGGATTTGCACGGCGCCCTCTTCTGCAGCTTCCACAATACTTTCGGACTTTGTACGTCACGAGCGAGATCTGGCAGACTATAGGCTGGAACTCGATTATCTACCTGGCAGCCCTGTCAGGAGTCGACACGCAACTCTACGAAGCAGCCAAGATCGATGGTGCAAACCGCTGGAAACAGACCCTGCACGTCACGCTCCCCGGAATACAGAGTACGGTCATTATCCTTCTGATTCTGAGAATGGGTCGCATGTTCACCATAGGTTTCGAGAAGATCATTCTTATGTACAACCCGTCGACGTACAGCGTCGCGGACGTTATTTCGACCTTTGTATACCGATCCGGCTTGCTCGAAATGAACTTCAGTTTCAGTACTGCTGTCGGGCTTTTCAACTCCGTCCTGAACTTCGCAATGCTTCTGCTGGCCAACCGTCTCAGCAAGCGATACAGCGAAACGAGTCTATGGTAACCACGCATGAGCACAATATTTGTTGTACCGACAAGAAAAAAAAGAAATCCGGGGCCAACGGGAACCAGGCCACTTCGCTCGAAGGGAGTTCGGGAGTCGAAAGGATACCGCACGTTCCAGGTCTTCAATTATCTGCTGCTGGGCGCTCTTGCGTTTATGACCCTGTACCCGATGTGGCACGTCCTTGTAGGTTCTCTGAGTGACGGTCGTGCATTGATGCGGCATTCCGGCTTTCTGCTCTGGCCTTTAGGTGGAATTTCAATCGAAGCATACCACGCAGTCATGCGTAATCCGAATATCCTTATGGGGTATCAGAACACGCTGTTTATTCTGACGGTCGGTATTCCGCTGCAGGTGATTGTGACGTCACTCGGTGCGTACGTATTGTCACGAAAAACGTTCGGTCTGCGAAACCCGGCGATGTTCTTCATTACCTTTACCATGTTCTTCCAGGGTGGAATGATCCCGATGTTTCTTCTCGTGAGAGATCTGGGACTCATGAACAACCTGCTCTCGGTCGTGCTGCCGTTCACGGTAAATGCGTTCAACCTGATTATCATGCGTACATCGTTTCAGGCTATACCCGAGTCGCTGGAAGAATCGGCACGAATGGATGGAGCAGGACACTTCACGGTGTACGCCCGAATTGTAATGCCACTGAGCAAAGCGGTCATTGCCGTCATGATCCTGTATTACGGAGTCGGCTTGTGGAACGGATGGTTCTGGGCATCAGTGTTTATTCGCAACCGGTCGCTCTTTCCTCTTCAGCTGGTCCTGAGAGAAATTCTGATCATTAACGACCTGGCTTCCATGACCCAGGGAATGGGAGGAGACGATATGGTGAGTCTGTCGGAAAGCATCCGATACGCAACCATTATTGTTTCAACACTTCCGATTCTCACCGTGTACCCCTTCCTGCAGAAATACTTTGCGGGTGGCGTCATGATCGGCGCGATCAAGGGATAGCACCCTATGGCTGTGGCGGTCGGGCGGGTTACCGCGACCCGTCCCGCCACCGCCCCGGAGGAATCCCCGTTTCCTTCGTGAACTGACGATTAAAAAAATAGACGTCCCGGTATCCGAGCGCATCGGCAATCTCCTGCTGGCTCATGCGCGTTTCGTGAAGCAGTGCTTTGGCCCGGTCGATACGCGCCTGAATAAGGTAGCGGTTCGGACTCTGACCATAGTGTGCCTTGAAGAGCACGTTGAAGCGGCTTGGCGACAGCGATGCAACCGCGGCCATCTCGTCGACCGTCCAGGGATGCGCAAGCCGCTGCACCACACGCTGTCTGGCCCTGTCGAGTCGCGGGTCGGCCGGCGAACGCCGGGAGTCGGGATGTGCAAGCAGATGAAACAGCTGCCGCAGGGCAAGTGACGCTTCTTCACAGCGAAAGCTGGAATCGAGCGGTACGGA